>CAYJNT010000103.1:0-11631 GCA_964370945.1 uncultured Hyphomicrobiales bacterium | reverse complement strand
TGTCGAAGCGCGGATCGAGCGAGCGGATCGCAGGGTCCGGATAGCGCAGGCTCGGTGTCCAGTCGTTGCTGGCAGTCATGACGGTTCTCTCCCGGGGGCTTTTTTGATGCAGCGGTTTTGTGAGCAAGCGAAAGCGATCGATGGAAAAATCTATCAGAAGGCGGGCTGCCGCAGGAATAGAACGTTTTTGATCTATCTCAAAATCAGAATGGATTGCTGGTGCATTTACGGTAGCAAAGTGTTGCAGGACAGACGCAACACGACCGTGGGGTGACGAGATGGCGAAATCGGTAGCGATCAAACGCGCAGGCAAGCCGAACGCATCGCGAACGAGCGCGCAATCCGCAGCCGCTGCTCCGGCCTGGCGTACCGAGGACTGGGTCGCCACCGTTCTCGGCTTTGCGGTGATCGCGGTTATTCTCGCGCTGTTCGCATTCAAGGCCGTGGATCTCCGCAACGCCGTCTCGAGCTTCCGCTGGACCACCGACGCGCAGATCGCGTCCTCGACGCCCGGCTGGAATGCCGCGCTCGACAATGTCATCGCTGAGGCCAGTGCCAGGCGGCAGCAGAATGTCGCAACGTTTGCGACAAATCTGAAGACGGCGCTTGCGGGGACCGACCGCAAGGCGATCGAAACCGAAGCCGGCAAGCTCGCCGCGCTCGGCAGCCGCACCGTCGCCGGCGCGCTCGGCAAGGACATTCGCGGGCACGCGGCGGCGACTGCCGAAACCAGGATTTTCAGCGCCGGAAATCTCTCGAAGGTTCTCTATATCGGCATCGGATTCCTGATCGTGGCCGCGGCCGGTATCGCGCTCCTCGGCCGGCCGGTGGTGCCGTTCCTGATCGGCCTGCCGGTGGTGTTCGCGCTCGCGTTCCTTGCGCGCTTGCTCGCGGGCAACGGATTGTTCGTCAACTGGGGCATCGAATACGTCATCTTCGCGCTGTTCCTCGGGCTGCTCATCTCCAACACAATTGGCGTTCCCAAGTGGCTCAAGCCCGCGGTGCAGACCGAGTTCTTCATCAAGATCGGTCTTGTCATCCTCGGCGCCAGCCTTCTGTTCCTGGAAGTGCTGCAGGCCGGCGCGCTCGGAATTTTACAGGCGGTGCTGGTGGTGTTCGTGGTCTGGTATGCGTGCTTCTGGCTGTGCCGGCAGTTGCGCGTGGACGATGAATTCGCCGCCATGCTCTCGACCGCCGTGTCGATCTGCGGCGTCTCGGCCGCGATCGCCGCCTGCGGCGCGATCCGGGGCGACAAGAAGAAATTATCCTATGTCACCTCGCTGGTGCTGATCGTGGCGGTGCCGATGATGATCGTCATGCCGTGGATCGCGAAGGCGACCGGCATGAACGAACTCATCGCCGGCGCCTGGCTCGGCGGCACATTGGACACCAGCGCTTCGGTGGTCGCGGCCGGCGCGCTGATCAGCGACGCCGCCATGAAGACCGGCGTGATCGTGAAATTCTCGCAGAACGCGCTGATCGGCATCGCCGCCTTCATGCTCGCGATCTGGTGGGCGATGAAGGACCGCAAGAAGGGCGAGCGCCCGAGTGCGGGCGTGATCTGGGAGCGCTTTCCGAAATTCGTGATCGGCTTTGTCGTCGCCTCCGCCATCTTCTCGTTCGTGCTGCCGGCCGATCTCGTCGCCGGCACGCGCTCGGCGCTCGGCGAAATCCGCACCTGGTGGTTCGCGCTCGCGTTCGTCTGCATCGGGCTCGAGACCAAGGTGGTCGAGCTCGCGACGGCCGAGCAGGGGCGCCCTGCCATCGCCTTCCTTGGCGCGCAGGCGATCAACGTGTTCTGGACGCTGCTCCTCGCCTGGCTGATCTTCGGCGGCGTCCTCTTCGCGCAGCCGGGGATCAATTAAGGCCGACCAACACTCTTTCACCGAAAACGCGGCCTCTCTTCTGGGGTCGCAGCGGCTTGTTGCGTGTTGCGCTTAGGATCATCGATTTTAACGAAGTCTTCCTCTGCCGCGATGAAGGTCAAAAGATCCAACGGGCGTCCGTGATGACCACACTGAGTGTGTAACCATTTCAAAAAGTTCATTTGAGTTGTTAGTACAGCCTTGCCCGCCATGCTCCTTTGTTTCTCGTTTATGCTCAGGAGCATTCGATGCTGCGTAGAAGAAAAGCGGCGTCTTATCCCCGCGTCGGCGCATCTCATCAAGAAGAACGTATCCTTCCCGCGGTCCTTCTCGACGTCCCATGTCAGAAATCACGGCGCAAAATTCCTGCCGCGAAAGCTGATCAAGAGCATCCTTGGTATTCAAAGAAAGCGTGAATTCGAATCCGACTGACTCAAAGGCCTTTCGTTCGTAAACATTGTTTTCCGGACGGTCATCTACCCAGAGGATTTGGTTGGTCTCCCGAAAGCTTGCCGAATCTCGTGCGGCAGGAATTTTTTGAACCGTGCGCACAATTCCTTCGACGTCTTCGATCGAAATATTTTGGGGCTTTTCGTCGCGGCTACGCCCAAGGACACCGCAGCCGAAAGCTTCATTCTTACGTAGTTGTCTTCGTTTCTGAAATCAGATGGAGCAAACAGCTTTTCGCTGTGGCAACTCACCAGCCAAGCGAAGACAGAAAGGACGATAATGGGAAATGAGACTAGAAAATAGATTATCGGCGTCCGCTCAGATGGAGTCATCGAACCGGAGAATATGATTACCAGAGACGCGAGGCCGTAAACGAGAACTATGAAGAGGGCGATTATGCCGAGTGGGTTTCTCGCAAGACCCTTTGCCACTTGTCCGAAGTCGCACAATTGGTCGGCCATCATGTCCCTCGTCCCGAGGCGTGACATTATTCCAGCTTCAACTGAAGGTTGTCTAGGCGTTTTAGGCTTCCCCGCACCGAAATTCAGTCATGGCATGAACGATCTCGGTGCCGATTAAGGCGGCGAAGGCAAGCGTCTCCGGATCGCCGGCTTCGCGTCAGAGATACGACAGGATCAGGTAGGCCGCGAGCATGATCGTGGTCCAGAACGCCATCACGCCGGTCGGCCAAGTGCGCGCGAGGATGCCTTGCGGGCCAAGGCCACGCTCGACCGTAACGACGGCTTCACGCGCGGCACGCGCCCCGCAAGCGGCGACGAAGCGCCAGGCCCGCTCGGCCAGATGCCCTGTCGCAAGCGCGAGCCCGCGTCCTGCACGGCGATAGAACCAGTCGAAATCCAGATTGGTGGAGCGCAGCTCGGGCGGATAGATCCCGGTGCGCATCAGCAGCGTGAACGCGAGCGCCGACAGGAACAGCAACTGCACCTGTCCGACGACGTGATCGAGGCTGTAGGGATGGAATTCGGCCTGGAACGGCAGGATGGAATAGAGCAGGGTCGGGAAGCTGCCGATGCCGATACAGAACACCGCCGCGATCGCCATGGCGGCCAGCATGTGCGCGGGCGCCTCCGCGCAGCGCTTTCCGGAATCGTGCCCGAAGAATGCGAAATAGGGGATCTTGATGCCGGCGTGGTGGAACACGCCCGCGCTCGCGAACAGCAATATGATCCAGGTCCAGAAATGACCCTTGTCCATCGCCGCCGCGATGACCATCGATTTGGTCACGAATCCGCTGAACAGCGGGAAGGCGGAAATCGACGCGGCGCCGACGATGCAGAAGCCGGTCGTCCATGGCATCGACTTGTAGAGACCGCCGAGCTCGGAGCCCTTCGCGGTACCGACCCGGAACAGGACGGCGCCCATCGACATGAACAGCAGCGCCTTGAACAGGATGTCCGCGAAGGCATGGGCGACGGCGCCATTGAGCGCGAGCTCCGTGCCGATGCCGATGCCGACAACCATGAAGCCGAGCTGGTTGTTGAGGCTGTAGGCCAGCACGCGCCGCAGATCGTTTTCGATGACGGCATAGAAGATCGGAAACGCGGTCATGGCCGCGCCGATCGGCACCAGAATTTCCGTGCCGGCGAACCCGCGCGCGAGCGCGTAAACGGCGACCTTGGTGGTGAATGACGAGAGCAGCACGGTGCCGGATACGGTCGATTCCGGATAGGCGTCCTGCAGCCAATTGTGCAGGAACGGAAACGCGCATTTGATTCCGAAGGCGAGGAAGATCAGCGCCGATCCGGGCGAACCAAGCCCGAGCGCACCGAATGCCAGCGAGCCGGTCTGCCGGTAGTGAATGAGAACGCCGGCCAGCAGCAGTACGCCGGAGCCGACATGGATGACGAGATAACGCATGCCGGCGCGGTAGGCGCGCTCGTTGCGCGCGGCCCAGATCAGGAACACGGAGGCGATGGCGATGCCTTCCCAGAAGATGAACAATGTCACCAGATCGCCCGCGAAGACGGCGCCGATCGCACTGCCGGCGTAGACAAGACCGGACGCTTGCTGGACCGTGTCGCGCACGTGCAGCGCATAGAGGCCGCCGAGAAAGGCGGCCAGCAGAAAGACATAACCGAACAGCAGGCTGAGCTTGTCGACGCGCAGCGTGACGAGCGACAGGCCCATGAATTGCAGCCGGCCAGATTCTCCAAGCGGCAGCGTCAGCAGATGCGCAAAGGCCACGATCGGCAGCGCGATCATGAGCCATGGCCGCATGCGCGCCGGCAGCAGCGTCACCAGCAGGCCGCCCAGGATCAGAATGAGGCCGGGAGAAAGTTCAGCGATCATAATAATCCTCGGGCCGCATGAGGACGCGGCGCAACTGCTTGGCGGTGAGCACGAGGATTACGCAGGCGACAAATCCGAACAGGCCATAAAAGCCGTAGACATGCTCGAGCGCGAAGGGTCCGTGCTTCGGAACGAAGACGTCGATCGCGAGCAGCAGGCCGCAGACGACGTAGAAGCCATGGACCATCCGATCCACATTGCGCGGATTGTCCAGCCAATAGGTCTTTTCAGGCGGATCGGGTTTGTCGGTCATGGTTCGGACCTCCTAGAGTCCTGCGAGCAGCGTCTCGATCCGTCCCGCGAGGAAGAACAGGACGATGCAAAGGAGCGCCGTGCACGAGAGTGCGATCAGACAGGCGGCCGGCGCTTCTTCGACGGCAATATTGCCCTCTCCCGGCGGCAGGAAGAACCCGCGCGCCACGATCGGCAACAGATAGGCGACGCTCAACAACGAGCTCAGCATCAGCACGCCGACGACGATGACGTAGCCGGCATCGAGCGCGCCGAGCGCGAGCGTCCATTTGCTCCAGGTCCCGCCAAGCGGCGGCAGCCCGATGATGCTGAGCGAGGCGACGAGAAAAGCCAGCATCGTGACCGGCATCTTGCGGCCGATCCCGGTCATCCCGCTGACCTCGGTCAGATGGTGGGCAGTGTAGATCGCGCCGGCGCAGAAGAAGAGTGTGATCTTTCCGGCCGCGTGCATGGCGATCTGGAGGCCGCTGCCGACGATGCTGGTCGGGGTCGCGAGCGCCGCGCCGAGCACGACATAGGCGAGCTGGCTGATGGTCGAATAGGCGAGCCGTGCCTTCAGGTTGTCGCGCGACAGGGCGATGAAGGACGCGGTGAGCAGGCTCGCCGATGCGACGAAGATGAGCCATTCATTCGCGCCGGTTTTTGTCAGCGTGTCGATCCCGAACACATAGACGACGACCTTAAGAACAGCGAACACGCCGGCTTTCACGACCGCGACCGCATGCAGCAGCGCGCTGACCGGCGTCGGCGCGACCATCGCGGCCGGCAGCCAGAAATGCAGCGGCATCACCGCGGCCTTGCCGATGCCGAACACATAGAGCGCGAGCAGGGCGGCGATGACCGGCGCTCCCGCCTTGCCGGCGAGAATCCCGCCGGGCGTGAAATCGAGCGTGCCCGCGAGCACATAGGTCGCGATGATGGCCGGCAGGAACAGCACGAGCGAGGTGCCGAGCAGGAGCAGGAGATAAAGGCGGCCGGCGCGGATCGCCTCGTCGTTGCCCTTGTGGGTGACCAGTGGATAGGTCGAGATCGTCAGCGCCTCGTAGAACAGGAACAGCGTGAACAGGTTTTTGGCGAAGGCGATGCCGATGGTGCTGCCGAGCGCGATCGCGAAGCAGACATAAAATCCGGTCTGACGCGGTTCCTTGTTGGCGCGCATGTAGCCGATCGAATAGATCGAGTTGACGATCCAGAGCGAGGAGGCGACGAGGGCGAACAGCATTCCGAGTGGCTCGACCTGGAAGGCGAGCGCGAGGCCGGGGACGATTTCGATGATCTGCGCCTGCGGCCGCGCGCCGCCGAGCACCGGCGTGAGCAGGCCGAACACCGTGACGCACAGCACGCCGGCGGTGACGAGCGTGACGGTCTCGCGCAAATTCGGCCGGCTGTGAAAAAGCGGAATGATGAGCGCGCCGGCGAACGGCGCGAGCACGGCAAGCAGAATGAGCGTCTCGGGCGACGGCAGCGTCATCGCAGCCCCCCGAGCAGACCGGCGGCCGCCTTGGACGCGATGCCCGCGGTCCATTCGGTATCGAATCCGAAATAGACGGTTGCCGCGGCAAGGATGATGACCGGCACCAGCATCGCCAGCGGCGGATCGCCCGCCTTTGCCAGTTCGGGAGAGGGCGCGCGCAGCCAGGCCATTTCGAGCACGCGGCCGACATAGACAAGCGCGATCAGCGAGCTGGCCACGATCGCAAACACCAGCGGCCACCAGCCTTTGTCGAGCGCGCCGATTGCGAGATACCATTTCGAGATGAAGCCGGCGGTGCCGGGCGTGCCGATCAGCCCGAAGCCGGCGATCGTGAAGGCCGCCATCGTGATCGGCATCCTGCGGCCAATCCCGGAGAGATCGCCGAGCCGCACGCTGCCGGCGCGGTAGAAGATCGCACCAAGCGCGAGAAACAACGCCGCTTTCATCAGCGCATGATTGACGATGTGGACGAGCCCGCCGGTGAGGCCGCTCTGGTTCGCAAGCCCGATGCCGAACGTGATGTAGCCGATCTGCGCGACCGAGGAATAGGCGAACATCCGTTTCAGATCGGTCTCGAATACGGCGATAAACGACGCGATGAACATCGCGGCGACTGAAAGCGCGATGATAATGTCCGTGACCGGCAGCGCGTGGAAATCGATCGCGACGCCGAAGACCGAGAAATAGAAGCGGATCAGCAGGTAGATCGCGACCTTGGTGGCGGTGGCGGAGAGAAAGGCCGTGATCCACGACGGCGCATAGGCATAGGCGTTCGGCAGCCAGACATGGAGCGGAAACAGCGCGAGCTTCAGGCTGACGCCGACGGTGATGAATGCCAGCGCCGCGACGATCGCGGGCATCTGCGCCGGCGCCGCGGCGCCGAGACGCGCGGCAATATCCATCATGTTGAGGCTGCCGGTGAGAAGGTAGAGAAATCCGACGCCGATCACATAGAAGGTCGCGCCGATCGTCCCCATGATCAGATATTGAAACGCGGCGAGCAGCGCGCGGCGGTCGGAACCGAGCGCGATCAGGACGTAGGTCGAAAGCGAGGAGATTTCGAGAAAGACGAAGACGTTGAAGGCGTCTCCCGTGACCGCGATGCCGAGCAGCCCGGTCAGACAGAGCAGATACATGCAATAGAACCAGGCCTCTTTGTCTTCGGCGATCTCGAAGTCGACGGAGCGGCGCGCGAACGGCACGATGACGGCGCCGCTCGCCGAGACCAGCATGAGCACAAAGGCGTTCAGCAGGTCGACGCGATATTCGATGCCGAAGGGCGGCTCCCAGCCGCCGAGGTGATAGGAAATCGGCCCCGATGTCAGGACCTGCCACAGCATCGCCCCGGAAATCAGCGGGCTGATCCAGCTGACAATGAGCGTCAGGGCGAAAGCGGTGCCGCCGCGGCGCAGGAGACCCGCGAGCAAGGCGCCGAGAAGCGGAATCACGACTTGCAAGGCCGGCAAATGCGCCAGGACCGCGCTCATTGCTCCCGGTCCTTTTCGAAAATCTCGTCTTCCTCGATGGTGCCGTAGGCCTCGTTGATGCGCACGACGAGCGCAAGCCCGAGCGCGAGGGTCGCCACGCCGACCACGATGGCCGTCAGGATCAGAACGTGAGGCAGCGGATTGGAATAGACGCTGAAGGCGGGATCGATGATCGGCGCCGTGCCGCCGATGATCTTCGCCGGCTCGATATAGAGCAGATAGACCGAAGTCTGAAAGATCGAAAGGCCAACGAGCTTCTTCACCATGTTGCCGCGGGCGACAACGATGTAGAGCCCGGCCATCATCAGGAAGATGGTGACGACATAATTATAGTGTTCGACGAGGGTCGCAACCGCAGCCATCAGCGGCCCCGCTCGACGAAGGCGTAGAACAGGGCTGTCATGGTTCCCGACACCGTCACCAGCACGCCGGCTTCGACCAGGAAGATTCCGAGTTCGTGTCCGTGCGCGGGATCGTGGGCGAGAGCGGAATAGTCGAGATAGTTCTTGCCCAGCAGAAGCCCGGCGACGCCGGTGCCGGCGTAAATCAGGACCCCAAGCGGGACCATCCGCTCGACCAAAGCCTGCGGCGCGATGCGTTGGGCGACCTCGAGCCCGAACGTGATCGCGAGCAGGATCACCATGCCGGCCGTGATGACGCCGGCCTGGAAGCCGCCGCCCGGGCCATAGTCACCATGGAACTGGACGTAGAGCGCGAACAGCAGAATGAACGGCAGGATGAGCTTGGTGCCGACACGCAGGATGAGATCGAGACTCATTTCGGCGTCTCTCCGTCGTCGATCCGGCCCCGCCGCCGTGCGCCGCGCAGAAGCAGCATCACGCCGATGCCCGCGGTGAAGATCACGGTGGTCTCCCCGAGCGTGTCATAGCCGCGGTAATCGGCCAGCACCGACGTCACCACATTGGGAACGTTGGTCTCCTTGATCGAGTCATTGAGGTAACGCGGCACGACGTGCTTGTGGATCACGGCGTCGGCGGTGCCGAATGGCGGAAAGGCCAACGTCCCCCAGACGATGATCGCGCCGGTCCCGAGCGAGACGAACAGCGGCAGCAGGTGTCGACGAACCGTCCGGATCTCGGTGGTCTTGATCAAATGCAATGTGGCGAGAAGGATCACTGTCGAGATGCCGGCGCCGACCGATGCCTCGGTCATCGCGACGTCGACGGCGTCGAGCACGATCAGCACGCTCGCCATCAGGAAGCTGTAGACGCTGGTGAGGATGACGACGCCGAACAGGCTGCGCTGGCGAATGATCGCGAAGGTCACGACCGCCAGCAGCGTCAACAGCACCATGTTGATGATGGATTCTATGGCTGCCTCCCTTGGCCGGATTTTGCGCCCTGGCGGCGGTCTTCGGCCAGCATCGGCTCGATGCGCTCGTGCAGGCAGGCCCGCGCGAGCGCGTGCGTCACGACAGGGGCGGTGAACACGAACAGGGCGAGCAGAAAGAAAAGCTTGAGGGTCACAAGGCTCAACCCCGCCTGCACGGCCATGCCGAGAAGGAGGAAGCCGACACCGAGTGTGTCCGTCACGCTCGCCGCGTGCATGCGGGTGAATATTTCCGGCATGCGAAGGAGGCCGACGGCGCCGACGATCGTGAAGAACGAACCGAGCAAAATCAGAATCCAGCTCGCGATCTCGACAATCAGGTTCACGACGTCGGCTCCTCATCGACGTCGTAGGCAAGGTCGCCGTGCCGGAAGAATTTCAGCACCGCCAGCGTGCCGATGAGATTGAGCAGGCCGTAGGTCAGGCCGATGTCGAGGAATTCCGGGCGCCCGGTGAGAAAGCCGAAGACCGCGAGCAGCATGATGGCGAGCGTGCCGACCGAGTTGCCCGCGAGCACGCGGTCGAACACGGTCGGGCCCTTGATCGCCCGCGTGATGACGAGCACGAGCGCAACCAGGATCGCGGTGGCGGCGGCGGCGAACATCACAGACCGCCTTCGAAGCGGCTGACGCGGCGATCCATTCCGCCGTCCTCGAGGTCGAGCGCGCCGTCGCGCACCAGCGCGTGGACCGTCAGATCGTGGCCGGTCACGCCCACGGTGATCGTGCCGGGCGTGAGGGTGATGGAATTGGCGTAGGTTGCGACGCCGGCCGGTGTCCGCTGGCTTGAGCGCACCACCGTCATCGTCGGCGAGATCGGCAGCTTCGGATGGAGGATGATCCTGGTGACCGCCCAGGCCGACTTGGCGATCTCCCACGTCAGCCACGGAAAATAGGTGATCGCCCCCCAGAACAGTTCGATCGGATGGCCTTCCGCGTCGGCCGCGCGCGCGCGGATCGCGGCGAGGAGGCACACGACGGCGCTCGCTGCGCCGGCGGTGACCAGCATGGGCGTGTAATGGCCCGAAAGCGCGATCCAGAAGGCGAACAGAAAGCCCGCCAAACTGAGATACCGCATCCTCGCCCCCGTGTTCTTGCGACGCCGCTGCCCTGTGGGGCTTGCCGCGGCGCCGTTATCGCTGCCGCATTCTTAGCGCGTCTCCGAAGGCATGGCCAAGGGACAAAGCATCGCGTTCATGATGCGTCCCGAACGGTCGGCGATCGGTGCCCCGAAACCTTGCGACAATGGATCGCGCGTCCGGCCGGCGGCAAATCCCCACCGCCGGACTTGGTCGGCCGCCATCGAGCGCGTATGCTGCGTGGGGGTTTGAAAATCGCGGACCTGGATCGTTTCCGCAAAGGGGCAGGATGGCGGATGCTCTCATTCCCGATGACCTTCGGGACTTCATCCTCAAGTACTTCGACTCCATCGCCCAGCTCGAGGCACTGCTCTTGCTGCGCGAGAATCCGTCCGAAAAATGGACGGCCGAAGCGATCGCGAAGCGCCTGTATATCGAGACGCGCCAGGCGGCGGCGATATTGCCGCGGCTTTGCGAGGACGGGCTCCTCGGCACCAAGGATGAAGTGTACTATTTCGAGTGCAAGGATGCCGGCAAAAAATCGATGATCGACAAGCTCGCCGGCATCTATGCGCGCCACATCGTTCCGGTCACGAACATCATCCATTCCAAGCCGCCGCGGATTCAGGAATTCGCGGACGCCTTCCGGATCAAGAAGGACCGATAGCCATGGGGACGGTCATCTATGGACTATGCGCGCTGACGGCGCTGACCTGCACGGTCCTGCTGCTGCAGGCGTATGCCCGCAGTCATTACCGCCTGCTGCTGTGGAGCGCGCTCTGCTTCGCCGGGCTGACGCTCAACAACCTGCTTCTGATCCTCGACAAGATCGCGTTTCCGCAGGTCGATCTTCTGCCCTGGCGCGCGGCGGTGTCGTTCGTGGCGATGGCGGTGCTGCTGTATGGCCTGATCTGGGAGGCCGAGTGATGCAGATCGCGGTCACGATGATGCAAGGCGCGGTTGCGATGGCGTCGCTCGTCGCTTCGCTGTTTTTCCTGCGGTTCTGGCGGCAAACGAAGGATTCGTTCTTTTTGCTGTTCAGCATCGCGTTCGGGCTGGACGCGGTGACGCGCGTCGTGATCGGCATCAGCGCCACCACTGACGAGACCGAGCCGTTTTTTTACATCGCGCGGCTAGTGTCTTTTTCCCTGATCATTGTGGCCATTCTGCTCAAGAACCGGCCGCGGTCTCGAAGCTAGCCGTCGCGCCGCCGCCCTTGCGGCGCAATGCCCCATTTTGCCGGGCCGCGTGGAACCGGATCGCGCCCTGCGTCATTGATCCAGCCAACAGCGCGACAAAGGGAGACGCATCATGGGCTGGTTCACCACCGACGTTCACACCATGGACGACCTGTTCCTGCACACG
>CAYJNT010000102.1:2832-11849 GCA_964370945.1 uncultured Hyphomicrobiales bacterium | reverse complement strand
GCCCAGGTACTCGCCCAAGTATTCGCCTAAGTGCGCTCGCCCAAGTGTTCATCATAATAAAATCGGTGCAAACGCCATACCAGATCGTTTTGCCCCCGATCGTGCGCCTGGCCAGGTTCCCGGTGCGAGCGGTCCCGCCCGCGCCTGGTTCGTCGATTCCAGACAATTCGCGGCAAATTTGCCAGAAATTTGCTCACGCGGCCTTACGTCATTGCAACGCCTGAGGACGAAGATCGGCGTGTCGGATTGTGACAGTCATTGTGACGGTCATCTCTTGCGGAGGGGTCCATGGTGCTTGCCCGTTTTTGGCGGAACCGCGACGGCGGCGTCGCCCCGTTTCTGGCCCTGGCCGCAATCCCGCTGATGGGATTCACGGGCGCGGCGATCGATTACAGCCGCGCGAGCTCGGCGCGCACCGCCATGCAGGCCGCGCTCGACGCCACCGCGCTCAACCTTTCGAAGACCGCGCAAGGCCAGACCGGCGACCAGATCCAGGGCCAGGCGCAGCAGATCTTCAACGCATTGTTCATCCGCCCGGAAGTTCAGGACGTCTCGATCCAGACAACGCTCAGTTCGCCGCAGCAGGGCAACTTCGTCCTCCAGATCAGCGGCAGCGGCACCGTCAAGACACTGTTCTCGAAGGTGATCGGACATTCGCAGGTCAGCTTCTCCAGCAAATCCGAAGTGCTGTGGGGCATCAAGAAGCTCAACCTGGCGCTCGCGCTCGACAACACCGGCTCGATGAGCTCGAACGGCAAGATGACGGCGCTGAAGACCGCCGCGCATAATTTGATCGACACGCTCAAGGCCGCCGAGAAACAGACCGGTGACATCAAGGTCTCGATCGTCCCGTTCGCGGTCGACGTCAATGTCGGAGCCGACAAGGTCGATGCCACATGGATCGACTGGGAGCATTGGGAAGCCCGCAACGGCACGTGCACCAAGTCGTATAACTCGAAGAGCTATTGCGAGAATAACGGCGGTATCTGGACGCCGAAAGAGCACAGCGTCTGGAACGGCTGCGTCAACGACCGCGACCAGAACAACGACGTCATGAACACGCCGACCGGAGCCGGCGCGGCGACCAGGTATCGTGCGCATCAGGCGTCGGCCTGCCCGACCGCCATGACGGCATTGTCGAGCGACTGGTCGTCGATGCACACAAAGATCGACGCGATGACACCGAGCGGCAATACCAACGTCACCATCGGCCTGCAGATGGCCTGGCAGACGCTGTCGAACAACGAGCCGTTCAACGCGCCTGCGCCGGCGCCCGACCTCGACAAGGTGATCATCCTTCTCACCGACGGCCAGAACACGCAGAACCGCTGGACTTCCAGTACGTCCACGATCGATGCCCGCACGCAAAAGGCTTGCGAAAACGCCAAGGCTGCCAACGTCAAGCTGTACACAGTCCGCGTGATCGACGGCAACGCGACGTTGCTGAAGAACTGCGCGACCAAGCCGGACATGTATTACGACGTCGATCAGGCGGACGAACTCAACGGCGTGTTCTCGTCGATCGCGCAGAATCTCGCCAACCTTCGCATCGCGAAGTAAGTGCGCACAATTTGAATTTAAGATGCGCGCAAAAGTGCGCCGAATTGTAGCGCGCGACTGAACTGATTTTTCAAGCGCAGGATTGATGGTGGTCGCAAGGCCTCGCTGCATCGCGCATCGTGCCGGTGCAGGGGTTGCGTTTGGCCATCGGAGAAACCGGTGCGTTTGTTGGGCAGCATTAGCCGTTTCTTAGTCTCGCGCTTGCGCGCATTCCGTCCCGACGAAAGCGGCAACGTGGTGATCACGTTCACGCTTGCATTGCTCCCGATCATCGGCTTCACCGGCGCCGCGGTCGACTACAGCCGCGCCAATTCCGCCAAAGCCGCGATGCAGGGTGCGCTCGATTCCACCGCGCTGATCCTGTCGAAGGAAGCGCAGGCGCTGACCTCCGCGCAGCTCAACGCGAAAGCGCTGACCTACTTCCAGGCCAACTTCAACCGTCCGGAAGTGCAAAACATCGTCGTCACGCCGACTTTCACGCAGCCGCAAGCCGGCAGCTTCGTTCTCAACATGGTCAGTAGCGGCACGATCAAGACCACCTTCACCGGCATGTGGCAGCCGCAACTGACCATCGGCGCCGACTCGCAGGTCAACTGGGGCATAAAGAAGCTCGAACTTGCACTCGCCCTCGACAATACCGGCTCGATGTCGTCATCACAAAAGATGTCGAACTTGAAGACAGCCGCGAAAAACCTTCTGGCCACGCTCAAGACCGCGGCCAAGAAAGACGGCGACGTCAAGGTCGCCATCATCCCCTTCGACACGACGGTCAGGATCGGGGCCGGATACAAAGATCAACCGTGGTTCGACGTATCCTGCAGCGCACTCGGAAATCCGTGGGGCTGCAATTCGGGCAACTGGAAGAATTATTGGGAGGGCTGCGTTCGTGACCGCACCTATCCTTATGACGCCCAGGACGATGCGCCGAACACGACCAAGCCCGACACGCTGTTCCCGATCTATGATTGCGGATCGCTCGTCAGCGCCATGCCCCTGACCTACGACTGGACCGCCTTGAACAACAAGATCGACTCGATGACACCGAATGGCATGACCAACGTCACCATCGGCCTGGCCTGGGGCTGGCATGCCCTCACCCAGAACGCGCCCTGGTCCGAAGCGGCGGCGCCGTCGCCCGATCTCGACAAGGTGCTGATCATCCTGACCGACGGCCAGAATACGGAATCGTGGAAGAACTCCAACAACACCAGAGTCACAAGCCAGTGGGCGATCGACACGCGAACGCAGCTCGCCTGCGACAACATCAAGGCCGCCAATATCAAGATCTACGCCATCCGCGTGATCGACGGCAACGCGACGTTGCTCAAGAACTGCGCGACCAATCCGACGATGTATTACGACGTGCAGAATGCGAGCCAGCTCAGCGCCGTGTTCAGCGCCATCGCGCAGAACCTCGCCAACCTGCGGCTCGCGAAGTAGCCGCGCGGGGCACGGCGATCAGGGTTAACGGCGCCTGAATCGGACGGCGCGAAAACGCCGGCAACCTTTATCGATCGGTTCAACGCAATTTTCAAAAGCATCATGGTTGACGGGTCGTAACGCGCTTTTTTCATCGAGCTTTACGTCCATTTCACAGGTCTCATTTACGAATACCGCAATCATTTTCCGCTTCGGGTGAGTATCATGGCCAAACGTTCCCTTTTCTCGCTTCTGCTTGATGGATTGCGGGCGTTTTCATCGGACAAGTCCGGCAACGTGGTGATCACGTTCGCGCTCGCGACCATTCCGATCATCGGCTTCACCGGCGCGGCGGTCGACTATAGCCGCGGCAACTCCGCCAAGGCCGCGATGCAGGCTGCAACCGACGCGACCGCGTTGATCCTGTCGAAGGAGGCGCAGTCGCTGACCGATGCGCAACTGAAAGCGAAGGCGCTCAGCTACTTCACGGCGAACTTCAATCGCCCGGAAGTATACAACATTGTCGTCACGCCAACCTTCACGCAGCCGGCGCAAGGCAACTTCACGCTCAATCTCGTCAGCTCCGGCAAGCTCAAAACCACCTTCACCGGCATCTGGCAGCCCACTCTGACCATCGGCGCCGACACCCAGGTGAATTGGGGCATGAAGAAGCTCGAGCTCGCGCTCGCGCTCGACAATACCGGATCGATGGCGTGGTCAAACAAGATGACGCATTTGAAGACCGCTACGAAGAACCTTCTTTCGACTCTGCAAAAGGCGGCCAAGAAGGATGGCGACGTCAAGGTCGCGATCATCCCGTTCGACACGACGGTGAATCTCGGCACGTCTTATAAAGACCAGCCCTGGTTCGATATCGACTCGATCGACTGCAACGGCTGGAATTACGGGACCGGCTGCACCAGCAGCAACTGGAAGAATTACTGGGAAGGCTGCGTGCGCGACCGCACCTACCCTTACGACACAACGGATGACTCGCCGGACAAGAACAAGGCCCAGACCCTCTTCCCGGTCTACGATTGCGGCTCGCTCGCCACGCTCCTGCCGCTGACCACGAACTGGACGGCGCTGAACAGCAAGGTCGACCAGATGCAGCCGAACGGCATGACCAATGTCACCATCGGCCTCGCCTGGGGCTTTCATGCGCTGACCCAGAGCGCACCGCTGTCGGAGGCCGCGGCGCCGGCGACCGACCTCGACAAGGTGCTCATCATCCTGACCGACGGCACCAACACGCAGTCCTGGAAGAACCAGAACAATACCATCGTCAACCAGTCGAACCTGATCGATGCGCGCACCAAGCTCGCCTGCGACAACATCAAGCAGGCGAATATCAAGATCTACGCGATCCGCGTGATCGACGGCAATTCGAAGCTGCTTAAGGAATGCGCGACAAATCCGACGATGTATTACGACGTGCAGAATGCGAGCGAGCTGAGCGGCGTGTTCAGCGCCATCGCACAGAACCTCGCCAATCTGCGGCTCGCGAAATAAGCCGCCGACCGATCAAAGACAAAAGCCCGGCACGCGTGCCGGGCTTTTTTGTCGATCGCGAAATCGCGGATCAATCGAATGTCACCCCGATCTGATTTTCCTTCTGCCACACGACCTGGCAGTGATGCGAGTCACCGCTTCCCTCGAACAGCAGATTGAACCGGCGGTGGACATCGACCGGCTCGAGCGTCTCAATTCGCGCGCCGGTCAGCGAGAGATTCAGCACAATGCACGGCAGCACCCGTCCCCCACGGTCAGGGACCAGACGCGCCGCCCTTGCGCTGCCCATTCGCAATTCTGTCCTGCGATCCGTCATTGCGCTCTCGCAAGAGTGTGCGGGCGGTCCGGCGGGACAAAACCGGGCCGAACCGCCGCGTATCGGGTCCAGCCACGACACCCGATGCGGACGGGATTACCGGCGAAAGGTTCCTATTTCCCTAATTGGAAATGTGGATTGAAAATTGCTGGCTGAAAAACAAAAGCCCGGACTTGCGCCGGGCTTTCTCATTTCCGCTAGAGCATGAGACCGAAAAAGCCTGCCCCGGACTTGATCCGGGGTGTGAAGCGGTTTTCGGACAACCCCATGCTCAAACTATTGGAATCGCCGATTACTTAACCGGGGTCAGCTTCGCGACATAGCCTTCGAACGGCTTGTAGGCTTCCTTGGCGAGGTCGGTGTAGAGCCCACCGATCTTGGTCGCCTCGGCCACAAAGCTCTCATACGCATCCTTGAGGTAGGCCTGCTGGAGCTCGATCGCCTTCTCGACCGACTTCACGCCGGCGAGCTTCTCGAACACCTGGGTGCCTTCCTCGAACGACTTCTTGGAATAGTCGGCGACTTCAACGGCAATCGCCTGCGCGCCCTTCGAAAAGGCACCAAACGCTTTCACCGTCGCGTCGACGTTCTCTTTGCTGATTTGCTGAATTTCATCGAAATTTTTGATCATCGGAGCATCCTTTTCCCGGCCTTCGCGGCCTCTGCACTTTGCCCAACGGCCGGTCACCCTGACCGTCTACATCTCAACATGTATGCTGCGATGCACAATAAAGCAAGCAGAATTTTTGCAATGCAATATTAACTGATAACCCTCTATTTTTATTAATATTTTGGCAACCCTCGCCTCCTAACCTTCCGTGTTGCCCGCCTGCGGGCACGGCCGATCCGACCGCGGAGGATATCCGCGCACCAAATTTCGGGCCGCCGCTCGCCTCAATTGCGGGCGAATTGGCGGACATCCCGTGTGCCGGTGCGACGTTCCTTTCCCCGCGACAAAAGAGGAAGACGGGCATCCGCCAAGATGCCCCGCAAGAGGACGAGGAAGACCATGTATCGCGTAACGGTCGGAGCCTCGTTCTGGCTGCGTTGCGGCGTTTGCGGACTGATTTCTGTTCTGTTGCTGGTAATTCTCGCAAGCGCACCGGCCGAGGCGCGCAAGAAGCGGAGCTTTTTCAAGCGCGCTGCCGCAACATCGTCATACGAACCCCGCTACGCCGAAATCGTGGTCGACGCCAATTCCGGCGACGTCCTTCGCGACGCGAATGCGGACAGCATCCGTCATCCCGCCTCGCTCACAAAAATCATGACGCTGTATCTGCTGTTCGAGCGGCTCGAGGCCGGACGGCTGACGCTCGAGAGCAAATTGACCGCGTCCGAAAACGCGACCGAACAGGCGCCGACCAAGCTCGGCCTCAAGGCCGGGCAAACGCTGTCGGTCGAAGATGCCATCAAGGCGCTGGTCACAAAATCGGCGAACGACGCCGCCGTCGTGATTGCCGAGGCGCTTGCCGGCAGCGAAGAGGAATTCGCCAGGGCGATGACGCGCAAGGCGCGCGCGCTCGGCATGAGCCGCACGGTTTACAAGAACGCCTCCGGCTTGCCGGACGACGATCAGGTCACCACCGCCCGCGACCAGGCCCTGCTCGCGATGGCGATCCAGGACCGCTACCCGAAATATTATCGCTACTTCGCGACCAGCGCCTTCAAATGGCGCGGCGTTTCGATGCGCAACCACAACCGCCTGCTCGGCAAGGTCGAAGGCGTGGACGGCATCAAGACCGGCTATACGCGCGCATCGGGCTTCAATCTTGTCACCTCGGTCAAACGCGGCAAGCGGCACCTCGTGGCGGTCGTTCTGGGCGGACGCACGGGCGGCGCCCGCGACGCCCGCATGCGAGAATTGATCGAAGCCCATGTCGGCGAAGGCGCGATCAACCGCACGGCGCCGCGTGTCGCCGAGGCGCCAGAAGCAACCGAACGGCCCGTCAAGGCGCGCGTTGCGTCAGCAGAGAAAGCGCCGCTTCCCGCCAAAGAAACGGCCAAGGAGGCGCCGCCGCAAAAGCAGGACGCGCCGAAGCAGGACACCGTCACGACCGCCGCCATTCCGCCGGCCCGGCCGGCGCCGGCGCCCGGATCGACCGAACCGATCAAGCCCAATCTCGTGAAAACCCTGACGGTGAAAGCGAGCGCATCCCAGACGGCGGCGCTCGCGCCGGTGTCGCTGTTGTCGCCGATGCCGGTGACGTCGCAAACGCATGCCGCGCTTGGCGCGCGCAGTGAGCCGGATCTGCCCCCGCCTCCGCCCGGCGCGAGGCCCGGTGTGCTCGGGGTGTTGTCAACGCAGGCGGTCGCAGCCCCTGTTGCACGCGCCGCGCCGGTCGCAACGCCTGCTGCGCCCGCCGCCGTCCAAAAGCCCACGGCCATCTACGCCTCCGCCAGCGCTCCCGCGACCGGCACGCCCGCGCCGGCGGTTCAGGCACCGGCCGCACCCGCTGCGCCGGCGATGCATATTTCGTCCGAAAACAAGCCGCGCAGCGGCTGGATCGTCCAAGTCGGCGCCTACGAGGACATCGCCGAAGCGCGCGAGAAACTGATCGCCGCGAAGACAAAGGCTGCGAATTTGCTGCGCGGCGGCGACCCGTTCACCGAGCCGGTCGTTAAAGGCGACAAGACCCTTTACCGCGCACGCTTCGCCGGACTGAAGCAGGTCCAGGCCGAAGCCGTGTGCCGCGAACTCAAGCGCAGCGACATCGTCTGCATGACGGTCAGGAATTGAACCAAATTTTAAGGGCGTGCGCCGAAAAGGTGTTGGGTGAGGAGTGCTAGTGATGGCGGCGAAGAAGGACTTCCTTGGCTTCATTGACTCGCGCCGCGAGATACGTCGACCCCCCTTGGTCGGGATGGAGTTTCTTCATCAGCGCCCGGTGAGCGCGGCCGATCTCCTGCGTGCTCGCCCCCGGCTTCAGGCCAAGGATCTCATAAGCCTCCTGTTCCGTCATTTTGGCGCTGCGCGGGCGCCCCGGCCCCGCTGCCGCATCGGCTTGCGCGTCGTCACGCCAGCCGGGCTCCCGGCGGTCAAGATAAGCTGCAAGTAGCGCCCGGCTCTCGTCGTCGATCTCGGCCGCGAGCGCGGCCAGTGTTGCGATATCGAGTGCTTCGAGCGGCACGCCCTCATGTTTGCCTTTCAGGATCGTGCCGCGCATCGCGCCGGTATCGTGGTCGAGCTCCATCTCGATAAAGGCCGAGCGCACGCGCGACACCTGGCCTGTGGCCTTCTGGGTGCGGCGGGTCCAGCTCGCGGCACCGGGTATCCAGCCGAGCAGGCTCAGCCCCAGGAGGCCGAGCGGCACCGCCAGCCCGAGCTGCCCGCGCGCTGTGAGAAATGCGGCGCCCGCGAGCGCGCCGATACCGCCGCCGGTCCGCACCACCGGTACGACCTTCTTCGGATCAGCGCGCGAGAATCCGTACATCGCCCAGATCAGAAAGAGCAAAACCGCGGCGCCGAGAAACAGCATCGGCATGCTCAGCTCATCTGCTTGAGGAGCTTGGTGGCGCCCGCGCCATGCCGCGCCGACAGATCCGACAGCGCCTTCATGCCGCCGGCGGCATAGGCCGCGGCCGCACGCAGCAATTCGGCGAGCTCATGCGCCGCCCCTGGCGAGAAGCGGCAATAAGCGCCGCGTGACAGCCGTGCGATCTCGCGGAACGTGCGTTCGGTGATCGCGTCGTCGCCTTCCTGAAACATGAAGGCGGGCACGCCGAGCAATCCGAGCTCGCCGGCGGCGGCGCAAAGGTCGTCGATCGCCTCCTCCATCGCGTCGCCCACGAACACGAGCGCCTGCACTCTCATCCGGTGCGATTCCTTGCGCGCGTGGCCGAGTATTTTTCCGATCTGCGTGTGCCCGCCCCGGCAATCGATCCGCTCCATCAGGCTCGCGAGCCTCTCCGGCTGCGACACCCATCGCGATGCGCGGCATTCGGTCAGCCCCCTGAAATAGACGAGCTGCACATCGAGGCCGCCGATGGCGCCCGCTTCGCGGAACATGTCGGCCTGTAACTCGCAAGCACTGTCCCAGGTCGGCTGCCGGCTCATGGTCGCGTCGAGCGCGAAAATCAGCCGCCCGCGCTGCCCGGCCTGCCGCGACGGCCCGAGCGCGCGCACCTGATCGAGAAACGCGTCGATGTCGCCGCGCGAAGATTCCGGCTGCAGCGAGCCCGCCGATCCCTTGGCCGTGTCCTTGGTAGTGTC
>CAYJNT010000102.1:0-2732 GCA_964370945.1 uncultured Hyphomicrobiales bacterium | reverse complement strand
CGTCGCGGCGCTGGACCGGCGCAGGCGCGTCGGGGCGATCCTTGGTCATGCCTGGTCCTTACAGCCGGCGGCCATATTGTCATAGGTTGCCACGATCAGGCGGCGGCGCAATGGCGCGCGACGCGCGGTCACAGGCCTAGTGTGGCGGTTCAGAAGTCCCCTCGGTCTTCAGCGCCGCAGAAAGGGGACTTCTGAACCAAAGCCACACTAGAGTTAATAACTTGCCAGCGTCCCTTGGAATCCGAAGTTCGCTACCGAACGCGCTGTGGGCTCCGGCGAACTTCGGATTCGGGACGCTGGTGTTAAGGGGCAGTTGCCTCAATCCGGGACGTCAATCCAGGACGTCGTGGACCTCGATCGGGCGGTCCAATGACGCGAACCATTCCGATCGGGCGGCGGCGCGGCGCTTGCCCTTCTCGTCGATCGGCAGCTTGAGCGCGCCGAGCAAGGCCTGCACTTCCTCGCGGGCGGTCACGTGCGAGACGCTCGGACGCGTGCCGAGCGTCGATTCGTTGATGTCGTCGAGCGCCGTCAATCCGCGCGGGAAGAATTCGCGATAGATCACCCGCTCGGCAAAGCCCTCGGCGGAACGGAAGCCCAGCTGCAGACCGAGATCGTTCAGGCCTTCGGCCAGGAGCCGCTTGTTGCGCGATCCGAGTGTCGACAACCGGTTGCGCACCACGATCCAGTCGGTCGCCTCCTGGTCCACCCGCCGGCGATGCCGGCGCGCTTCGCGTACCATTTCGGAATAGTGGCTGGTTCCGGTCAGCGCGTAGGTTTGCGGATCGACGGTTCCCAGAACGTCGAAATCGACGAAGCTGTCGTTGAGCGGGGTAATCAGCGTGTCCGCCATCGCATGCGCCAGCCGCATCAGGTAGCTGTCGTTGCCGGGCGTATCGATGACGATGAAATCGTGATTGTGCTCGACGGCCGCGATCGTTTCGGCGAAGGCGGTGAATTCCGCGCGCTCATTGTCGTCGGCCCGCAACCCTTCGCGGCGTTCGACGCAATAATTCTCGGGAACCGCGAGATCGAGCCTGCCCCGGCAAGACCAGGCCTGCCGGTTCTCGATGTAATGGGTGAGGCTTTTCTGGCGCGAATCGAGATCGATGGTGGCGACGCGCTGGCCGCTCTTGATCAGGGCGATGGCGACGTGGATCGCGGTCGTGGACTTTCCCGAGCCGCCCTTTTCATTGCCGACAACGACAACGTAAGCCGACTTGTGAGGTGCCCTACCGGCTTGGACCAACATGACGCGTCCCCTGCCCAAACACATCCTCGATTGCGCTGGGCGATTGGTCAAGGCATGTGGCGGGTTGCCGACTTACATCCTTAATCGCGTGGCGGCTTTGCAACGCCTTTGATAGGGTCCGCCGCTTTTTGAAGGTCACTGCCGGGGGAACTGAAATGGCTCGCCGTCCGCTCGTTGTGCGGTCCGTCCCGGCTTTGCGGAAGATAACCTCCCGTTATCGGGCGAAGGGCGAGACCGTTGCGTTGGTCCCGACGATGGGTGCGCTTCATGACGGACATTTGTCGCTGGTGCGCGTTGCCCACAGGCGCGCCAAACGGGTGATCGTCTCGATCTTCGTCAACCCGGCCCAGTTCGCGCCGAGCGAGGATTTCAAGACCTATCCGCGCAGTTTCAACACCGATCTCGCCATGCTGGCGGCATTGAAGGTCGATCTGATCTGGGCCCCGACCGTGGCCGCGATGTATCCGGAAGGCTTTGCGACAAAAATTGCGCCCGAAGGGCCCGCACTTGTCGGACTAGAAGACAGGTTCCGTCCGCACTTTTTCGGCGGTGTCGCGACCGTCGTCTCCAAGCTGTTCCTGCAAACCACGCCGGATTTCGCGATCTTCGGCGAGAAGGATTACCAGCAGCTCAGGGTCGTCACCCGCATGGCGCGCGACCTCGACCTGCCGCTGCGCGTGATCGGGGTGCCGACCGCGCGCGAGAAGGACGGCCTCGCGATGTCCTCCCGCAATGCGTACCTCTCGCCGGACGAACGCAAGACCGCCCCGCTGTTGCATCGTGTGCTGAAGGAGACCGCGGCCGCCATCAAATCGGGGACCCTGCCGAACGCCGCGATCGGGCAAGGGCGCGGCCGGATCGCGCAAGCCGGATTTAAACTCGATTATCTCGAGGCGCGGCACGCTGAAACATTATCGCCGATCGACTCGGCGAAAGACGGTCCGATCCGTCTTCTGGTCGCAGCGCGGATCGGAACGACGCGGCTGATCGACAATATCCGGGTCTGATGCTCCGCCATCGGGGCGCGTGATCAGATCAAGCCGAGATCGCGCAACTCCCGGCGCAACGGTTCCGGCATGGCGCCGACGCCGGGCGCGGCGCGATCGAGATCGCGCGGCGCGTCCTTGACCTCGAGATAGCGCCAGCCCTGGAACGCGCGGAACGGCCGCGACTCGACCAGAACGCATTTCGGGTCGAGCACGAGGTGGCAGCGCCCGATCCCTTCCTTGTCGACAAAGGGCCGCACCGCGAGAATGCGCTCGCGGCAGGCGATCTGGCCGCGGATCACCCAATAGAGCGAGCCGCCGTCAAGCAGTTCATCGACGCGCTTTGGCACCATGCGCGTGGTGTGCACGCGCTCGGCTTTCCGGCCGCGTTTCTTTTTTTCCTTCAGCTTCTGGCGGATCCAGCGCTGCAGGTCCTCGACCGAATCCGTGCCGACACTGAGCTTGATGAGATGCAACGTCATCTCGACACTAGT
>CAYJNT010000101.1:5634-11939 GCA_964370945.1 uncultured Hyphomicrobiales bacterium | reverse complement strand
GCTCGCAGTGACGGAGGGAGTGTTATATGAAAATCGTCATCCTCATCTCTGCCATCGCCGAATGGCGCGTCGTCAAAGAATTATTTCCCGCCCTCGAACTACAACATTCTCCCTTCGGCGAATTCGCCAACCTGATCCTTGACACCTGGCCCGTGACACTCTTCCACGGCGGCTGGGGAAAAATCTCGGCGGCGGCCACCGCGGGGCCCCCCCCGCCGCAGAAAAGACCCCCACCCGGCAGCCTTCGGCTGCCACCCTCCCCCTTGCAGGGGGAGAGATGACCGAACCTGCCAGCGACATGACTCCGATCTCGCTCGCCGCCGTGCGCGCGCAGAAAATCCGCGCCATCCCGGTCGATCGCTCGAAATACGAAGTTGTGCGCGATCTGGCGCGGCTGAAGGCCTGGATGCAGCGCGCGGTCGAGGAGGGCGTGCTGGCGATCTCGACCGAGACGACGAGCATCGATCCGATGCAGGCGACGTTGTGCGGATTCTCGCTCGCGGTCGCGCCGAACGAGGCCTGCTACGTGCCGCTCGCGCATCGCCAGCGCGGCACCGGCGAAGGCTTGTTCGACGCCGGTCTCGAGCCCGAGCAGATCCGCGAAAGCGAAGCGATCAACGCGATGAAGCCGGCGCTGGAAGATCCCGGCATCCTCAAGATCGGGCACAACCTAAAATTCAACTGGCTGGTCTTCGCGCAGCGCGGCATCAGCATCAGCCCGCTCGACGACATCCTGCTGCAATCCTATGTGCTCGACGCCGGCCGCCAGGACCACGACGTCGCGTCGCTGGCCTCGCGTTATCTCGATCACGCGACCATCGATTTCGACACGCTGATCGGCAGCGGCAAGTCACGCGTCACCTTCGACAATATCGAAATCAAGAAGGCCGCCGAATATTCCGCGGAAGATGCCGACGTCACGCTGCGGCTGTGGCAGGTGCTCAAGCCCCGCCTCGTCGGCGACCGGATGGCCAGCGTCTACGAGACGCTGGAGCGCCCGATGGTGCCGGTGCTCGCGCGCATGGAGCAGCGCGGCATCTCCATCGACCGGCAGGTGCTGGCGCGGCTGTCCGGCGAATTCGCAAAGGAATCCGAGCGGCTTGAAGGCGAGATCCAGAAGATCGCCGGCCAGCCGATCAATCCCGGCAGCCCGAAGCAGCTTGGCGACGTGCTGTTCGGCTCGCTCGGCCTGCCCGGCGGCACCAAGACCAAGACCGGCGCCTGGTCCACATCGGCGTCCATCCTTGAGGAGCTCGCGGAACAAGGCCACGAATTGCCGCAGAAAATTCTCGACTGGCGGCAGGTGTCGAAACTGCGCTCGACCTATACCGACGCGCTGCCGAATTACGTCAACCCGAAAACACAGCGCGTGCATACGAGCTACGCGCTGGCGGCGACCACCACCGGCCGGCTCTCATCCTCCGAGCCGAACCTTCAGAACATTCCGATCCGCACCGAGCAGGGCCGGAAAATCCGCCGCGCCTTCATCGCCGCAAAAGGCAACAAACTCGTTTCGGCCGACTATTCGCAGATCGAGTTGCGCCTGCTCGCCGAAGTCGCCGACGTGCCGACATTGCGGCAGGCGTTCAAGGACGGCATCGACATTCACGCGATGACGGCGTCGGAAATGTTCGGCGTGCCGGTGAAAGGCATGCCGGGCGAAATCCGCCGCCGCGCCAAGGCGATCAATTTCGGCATCATCTACGGCATCTCCGCCTTCGGCCTCGCCAACCAGCTCGGCATCGAGCGCGAGGAAGCCGGCGCCTATATCAAGAAATATTTCGAGCGCTTCCCGGGCATCCGCGCCTATATGGACGAAACGCGCGAATTCTGCCGCGAGCATGGCTATGTGACCACCTTGTTCAGCCGCAAATGCCATTACCCCGACATCAAGGCGAGCAATCCGTCGGTGCGCTCCTTCAACGAGCGCGCCGCGATCAACGCGCGGCTGCAGGGCTCGGCCGCCGACATCATCCGCCGCGCCATGATCCGGATGGAGGATGCGCTCGCGAAAGCCAGGCTCACCGCGCAGATGCTGCTGCAGGTGCATGACGAATTGGTGTTCGAAGTGCCCGAGAACGAGGTGGAGCGCACCCTGCCCGTGGTCAAGAAAGTCATGGTGGATGCCCCGCATCCGGCCGTGCAGCTGCACGTTCCGCTGCAGGTCGACGCGCGGGCGGCGGATAACTGGGACGAAGCGCATTAGAGGCGACTCAGGTCTCTCCGCCGTCATGGCCGGGCTTGTTCCGGCGATGTGGATAGGCTGATCTGCGCTTCGCCCTTGTCCTTAAATGACGTATGAAGACGCAACGTTTGCCATCGAAGTGAGCCCAGATGCCCACAACCACCACGCTTCTCGCCTTCGCCCTGATCTCGCTCGGGATGGTACTCACGCCCGGGCCGAACATGATCTACCTGATCTCCCGCTCGATCACGCAAGGCTGGGGCGCGGGACTGATCTCGCTCGGCGGCGTCGCGCTCGGTTTCGTCTTCTACATGCTGTGCGCGGCGTTCGGCATCACCGCACTCCTGTTCGCGATCCCTTACGCGTATGACGCGCTACGCTTCGCGGGCGCGGCGTATCTCCTTTGGCTCGCCTGGCAGGCAATCCGGCCTGGCGGGCAATCGCCGTTCCAGGTGCACAAGCTGCCGGCCGACGGCCCGAAGAAACTGTTCCTGATGGGGCTCGTCACCAACCTGCTCAATCCGAAGATCGCGATGCTCTATCTCGCGCTGTTGCCGCAATTCATTGACCCGGCCAACGGCAGCGTGTTCACGCAAGGCGTCGCCCTCGGCTTCACGCAGATTACCGTGAGCGTGACGGTCAATGCGATGATCGCGCTCGCCGCCGGCTCGATCGCGGCCTTCCTCGGCACGCGCCCGCTTTGGCTGCTGGTCCAGCGCTGGCTGATGGGCACCGTGCTCGCCGGCCTCGCGGTCAAGATGGCGTTCGAGGCGCGGCGCTGATGAATGCGATGGCGAAAAAAACGTCCGACACCAACGCACGCGCGCGGCTGCACGAGATCATCCGGACGCGTTCGTTCGGCCGCGGCGAGATCACGCTCGCCTCGGGTCGCAAGAGCAATTTCTATTTCAATCTCAAGCCAACCATGCTCGACGCCGAAGGCGCGAGCCTGCTCGCGGAACTCACCCTGGACTCGTTCGCCGGCGAAAAAATCGACTATGTCGGCGGGCTCGAAATGGGCGCGGTGCCGATCGCGGGCGCGATCGCGCAACTGAGCTTCATGCGCGGGGCGCCGATCCACGCCTTCTTCGTGCGCAAGAAGCCGAAGGAGCATGGCGCCAAGCTGACGGTCGAAGGACTCGCCAAAGGTGAAAGCCTGCAAGGCAAGCGCGTCGTGATCGTGGAAGATGTCACGACCACCGGCGGCTCGGCGCTGAAAGCCGCCGACGTGGTGCGCGAAGCCGGCGGCGATATTGCGTTCGTCTTCACCATGGTCGACCGCGAGGAAGGCGCCGCGGAAGCGTTCAAGAACGCCGGCCTTGCGTTCCGGTCGCTGTTTCGCGCATCCGAATTTCTTAACGACTGATTACGGTCACCACCGTCCAGACGGCCCGCCGGTCCCATCGCCTTGAACCAGCCACCCGGCCGTCGCGACCAATGGGCCAGATGCAACCTTTGGCGTCCTCACACGTTGTGGGGACGGCCGGGGCTGCTGCCTTTCGGGGACCAACGTGACCGTCAATCGACCCATTTTCCGCCTGGTCGCCGCGACATTTACCGCAGTGATCCTGCTCGCGGCCGCACCGGCACCCGCCTCGGCGCAGGGGCTGTTCGATTTCCTGTTCGGCAATATGCGCCGTTCGGCTCCTCCGCAATCCGTGCCGTCCTATGCCGATCCGAGCGATCCGCAGCGCGCCGATCCGGGCGAGCGTTCGGGTTATATCGGCGGCCCGTCGGTCGCTTATTGCGTGCGGACCTGCGACGGACATTTCTTCCCGATCCAGCACAATGCCGGCGCGTCGCCGGTCGAGACCTGCCAGTCGCTCTGCCCGGCCGCCCAGACCAGGATCTATTCCGGCAGCGGCATCGGCGGCGCCTATTCACAGGACGGCAAGCGCTATGCCGACCTGCCGAATGCCTTCGCCTATCGCGACAAGATCGTTTCGAATTGCAGCTGTAACGGCAAGACCCCGTTCGGCCTCGCTACGCTCGACGTCAAACGTGATCCGACGCTGCGGCCGGGCGACATCGTAGCCACCTACGAAGGTCTCGCGCAGGTGCGCGGCGGCCGCCGCGGCGCCGTTGAATTCACCCCGATCAGCAAAGCCGCGCTGATGGCCGACAAGCGGTTGTCCGAGTTGAAGGTCGCGCCGCCCGCGCAGATGCCCCTCGACTGATCCAGACTCAGTTTTTCAGCCGGCCGACGACGTCCTGCGCGATCGAGAGCGCGCAGGTCAGCCCAGGCGATTCGATCCCGAACAGATTCACAAGTCCGGCCATGCCGTGCTGCGCCGGGCCTTCGATCATGAAATCGGCCGCCGGCTGTCCCGGGCCGGTCAGCTTCGGCCGGATGCCGGAATAGTCCGGCACCAGCGTGTTGTCGGCGAGCGTCGGCCAATAGCTGCGGATGCGCGCATAGAATGAATCGGCGCGTCCCGGATCGACTTCGTAATGCTCGGCTTCGATCCATTCGACATCCGGACCGAACCGCATGCGACCGGCAAGATCGAGCGTGACATGCACGCCGAGCCCGCCATCGACCGGCGTCGGATAAATCAACCGCGAGAAAACCGGCTTGCCGGCATAGCTGAAGTAATTGCCCTTCGCGAGCACCAGCGGCGGAATGCGCTGCGCCGGATAGCCTTCTGTTTTGTGCGCGAGCGCTTGCGTGCCAAGACCGGCGGAATTGATCACCACATCCGCGTCCATCACCCCGGCATCGCGCCCGCCGAAACGGATTTCCCAGCCGCCGGATTTCGGCGTCAGCCGCTCGACCGGCGTTTCAAACGCGATCACGCCGCCGGCATTTTCCAGATCGCCCTGCAAGGCGAGCATGAAGGAATGCCCGTCGATGATGCCGGTTTCCGGCGAACTGAGCGCGGCGATGCAGGCGAGCTCCGGCTCAAGCGCGCGCGCGGCATTGCCGCCGATCAGCTCCAGGCCCTCGACGCCGTTCTTGACACCCTGCGCGTGGATCGTCTCGACGCGGGCGCGCTCGGCGTCATTGGTCGCGACGATGAGCTTGCCGCATTTGCGATGATGGACGCCGTGGCTTTCGCAGAAGCCGTACAGCATCCGGTTGCCGCGCACGCAATGCTTCGCGCGCAACGAGCCGGACGGATAATACATTCCGGCATGGATCACTTCGCTGTTGCGAGAGGACACGCCGGTGCCGATGCCGCTTGCCGCTTCGGCGACAATGACATCGTGCCCCGCCATCGCCGCCTCGCGCGCAATCGCGAGACCGACCACCCCGGCGCCTATGACCAGAATTTGCAAAGCGGTTCCTTATCGAAATTTCATGCGGCCAATTCGCGCAGACGAACCGTAAATGACGCGCGAAGTCAATGAAAGCGGCGGACACGCATGGGCGTTTGCACGTTCCGCAACGCAAGGTTCATCCCGCATTCACGCGATGCGAGGGAACAATCCGCGATCATCGGAATTGGATTGGGGGGTGACGCGGAAGGGTTTCAGCCATGTCCCGGCGTTGCGTGTTCGTTGCGTCTCTGGCTCTCGTCGTCATGTCCGGCCCGCTTCTGAGCCAAGCGGTTGCACAACCCGATAAGAAGGCAGCGCCCGCGGCTGCCGCGCCGAAACCGGCCGCTCCACCGCCCGCTGCCGCAGCTCCGCGACCCGCACCACCTCCGGCAGCGGCAGCCCCGAGACCCGCTGCCCCGCCGCCTGCTGCCCGTTCGGCTCCGCCACCGCCGCGCGCCGCCGCGCCGGCGCCTGCTCCCCGTGTCGCCGCACCGCCCCGTCCCGCGGCGCCGCCTCCACCGCGTGCCGCCACGCCGGCTCCGAAAGCCGCGCCGCCGCCGGCCGCCATCACGCGAACGCCGCCTCCGTCACGCACCGTGACGCCGCCGCGCATCGAGCCGCCGGCCAAGGCCGCCGCGCCGAAGACTGCGCCGACACCGCCACAGCAAACAACGACGGCGCCGCAGGCTCCGAAACCGGCGGCGCCCGCGCTCTCGCGCGATCAGGCGCGCGAGCAAATTCGCGAGCTGCAAGTCAAGCAGCGTGAGGAATTGCGCGCGAAAAATCTCAAGCCCGCCGAACGCCAGCAACTGCGCACGCAGCAACGCGAGCAGCTGCGTGACCTCGTAACCAAGCAGCG
>CAYJNT010000101.1:0-5534 GCA_964370945.1 uncultured Hyphomicrobiales bacterium | reverse complement strand
CGCTTGCAGGACCGCCAGCAACTGCGCGACCTGATGGCCAAGCAGCGGCAGGAATTGCGCAACCGCAATTTAAGCCGCACCGAACGGCGCGAGCTTATCGCCAAGCAGCGCGATGAATTCCGCAGCTTGCGTGCGGAACAGACCAACCGCCGTCTGGGCATCCAGCAAACGCAACAGCAACAGGCGCCACAATTGCGCCGCGACGGCAAGCCGCGCGTGACCGCGGATGTGGCGCGCAGCGGACGTTTCGCCGCGCGCTTCCAGAATCTCCAGAACGATCCGAACCGGCAGGCGCGGCGCTCCGCACGCATCGCAGCCCGGATTGCCGCGCGTCAAGCCTGGCGGCAGGGACGTCAAGCTGCGTTCGTCGCGTGGGCCGGGTCGGTGTTCTATCCGTATGCCTACTCCGACATCTTCGAATACACGTTCTGGCCGTACGCCTATGACGAAGGTTATTGGGCGTACTTTTACGACGACTTCGTCGACAGCATCTTTTTCGTCGAGGCGAGTCCTTACTCCGACTACGCCTATTACGGCCCCTCGCCGCGCAGCTACACCACCGCTTCCGTGCCGCGAGGCTCGGGCGTACCGCGCAGCGGCGTGGCCGCGCAGATCTGCAGCGATCCCGGCAAAGGCATCACGTCGTGGCCGTTCGCGCAGATCGAGCAGGCGGTGCGTCCGAATGCCGAGCAGCGCCGATTGCTCGACGATGTGAAGCGCGCGGCCGCCGAGGCCGCCGAAACATTCAAGGCGTCCTGCGCGCAGAATTTCCCGCTCACGCCGCCCGGCCGTCTGGCCGCGATGACCAACCGGCTCGACGCGACATTGCAGGCGGTGGGTATTGTGCGCCCGGCGCTCGAGGCGTTCTACAATTCGCTGTCGGACGAGCAGAAGGCGCGCTTCACCGCCATCGGGCCGGATGACATCGGCGCCGATCGCGCACGGACCGCGCGTTCGGGTCAGCAGCAACAGCAAGCCAATGCCTGCGCCGGCGAGAAGGCGGGGCTGACCAATCTGCCGATCGAGCGGATCGAGGACGCGGTACGGCCGACGGAGCAACAGCAGGCCGCGCTCGACCGGCTTGACCAGGCCACGACCCAGGCCGTGGGGATCCTGATGAATGCCTGCCCGGACTTCGTTCCGCTGACGCCGGTCGGCCGGCTGGAAGCGATGGAGAAACGGCTCGAGGCGATGGTGCAGGCCGGACAGACGGTGCAGCCGGCGATGGAAGAATTCTATGCCTTGCTCTCGAACGAGCAGAAGGCGCGCTTCAATACGCTCGGCCAGCAGGCGGAGCGCGGCCAATAGCGTTCTCTGTCCCGACGCGCAAAGCAAAAGGGCGGCCCATTGGGCCGCCCTTTTTATTGACCTTCATCCTAAGGTGCGCAGCGAAGCTGCATCTCGAAGGATGACGTTACTCCGCCGCCAGCCGCACTTCCGGCGCCGCGGCGCGCACATCGGACGAAACGTCCTTCTCGAACTTGACGAAGTTGTCCTGGAACATCTTCACGAGCTTGCGCGCGGTCGCGTCGAACTCGGCTTTGTCCTTCCAGGTTTTCATCGGATAGAGCAGGTGCGGCTCGACACCCGGCACCGAGGTCGGTACCGCGAAGCCGAAATACGGATCCGTGCGGAACGCCGCGCTCTTGAGCGAGCCATTGAGCGCGGCGGTGACCAGCGCACGCGTCGCCTTGATCGGCATGCGGCGGCCGACGCCGTAGATCCCGCCGGACCAGCCGGAATTGACCAGCCAGCAATCGACCTCGTGCTCGGTGATGTATTTGCGGAAGAGATCGCCGTATTCCGCCGGCGGGCGCGGCAGGAACGGCGCGCCGAAGCAGGTGGAGAATTCCGGCTGCACGCCGACAAGCCCCTTTTCGGTGCCGGCGACCTTCGCGGTGTAACCGGAGAGGAAGTGGTACATCGCCTGCGCGGGCGTGAGCTTCGCGATCGGCGGCATCACGCCATAGGCATCGGCGGTCAGGAACACGACGTTTTTCGGATGGCCGGCGCAGCCGGTGCGCGACGCATTCGGAATGAAATCCAGCGGATAAGCCGAGCGGGTATTCTCGGTTTTCGACTGATCGTCGTAATCGGGAACGCGCGTGACCGGATCGAACACCACGTTTTCCAGGATCGCGCCGAAACGGTTGGTGGCGTCCCAGATTTGCGGCTCGGCGTCGCGCGACAGCCTGATGGTCTTGGCGTAGCAGCCGCCTTCGAAATTGAAAATGCCGTCCGGACCCCAGCCGGTTTCGTCGTCGCCGATCAGCGTGCGGTTCGGATCGGCGGAGAGCGTGGTCTTGCCGGTGCCGGACAAACCGAAGAACAGGGCCGAGTCGCCGTTCGGGCCGACATTGGCCGAGCAATGCATCGGCATCACGCCCTGCGCGGGCAGATAGAAATTCAGCGTCGTGAACACCGACTTCTTGATCTCGCCGGCATACGAAGTACCGCAGATCAGCACGATCTTGCGGGAGAAATCGATCGCCACCATCGTGTCGGAGCCCTCGCGGCCACCGTGACGTTTCGCATCCGGCCGAAACGACGGCAGATCGATGATGGTCAGTTCGGGCTCGAAGCTTTCAAGTTCGACGTCGTTGGGACGGATCAGCAGCGTGCGCGTGAACAGCGAGTGCCAGGCCAGCTCGGTATAGACGCGCGTGTTGATGCGGTATTTCGGATTGGCGCCGCCATAGAGATCCTGCGCGAACAGCGTCTTGCCTTTCGCGTGCGCGAGGAAGTCCTGATATAGATTCTCGAAATGCTCCTGGCTGAGCTTCCTATTGCCGTCCCACCAGACGGACTTTTCGGTCAGCGCATCGACGACGGTGTGCTTGTCCTTTGGCGAGCGACCGGTGTGATGACCGGTTTCCGCGCACAGCGCGCCGCCGGCGACGATCTGCGCTTCGCCATTCGCGATGGCATGCTCATAGAGCGGCGCCGCGGTCAGATTCCAGTGAAGCTGTTTGAGCTCTTTGAGACCGAACTTGTCTGCACCAAAGGCTTTATTGCGTACGCCCGTCTCTTGCACGAAAACCTCCCGAAACGCGCCGGCTATGGCCGGGCCGGAAACCAAAAATACCGATGTCGATAAGTCGCCCGAGTGTGGTGGTTCAGAAGTCCCCTTACTTCACGCTGCGAGTCCTTTAGGGGGCTTCTGAACCAAAACCACACTAGAATCGTAACGACTCTAGTGTCCCTTTGAATCCGAAGTTCGCCGCCGCAAATTCAAGCGAACTACGGATTCGGGACACTAGGGAATTATAGCGCCCTGCCCCGGGCGCGCGCGACCTCATAGAGCCTCATCCGCTGCATGCCAAGTATTTTGAGCCTGTATGGTTTCAGCCAAAGTTACGTTGCACTGCATCAAAAATGCGCTCGCTCGGCAGTCGTATCATCATACAACGCGCGGCGTTCGGCGGCTGGTTAAGTCCACGCCATGAGGGACGCGGCTCAGGACTTTGCGCGCGCTTCATCTGCAAGTTGCTTCAGCACGGCCCTTAACGTGCCGGCCGCGGTAACGCGTTGCGGAAACACCAAGCGCAAAGCGAGTCGACCGTTCTGCAATTCCATTCCCTCCGGATCGAAGCCCGCGCATTTCCAATCGCCCTCCGGTGCGCCGAGCAATTTCGTGGCGTAGAGCCGGCAGGCATCGGCGTGATCTTCATTCATGTGCGCGACCGCGCCTTCCTCGGCGGCGAGCAATTCATCCGCGCCGGACACATCGACAAGAATGTCTTGCGGTTTCAGATCGACAATGCGTCCGAAGCCGGCGACGAGATGGGCGCCTGAAAGTGCGATGCGGTAAAAAGCAAAATCGGGAAAATCCACGAACATTCTCGCTTCGGGCTGGCGTGCGAGATAGCGGCGGCGGATATCGGCCTCGTCGGTCTGCTCCGCGCGGCCCATCAGCATGACGCGCGCGCCCTCCAGCGGATCGCCTTCCTTGCGCTCATCGAGCATCAGCGACACGCGCGCATCGGCGAGAATGTTTTTCGTGTGCAACGCGAGCCGTGAAATGAGCAGGATCGGTGAGCCATCGAGCGCGGTAGCGACATTGACGAGGGAACAATAGGGATCACCGGATGGAGCCATCAGCGTGGCGAGCGCACCGCTGCGGCCTTCGCGCAGGAGTTTCCTGGCGGCGGCCTTGGGGTCGAATGCAGACGAAGCGTCCATCGAAAACTCAATTTGGGGGCGTTAACAAACAGGCGAAATACCGGATTCTTTTCCCCTATGGGGTTGTTATTGGCCCGGAATCACATAGTTGTTGCAAGATAGACACATTTCAGCCCCGCTTTTCGGGCTTCACAAGGCGCTGGGGTTTTACCGTCACGGATAGGGCTCATGCCGACAATCGCTTTGGTCGATGACGACCGCAACATTTTAACCTCCGTTTCGATTGCGCTCGAAGCCGAGGGTTATCGGATCATGACCTACACCGACGGCGCATCCGCGCTCGACGGCTTCAAGTCGTCGCCGCCGGACCTCGCCATCCTCGACATCAAGATGCCGCGCATGGACGGCATGGAGCTTCTGCGCCGCGTGCGCCAGAAGACCGACATGCCGGTGATCTTCCTCACCTCCAAGGATGAGGAGATCGACGAGTTGTTCGGCCTCAAGATGGGCGCCGACGACTTCATCCGCAAACCGTTCTCGCAGCGGCTCCTGGTCGAGCGCGTCAAGGCCGTGCTCCGCCGCGGCGCGCCGAAGGACGCCACGACGACGAAGGAAGTCGATTCCGCCAAGGTGCTCGAGCGCGGCCTGCTTCGCATGGATCCTGAGCGCCACACCTGCACCTGGAAGGGCGAGCCAGTCACCCTGACGGTGACCGAATTCCTGATCCTGCAGGCGCTCGCCACCCGTCCGGGCGTGGTGAAGAGCCGCAACGCGCTGATGGACGCAGCCTATGACGATCAGGTCTATGTCGATGACCGCACCATCGACAGCCACATCAAGCGGCTGCGCAAGAAGTTCAAGGTGACCGACGACGATTTCGAGATGATCGAAACCCTTTACGGAGTTGGTTACCGTTTCAAGGAAGGCTGATCGGCCCCTCTGACGCAGCGCCGTCGTTTGCGCTAAATTGCCGGTCGAAGCCCAAAGCGGCGAACGGACGATATAGCTCAAGCGGACGCCACCTTGCTCGATCGGACTCAAGAACTGGCACAACAGGCCGCGGAGGCCAAAGCTCATTCCGCAACGCCGCCGCGCAAGCCGCGCCGCAGCCTTGCCGGGATCGCGCTCGGCTTCTGGCAATTTTTCCTGACGCAAGGCTTTTCGAGCCTCACGCGCCGCATCATCCTGCTCAACATCGCGGGCCTGCTCGCGCTCGTCATCGGCATTCTGTCGCTGTCGCAATTCCGCGCCGGCCTGATCGACGCGCGCGTGCGAAGCCTGCAGGTGCAGGCCGACATCATCGCCGGCGCGATCGCGGCGTCGGCGACGGTCGAGACCGACAGCATCACCATCGATCCCGACAAGCTGCTCGAATTGCAGACCGGTGACAGCTACGGCCCCGCCGACGACGT
>CAYJNT010000100.1:0-11965 GCA_964370945.1 uncultured Hyphomicrobiales bacterium | reverse complement strand
CCTCGGCGCGCAGCGTTGCCGACAATCTCGGCACAGTGGCATCGCGCATCCGCGAGCAGGTCGATCAATTCTTCGGCCGGCTGAACGCGGCTTAAGCGTCACTCCGCCTCGAACGCCGCCTCGATGTGGCGCGGCCAGCGCCGCGGCGCGACCAGAATCGCATCGAAACGCATGTCGCGCTGCGCGTCGCCGCTGTGATCGGCAAGCCAGATGGCGGCGGCGGCCGCGATGCGCTGCTTCTGTCGGGGCGTGACCGAATAGGCCGCGTCGTCGAAGGTCCCGCGCGCTTTCACCTCGACGAAGATCAGGAGATTGCCGCGGCGCGCCACGATGTCGATTTCGCCGGCCGCGCTGCGCCAGCGCCGCGCGGCGATCCGGTATCCCTTGGCGAGAAGAAACGCGGCCGCCCGCATCTCGGCCGATACCCCAAGCAGAAAAGCCGCCTGCCGCTTCGGCTGCGGGCTGTGCGGCGTCGGGCTTTTCGAATTGCGCGCCACATCACTTCTCTTTGGCGAGCGCGAGCGCGCGCTGATAGACCTCGCGCCGCGGCACGCCCGTGGATTCCGCGATCTCGCTGACCGCGTCCTTGAGCGATAGCCGCTTCAGCGAGTTGCGGATGATATCGTCAAGCGCCTCCGCATCCGGCGGTGCCTCGTTCTGATCCGGCGGCGAGATCACAATGACGATTTCACCGCGCGTCTCCCGGCCTTCGGCATAGTCATGGGCGAGCGCTGAGAGCGTGTCGCGACGCACTTCCTCGTGCAGCTTGGTCAATTCCCGGCACACGGCGGCATCGCGGTCGCCGAGACCGGACGCCAGCGCCGCAAGCGCATCGGCAAGCCGTGGCCCGCTTTCGAACAGGACCAGCGTTGCCGGAATGCGCGCAAGCTGCGCGATCCGTGCCTCGCGCTGGGATGCCTTCGCCGGCAGGAACCCCTCGAAAAAGAAACGGTCGGTCGGCAATCCCGCATTGGTCAGCGCGGCCAGAAGCGCGGACGCGCCGGGCAGTGAGGTGACGGCGTGCCCCGCCTCATGTGCCGCGCGCACGAGCTTGTAGCCGGGATCGGAAATCATCGGCGTGCCGGCATCCGACACCAGCGCCACGGATTCGCCGGTCGCGAGCCGCGCCAGCAATTTGGGCCGCGCAGTCGCAGCATTGTGCTCGTGGTAGGGCGTCAGCGGTGTTGCGATGCCATAATGCTCCAGGAGCTTTCGCGTGACGCGTGTGTCTTCGCATGCAATGACGTCGGCGCCGGCAAGCGTTTCCAGCGCGCGGAGCGTGATGTCGCGCAGGTTTCCGATCGGGGTTGAGACGAGGTAAAGTCCCGAGCCTTGCGATGGCGCATGCAATTCGTGCCCTGCGACGAAGAAGCGGCCGGGTTCCTTCGTCATGCTAAGGCCCATTTTGCAATGCTTTTCGCTTGGTTAACCATTCGCCGACAATATGTCAGATTGCATTCGTGTGTGTTCGCCCGTCTGGTGCGGGATCTTCTGGGAAACTGACCGTGTTCCAGGCATTGCGTGATTCTGATCTTATCGCGGGCGCGGCCGCGAAGGCAGCGCGAACCGGCCTTTTCGCCGGCGCGATCATTGCGCTGTCGGCCTGCGCCGGACAAGGGCCGGGACCCGGCACGGTCGATCAATCGGCGCTGCCGCAGCAGGGCACTGCGATCGGAAGCGGGCAGATCAGGGCGGCTCTCATCCTGCCGCTGTCGGCTCCCGGCAATGCCGGTCTTGTCGCGCAATCGATGAAAAATTCCGCCGAGCTCGCGCTCACGGAATTCAACACGCCGAATATCCAACTCCTCGTCAAGGATGACGGCGGCACGTCGCTCGGCGCGCAGCAGGCCGCGCAAGCTGCGCTCAACGAAGGCGCCGAGATCATCATCGGGCCGCTGTTCGCGCAGTCGGTGCAGGCCGTCGGTGGCGTCGCGCGCGCGCGCGGCGTTCCGGTCATCGCATTCTCGACCGACACCAGCGCGGCCGCGCGCGGGGTGAACCTGCTCAGCTTCCTGCCCGAATCCGACGTCAACCGCATCGTCAATTATGCATTCGCGAATGGCAAAAGGTCGTTCGCGGCGCTGGTGCAGGACAACGCCTATGGCTCGGTGGTGGAAGCGGCGTTCAAGGAGGCGGTGGCACGTCGCGGCGGCCGCGTTGTGGCGCTGGAGCGCTATCAATTCGACCAGATCCAGATGCAGCAGCCGATCAAGACGATTGCGCAAGCCGCCAATCAGGTTGACGCGATCCTGATCGCGGATGGTCCCGACGCCGTTCCGCTGGTGGCGCAGCAGCTGGTGGCGAACGGGGTGAACACCAAGCGCGTGCAGCTGCTGGGCACCGGACTTTGGGACGATCAGCGGGTGTTCTCCGACTCGGCACTGAGGGGCGGCTGGTATCCGGCACCCGATCCGTCCGGCTTCCAGAATTTCTCCAACCGCTATCGCCAGAAATACGGGCAAGACCCGGTCCGCACCGCGACCTTGTCCTATGACGCGACAGCGTTGGTCGCGGCGCTTGTGAAGACGCAAGGCGGGCAGCGTTTCGCGCCGGAAGTGATCGGCAGCGCGTCAGGTTTCAATGGCAATGACGGTGTGTTCCGTTTCCGGCAGGACGGCACGAACGAGCGCGGGCTCGCGGTGTTCCGCGTGACGCCGTCCGGGGGGCAGATCATCAGCCCGGCGCCGAAAACTTTCGGCACATCGTCGCCCGGAACTCAAGGCTAGGCCGCGAGATCGGCGACCACGGCGTCGAGCACCGGGAAGCACGCCTGCGTCACGCGCAGATGGCCCTTCGCGGTCGTCTCGACCGCGCCTTCCGAGTGCAGAATCGCAACGCGCCGCGGGTCGAGTTCACGGCCCGACAAATCCCGATAACGCTGCGGATCGATCCCCTCGGCGAGACGCAATCCCATCAGGAGATATTCGTCAGCGCGCTCTTCGCGCGTCAGCGGCTCGTCGACGACGAGCCCATGGCCGCGCGACTCGACTCGCATCAGCCAGGTCTCGGGCCGCTTCTCGGTCGCGGTCGCGACGCGCCCGCCGTCGATATTGAGGCGGCCATGCGCGCCGGGTCCGATGCCGGCATATTCGGCACCGCGCCAGTAAACGAGATTGTGCCGGCACTCCGCGCCCGGCCGCGCGTGATTTGAGATCTCGTAAGCCGGCAATCCGGCGCGCGCGCAGGTTTCGATCGTGAGATCGTAAAGCTCGCGCGCCGCGTCGCTGTCCGGCACCACGAGCTTGCCGGTCGCATGCAGCGCGTGGAACGGCGTCTCCGGCTCGATGGTCAATTGATAGAGCGAGAGATGCTCGGCCGCCTCCGCGATCGCGCGATTCAATTCAGCCGCCCATGCATCGGGCGCCTGCCCCGGCCGCGCATAGATCAGATCGAAGGAATAACGCTCGAACACGGAGCGGGCGACAGCGACGGCCGCGAGCGCTTCTTCTGCCGTATGCATGCGGCCGAGTTCTTTCAGCACGCGATCATCGAGCGACTGCACACCGAGCGAGACGCGGTTGACGCCGGCCGAGCGGTAGCCACGGAAACGCTCCGCCTCGACGCTGGTCGGATTGGCTTCGAGCGTGATCTCGACATCGGGTGCAATGGTCCAATGTTTCGCAACGGCGTCGACAATGGCGCCGACGGTCGAAGGCTGCATCAGCGAGGGCGTGCCGCCGCCAAAGAACATCGTCGTGACGGTGCGGCCCGGAATGCGCTGCGCGGTCGCTGCGATCTCGGCCGCGAAGGCGCGGACAAAGCGCGCCTCGTCGATCGCGGCATGGCGCACATGGCTGTTGAAGTCGCAATAAGGGCACTTCGACAGGCAGAACGGCCAGTGCAGGTAGACGCCGAAGGCTTCAGCTTCCTGTCTTTGCAAGGCACGCCTCCGCGAGTTTCAGGAAAGCGCGCGCGCGATGCGATAGGCCCTTTCCGCGCGGCGGCAATCCGTGTTTCTCATCCGAGGACATTTCGCCGAAGGTTCGGTCATGACCGTCGGGCAGGAACATCGGATCGTAGCCGAAGCCCTTGTCGCCGCGCGGCGGCCACACGAGCGTGCCGTCAACGCGCGCCTCGAATTCTTCCACATGCCCGTCGGGCCAGGACACGCACAAGGCCGATACGAAATGCGCGGAGCGCCGCGCGGGCTCCGTCGCGCCGGCATCGCGCAGCTTCGCGTTGACCTCTTCCATCGCGCGTCCGAAATTCTTGTCCGGGCCCGCCCACCGCGCCGAATGGATGCCGGGGGCGCCGCCGAGCGCATCGACCACAAGGCCGGAATCGTCGGCGAAGGCGGGAAGACCCGAGGCCTTGGCCGCGGCATCCGACTTTATGCGCGCATTCTCCGCGAAACTCGCACCGGCCTCGTCGGGCTCGGATAGTCCCAGTTCTCCGGCCGACACCGCTTCAACCCCATAAAGCGAGAGGAGTTCGCTCATCTCCCGCAGTTTGCCGGGATTATGGGTCGCGATCACGATCTTGCCCGTAATCTTTCTGTACCAGTCGCTCACGTCACCGCCATTTTCTGCAGGTCGATGAGCTTGCCTACGCCTTTGCGCGCGAGTGCGAGCAAGGCGAGAAATTGTTCCTCGGTGAACGGTATCTTCTCCGCCGTACCCTGGATCTCGATGATGTTGCCGGAGCCGGTCATCACGAAATTGGCGTCGGTGTCGGCCTCCGAATCCTCGGCATAGTCCAGATCGAGAACCGCGACATTCTTGAAGATGCCGCAGGAGATCGCCGCGACGTGATCCTTGATGACGCCGTCCTTGATCATGTTGCGCGCCTTCATCCACGCAATGCAATCGTTGAGCGCGACCCAGGCGCCGGTGATCGAGGCGGTGCGGGTGCCGCCGTCGGCCTGGATCACGTCGCAATCGACCGTGATCTGGCGTTCGCCGAGCGCGACGAGGTCGACGACGGTGCGCAGGCTCCGCCCGATCAGCCGCTGGATTTCGACCGTGCGTCCGGATTGCTTGCCGGCGGAGGCCTCGCGCCGCGTGCGCTCGGAGGTGGCGCGCGGCAGCATGCCGTATTCGGCGGTGACCCAGCCGCGGCCTTGCCCCTTGAGCCAGGGCGGAAGCCGGTCTTCCAGCGTGGCGGTCACCAGCACATGGGTGTCGCCGAATTTCACGAAGCAGGAGCCTTCGGCATATTTGACCACGCTCCGTTCGAGCGAGATCGCGCGCAATTCATCCGGTTGCCGGCGGCTCGGCCGCATGTGTGATGTCCTTTAGGTTTGATCAGATTGTCGCGCTTTTAGGAGGCAAGGACGCAACCGACAAGTGCTAGAAGGCATGCGATAAGAGCAAATGCCGTGATTCCCTGCGAGAGGCTCGATTGAACCTCATTTCCAGCCTGCTGCGGCCCATCCAATCGTTCCGCACCGCCTATGTTCCGCTCGTGATGGTCTATTTCGCCTATGGCGCGCTCGGCCTGATCGACGTCACGCGCGACCTGTGGATCAAGGAGAAGCTGACGCTGACGCCCTCCGATCTTGCCGGCATCGGCGTGTGGCTGACATTGCCCTGGACCGTGAAGATGGTGTTCGGCGAGCTCGTCGACTGCGTTTCGATTCTCGGCTCGCAGCGGCGCGCCTATATCCTGATCGGGGCGTCGTTTACGGCCGCGGGGCTGGTCATTCTCGCGGGCGCGGCCGGCGGCTGGCTCGTGTTCGCGCGGCCCGATCACCTTTACGTTCTTGGCGCGCTCTCGATCGTGCTCGGCACCGTCATCCAGGACGTGGTGGCGGACGCGATGTCGACCGAAGTGGTCTCTCGCGTCGACGCCGCCGGAAAAGCCGTCCCGGAGGCGAATGTCCGCGCCGAGCTCGGCATGGTGCAGGTGCTGGGACGCCTCGCGCTGTCGGCCGGCATCCTCGCGGTCGCGGGTCTCTCCGGATGGGCCGCGGGATTGATGTCGCGCGAAAGCGTGTTCCTGCTCGGACTTGTCATCCCGGCGATTTCGATCACCGGCGTCTTCCTCATCAAGGCCGAGACCGTGGAGCGGCGCGCCGTCGACTGGCGCATCCTCGGCGGTGGCCTGGCCTTTGGCGCCGTGGTCGCGGCGCTCGCGCTCGGCGGCGTGTCGTTCGCGCAGGAAATCATCTTCGTGATCTCGATGAGCGTGATCTGCACCATGCTCGTTCTCGTCACGCGCGAGCTCGAGCCGGCGAAACAGCGAGCGATCCTGTTCACCACCATCATCATCTTCGCGTTCCGCGCGACGCCTTCGGTCGGCGACGGATATTTCTGGTGGACGCTCGATGTGCTGAAATTCGACGCGGAATTTTACGGTGTGCTGCGCCAGACCGGCGCGCTGCTGGCCCTCGTCGCAATGTGGCTGTTCGCCAAGCAACTGACCGAATATTCTGCCGCCAAGACGCTGTTCTGGATCGCGGTCGCAGGCACGCTACTCTCGCTGCCGGGCGTCGGGCTCTATTACGGTCTGCATGAATGGACCGAGCGCATGTTCGGCTTCGGCGCGCGCTCGATCGCAATCATCGATGCGGCGACCGTCTCGCCGTTCGCACAGCTGAGCATGATCCCGCTTCTGACGCTGATTGCCTTCTATGCTCCGGCCGGCCACCGAGCCACCTGGTTCGCGCTGATGGCGTCGCTGATGAACATGGCTCTCGTCGCCGGCCAACTGCAGACCAAATATCTTAACCATGTCTTTGTGGTCGAGCGTGGCGCTTATGGTGAACTCGGGCTGCTGCTGGTGATAGTCACGATTCTCGGCTTTGCGATCCCTGTTCTCGTGATTCTGGCCTTGGGCCGCCGCATCTGAGGCAGGATGCCGCTTGCAAGCGCCCGCCGGAATTGACAAGTCTTGAGTGTTGCAAGGAGAGGCCTTTGGCGTCGCACGATATCCCGATCGGCACCTCGCAGGTCACGCTCGCCCAGCTGAGCGACCGCTCGCGCGAGATTTTCCGGCAGATCGTCGAGAGCTATCTCGCGACCGGCGAGCCGGTCGGCTCGCGCAACGTGTCGCGCATTTTGCAGATGTCGCTCTCACCGGCGTCGGTCCGCAATGTGATGTCGGATCTCGAGCAGCTTGGCCTGATCTATGCGCCGCATACCTCGGCCGGGCGGCTGCCGACGGAAATGGGGCTGCGCTTCTTCGTCGACGCATTGATGGAGATCGGCGATCTCAACGAGAATGACCGCCGCTCGATCGAAGGGCAGGTGGCGGCCACCGGAACCTCGATCGAGAATGTGCTGACACAAGCCTCCGGCCTTCTCTCCGGATTGACCCGCGCCGCCGGCGTCGTGCTCACCGCCAAGCTGAACGTGCGCCTCAAGCATATTGAGTTCGTGCGGCTTGAGCCCGAACGCGCATTGGTCGTGATGGTCGCCGAAGACGGGCAGGTCGAAAACCGCATCCTTTCCGTTCCCGCAGGGTTACCGAGTTCGGCGCTGACCGAAGCGTCGAACTTTCTCAACGCGCGCATCCGCGGCAAGACCCTGCAAGACGCCCGTGCCGAACTCGAGCGTGCGCTCGAAGCCGGCCGCGCCGAGCTCGATCAGTTGACGCAGAAGATTGTCGCGGCCGGCCTAGCGAGCTGGTCGGGCGGCGGCAGCGACGAGCGCAAATTGATCGTGCGCGGGCAGGCGCATCTGCTCGAAGACCTGAAAGCCCTGGAGGACCTCGAACGCGTGCGGCTCCTGTTCGACGACCTGGAAACCCGTCGCGAGGTCGCGGATCTCCTTGGCCGGGCGGAACGGGCCGAGGGCGTCCGCATTTTCATAGGATCGGAGAACAAGCTGTTTTCGCTCTCCGGCTCCTCGACTGTCGTCGCGCCCTATCGTGATGGCGCCGGCCAGATCGTCGGCGTGCTCGGGGTGATCGGGCCGACACGGCTCAATTATGCCCGGATCATTCCGATGGTTGATTACACCGCCAAGGTCGTGAGCAGGCTGCTCTCCGGATAAAACGGCGCGCTTGATTTTTCCCGCCATAATCCTGATATGCAGGACGTCACGCCAGCAATTTGAACGGGACTTGAGGTTATGACGGACACGAATGGGCCGAACGACAAGGCCCCTCGATCCGAAGCTGAAGCGCCGCAAGCGGCCCCGGCCGAAGCGCCGGTCGATCCGCTGGCCGCTGCCCAGCGCGAAGCCGCTGAGTTGAAAGACAAACTTCTGCGCACGCTCGCGGAGATGGAGAATCTCCGCCGGCGCACGGAGCGCGAAGTCGCGGATGCACGCGTCTATGGCATCGCCTCATTCGCGCGCGACGTGCTGACCGTCGCTGACAGTATGGAGCGCGCACTGCAGGCGCTCGATGACGAGTTGCGCGAGAAGGCCGACATTCTGGTCAAGGGGCTGCTCGACGGCGTTGAACTGACGGAACGCGAATTGCTCAAGACGCTCGAAAAGCACGGCATCAAGAAAATCGAGCCGCAGGGCGAGAAATTCGATCCGAATTTCCATCAGGCGATGTACGAAGTGCCGGACGCCTCGGTGCCCGCGGGGCATGTCGTTCAGGTCGTTCAGCCCGGCTACACCATCGGCGACCGTGTCCTGCGCCCGGCCCTGGTCGGCGTGTCGAAAGGCGGACCGAAGACGAGCGTGGAGACCGAAAGCAGGGCGAGGAGCGCGGATTCCTAAGCGCGGGGCAATCAGCGCGGGATGATTCCGTCGCGCACCGCGCGAAAGCGGGCGAAGGATTCAAGCCATTTGTCGCGCGGCGAGATGCCGACCACGTGGATGAAGCTCGTGGAGCCGAATCGCACCCATTGCACGACATTGACATCCTTGCCTGTTTTCGCGGACTTCGCCTCCAGCCGGATCTCATAGCCGGGCAACGCGCCGAGGCGCATGGATTCCGCAAACGTGATGCGGGCTTCCTTGAGACCTGGCATCCCGCTGATCAGTTGCTCGGCGAAACGCGCGCGCTCGGTCGCTTGTGCCGGCGCCCCGGGATTGATCGACACGAGCATCTCGGCCTCTTCGCCCGGCTCATCGGATTTCTTATCCACCGATGAAGCGGCGGACTTGTCCTCGTCACTGAGCAACACGCCGCGTCCGCCGGCGATCGGGTGGATAGAGCGGAAATTCGCAAGATCGGCGACCTGGAACGGCAACAGACCGAGAATTTCTTCTTTCGGAACCTGATCGCGCAAGCTTAGCGTCGCGAAAATCTTGCGCATCGCAACGTCGTTATACGTCGTCTTGCTGGCGGCGTCGGGCACGATGGCGGTGATGAGCACCGTGAAATCCATTCCAGCCTTCCCGCTCAGCAGCATCCATTTGCGCACCTTCGTGCCCTCATGTTCCTGATTGGCGGAAACCAGGTGCGCCGCGCCGCTGGCGGTCAAAAGGATTTCGCGTTTGACGTTCGATATGCCCGGCGCGTTGCCGACGGGCGCCTGCATGCTCTTGAGCGTCGATTCGTAGGCCTGCGCCGGCAGTTCCCCCATCAGGATCAACACCTTGTTAGTGGCGTCCTCGAAGCCGGCAAACGTCCGGCCGACTTCGAGCCCGGCCGACGGCGCAAGTCCGATCCGCGACCCCTTGGGAAAGACCGGATCGGCGGCTTGCGCCGGCGCGCAGGCAAGCGCGGTCAAAAATGCCAAGGCAAGGAATGATCTGAAAACCAAGATGCTGTCCTCAAAGAGCGCATAATCCAGCGGCCGGCGCATGAATGCAGGTATGGAGCCTGGGATCGCGCCGTCAAGATGCGTGCCGCCGGCCGTGGCGATTTGGCTGCACGCGCGCCGCTCTCGGATGCCTGTTAGGCCTGTTTTGCGGCCATTAAGTGAAACGCAACCGTGATGGTTCAAGTCTTGGGCATGGCCAAGATGACGATCATGGCGAAGACCGGTCAGCATTCCTATCCTTTTACGGCGTATTTCGCCGTGGCACTGGCGGCCATCGTCGCCGGGCTTCTGATCCAGCACTGGGACAATACCGGCCGGACGCTCGTCGACACAGACGACGCGATGCGGCTTGCGCAGATGCGCGACTGGTTGGCGGGGCAGGGCTGGTTCGACCTGCAACAGAAGCGGATGGCGCTGCCGTACGAGTCGCACTGGTCGCGCCTTGTCGACGCTGGACTCGCGGCTCTTTTGTCATTCTTCAAGATATTTGCCGGTCAGGAATTGTCCGAGCGGCTCCTTCGCGTGATCTGGCCGCTTCTCTTCATCGCGCCGGCGCTTTGCGGCGTGTGCGCGATCGCCTGGCGGCTCGCCGGACGCGAGGCGGCGTTGCTGACCCTCTTGTTCGCGGTCGCGGGTGTTCCGGCCTATCAGCAATTCTCGCCCGGCCGCGTCGATCATCACAATGTGCAGATCGCGGTGACGATCCTGACCCTGGCCGCAACGGTCTGGTCAGATCGCGTGCGCTGGTGCGCGATCGCCGCCGGCGTGCTCACCGGATTTGGTCTTGCGATCGGATTTGAGGGCTTGCCTTATCTCGCCGCGTGCGGGGCGGCTTTCGCGTTGCGTTACATCTTCGATCCGCAATCGGCCGACGCTTTGCGCCGGTATGGATGCTCACTCGCCGTGAGCGTCATCGTGGCGTTTCTTGTCAGCGTCGGGTCCGCGCATTGGACACGTTCGCTCTGCGACAATCTTGCATTCAATTCGACGGCCGCGATGGTCGCCGGCGCCACCGTGCTGGCAATTATCCCGTCACTCCCAAGCGAGCGCATTTTTATTCGCGCCGGCGCGGTGGCCGCCGCAGCGTTTGCATCACTCGCGGTTCTTATGGCGACTGAGCCGCGCTGCCTCGCCGGACCCTACGCCATGGTCGATCCGGCGATCTGGCCGATCTGGCTGGCCGACGTACGCGAAAACCAGCCGCTCATGCGCGTCTTGTCCGAAAATCCGCTCACCGGCGTTGCCATCGCCGCTTTCCCGGCAGCGGCCCTCGTCGCCTCGGTCCTGCTCGCACGTGACGAAACAATCCGAAGGCAATTCGCATTTCTGGCCGCAGGTGCGACATTCCTGATCGCGGTCGCAACCATGATCGTCGCCATCCGCGCATATTCGTACGCGATGTGGCTCGGCATGCCGCTGATGGCGGTTGCCGGAATGAAGCTGTTCGCCGCGTTCCGCCTCACGACATTGCGCGCGCGATTGATCGTCGGATTGTTTCTGACCCCGCTCGCATTGTCGTCCGGCGCCATCACGGTCGCGGCTGCCGCGGGCTTTGACGACAAAAACAGTTTCACGCGGCCGGAGAGCCAACATTGCTTCCGCAATGAGGCTTACGCGCCGCTCGCGAAGCTCCCGCCTGGTCTTGTGATCGGCGATGTCAGTTACGGGCCGTTCCTCCTGGCGTTCACGCCGCACCGGATCATGTCGGCGCCCTATCATCGCTTTTCCGCGGGCATCATCGCCGCGCATCAAGCGATGGCATCACCGCCCGAAAAGTCACGCGAATTGCTGATCCGCATGGGCGCGACCTATGTCGTCATCTGCGGCCCGCGCCCGCCGGCCGGATTGGCTGAGCCGGAACGCAGCAAGAGCCTGTGGGGTCAGCTTCAAGCTGGGCGCGTTCCGAAATGGCTTGCGGCCGTGTCCAGGACGGCCAGCAAGCCTGATCAGCCGGCTTTCAGCGTGTATCGCATCCGGAAGGATGCCGCGGGTCGGACCGGGAAACGCGCCGGCTCGAAAAGTTAGGCGATCCTCAACGCTCTCCCGGCCCCGAGGTGGTGCCCGCCGGGCTGGCTCCGGCCGGTCCTCAAGGACGAGACTTCGGGCTTTCGGGTGAAGCACGAGTGTCCGAAATCCGAAGTTCGCTTGATCTGGCAGGACCCCACCGCGGCGAACTTCGGATTTCAAGGACACTAGCAACATTATGAATCTAGTGTGGTTTTGGTTCAGAAATTCCCTTGGCGGACTCGCGGCGAGAATGAAGGGAATTTCTGAACCACCACACTGGCGCGTTAATAACTCTGGTGTGGTTTTGGTTCAGAAGCCTCCCCTACGGACCCGCAGCGACGACCAAGGAGC
>CAYJNT010000099.1:0-12008 GCA_964370945.1 uncultured Hyphomicrobiales bacterium | reverse complement strand
CCGCCTGCTGCCGAAATATCCGGACTTCACCGCGGTGATCGTCGGCGGCGTCACGGCGGATCAGCGCGCCTTCAACGATGGCCTGAAGCAGAAGGCCGCGGCCGCCGGACTGGCCGACCGCGTTCGTTTTCTCGGCGAATTACCGATCGATGACGTGCCGCCCTGGTATCAACGGATCCTGATTTACGCGTTCACCTCGCGCAACGAAGGCTTCGGCCTGACATTGCTCGAAGCGATGTCGTCAGGCGCCGCGCTGGTCGCGGCGCGCGCGGGAGCGGCCGACAAGGTCGTCGTTGAAGGCGAGACCGGCTTCCTCGTTTCGACAGGCGACGTGAACGCGATGGCCGATGCGCTGGAAAAACTGATGCGTGATCCGGCCCGCGCGGCCGACATGGGGCGCAAAGCACGTGAGCGCGTGCTGGCCCAGTTCAGCGTCGAAGCCGAAGCCGCCAAGATTGCCGCGGTTTATCGCGACGTTCTCAACGCTGCTGGCTGAAGGTCACGACCGGACGGTAGCAAGACATTGCGCGACGAAGGTCGAGAGATCGCCGCCGGTGAACAAGCAGCCACGGATTCCGACCGCGGTCGCCGCGCGCAAATCGCTATCCTTGTCGCCGATCAGGAAACTGCCTTTGGTTTCGACCGGCCACGCCTTCATCAAGTCGAGGATCATGCCGGGCTTCGGCTTGCGCCATTCGGAATCCTGCCGGTACGCCGGCAGCGGCGCATCGGGATGAAACGGGCAGTAACGGATATCGTCGATACGCGCGCCGCGCTTTTCGATCTGGTCACGCATCCACTGATGCAGGTTGTCGACGTCCTGCTCGGTGTAGAAACCGCGGGCGACGCCGGACTGGTTCGAGATGACGAAGACGTAATAGCCGGCGTCGTTGAGCGCCTTGACCGCTTCGGCCGCGCCGATCATCCAGCGGATACGATCCGGAAATCCGATATAACCGGTATCTTCATTGAGGACGCCGTCGCGATCGAGAAAGGCCGCGGGTTTCCTCAGTTTCGCTTGGGGTTCTTGGGTGGTCGCGCGATCTTGCGGCGAACCGGTTTCCATGTCGCCGGACCGCGCTCCAATACTCATTTAGACGGCTCTTTGAACAAATCGCGCTCGACAATGCCGCAAATGGCATGCGCCGCCGTGATATGAATCTGCTGCACCTGTGCGGTTTCTGGCGCGGGCGCGATCAGCACGAGATCACACAGCGATTTCATCGCCGCGCCCTTGGTGCCGGTGAACCCGACTGTGACGATCCCGATCTCGCGCGCCGCTTTCAGCGCCGCAATCACATTCGGTGACGTGCCCGACGTCGTGATGCCGATGAAGACATCGCCCGGCCGTCCGAGCGCGCGCACCTGCCGTTCGAAGACATGCTCGTAGCCATAGTCATTGCCGGCCGCGGTCAGCGCGGAGGTGTCGGTTGTGAGCGCGATCGCCGGAAGCGGGCCACGGTCGAAGGTGTAACGCACGACGAATTCCGCCGCGATGTGTTGCGCGTCCGCCGCGCTGCCGCCATTGCCCGCGAGCAGCAGCTTGCCGCCATCGCGGAATGTTTTGGCGATCCGATCGGAGATGGCGAGGATCGACGCCAACAGCTCGCGATCCTTCGTCGCCGCTTCGAGTGTCTTCAGCGAATTCTGGAAGAACGTCTGGATGGCGGCTTCGCGCGGATCGGCCATGACATGTCCCTGCGGCACTGGGTGGTATCGAGCCTTACGCTCTCATGCAAGTTCGGTTGCGCTATGCCGGCGGCATCGGCCGCTCCGCCAGCGTCTTGCGCACGGTCTCGACCACGCTTTGCGGATCGATGTCGGCCGTGCGCCGCCGCTTGATCTCCTTGCCTTCGGGGTGCGGACCGGGCGGCTCGAGCACGGCTGCCAACGGATTGAGCGGCGACCAGAGCCGCGGGCTCGTCGGTCCGAAAATCGCGATCGTCGGCGTATTGAGCGCTGCCGCGATATGCATCAGGCCGGAATCGTTCGTGACCGCGACGTCCGCGATCGTCATGGCGATGATGGCATCGCGCAGGTCGTTGCCGGTCAGATCCTTCACATTCGCGCCGGCAGCGGCGGCAATCTCGGCGGCAATGGTCTTCTCGTTTGGGCCGCCCAGGACCCAGATGTCGGCGCCGTCGACGGCCAGCTGACGCGCGAGCTCGGCGTAATGCTCCGGCGGCCAAGCCTTGCCCGGGCCGACCGCGCCAGGCGCCAGCGTCACCACGGGGCGCTGCGTTTTCTTCAAGCTCCGGCGGGCAAGCCAGGCATCGCTCTCGGCTTTCGGGACCACGAGCTCGGGCAGGGGCCATTGCACCGGCAAGGGCGCGCCCTTCGGAAGCGCCAGCGCGCCGCAGCGGTCGATCATCCGCTCGAGCTTGCGCTCGCCGAAGCGCAGGTCGGACAGGAGCCCGAACCGGGCCTCGCCGACAAAGCCCACGCGCTCCGGAATGCCGGCAAGGAAGGGGGCGAGGGCCGATTTCCAGGTTCGCAGCATGATCAGGGCGGTGCCGTAGCGCTCGGCACGCAGCGTCTCGGCTAGCGCCCGATACTGGCCGAGCGGCAGCCGCCGGCGCGGGAGGTCCGAAACGATGCCCTTGCGCACGCCTGGCATGTAATCGAGCAGCGGAGCGCACAGGCGGCTGGTGAGGAGATCGACCGGGCGGTCGGGCCAGCGCGACCGCAACAGCTTCACAACCGAATGGCAGCGCACGAAATCGCCAATCCACATGTATGGGACGAGCAGGATAGGGCTGTCCGCGGTCCGAGCGGCGCCCGCGGTTTTCGTGGCTGGACTGTCAGAAGCGAGATTCATTTCTTTTAATGATATGAATTTAAATTCATATCTTACGGACCGGTCTGGCTGCCTCAGCGGGTAACCCGGCCGGTGGCGGCTGTCGAGTCTCGGAACTGTCGCTCCCCGCCGTTTACCTTTGGCGGCTCGCGGCGTTGCGTGCGTGGGGAGTCTGGGGCAAAGGATGCCCAAGGCAGGGGGCCAGCCGGCGGGGCGGGTACGGCGTCGATGTTGTTGGTCACCGGTGCGGCCGGGTTTATCGGTTCGAATGTGGTCGCGGGGCTCAACGACGCCGGCCGGGCCGACGTCGCCATCAATGATTTCCTCGGATCGGACGGCAAGTGGCGCAACCTCGCCAAACGCCAGATCGCGGATTTCGTTCCTCCGAAAGACCTGTTCGCCTGGCTTGAGGGCCGCAAGCTCGACGCGGTGATCCATCTCGGCGCGATCTCGGACACGACCGCGACCGACGGCGATCTCGTGATGGAGACGAATTTCCGCCTGTCGATGCGTTTGCTCGACTGGTGCACGGCGACCAGGACGCCGCTGATCTATGCCTCGTCCGCCGCGACCTATGGCGATGGCCATCAGGGTTTTGTCGACGACTGGTCGCCGGATGCGCTGCGGCAGCTGCGTCCGATGAATCTCTATGGCCTGAGCAAGCATCTGTTCGATCTCGCGGTGGTCGATCGTGTGCGCAAGCGCGAGAAGATGCCGCCGCAATGGGCGGGCCTGAAATTCTTCAACGTGTTCGGGCCGAACGAATATCACAAGGGCAGTATGGCGAGCGTGCTCTGCCGCGTGTTCGACGAGGCCAAGTCGGGCAAGACCGTGCGGCTGTTCAAGTCGCATCGCGAGGGCATCGCCGACGGGGATCAGCGCCGCGATTTCATCTATGTCGATGACACCGTGGCGGTGATGCGCTGGCTGCTGGCGACGCCGTCGGTCTCGGGCATTTTCAATGTCGGCACTGGCAAGGCGCGCAGCTTCAAGGACATGATCGTTGCGATGTTCACGGCGATGGGGCGCAAGCCCAACGTCGAATATATCGACATGCCGGAATCCATTCGCGGGCAGTATCAATATTTCACCGAAAGCGACGTCAGCAACCTGCGCCGCGCCGGCTACAATTCCGGCTTCACGCCGCTTGAAGAGGCGGTCGGAAAATATGTGTCGGGCTATCTCGATCAGCCCGACAGGTACCGGTGAGCGCGCATGTTCGATCTTGAGAAAAAACTGCAGGAGACGCGCAAGCTTGCGGTGCTGTGCATCGGCGATCTGATGCTCGACGATTTCGTCTATGGCGAAGTCTCACGCATCTCGCCGGAGGCACCGGCGCCGGTCATCGCCGTCCAGCGCGAGGAGATCGTGATTGGCGGCGCCGGCAACGTCGCGCGCAACATTGCCGCGCTCGGGGCCAAGTGCATTTTTATCGGCATTGTCGGCAATGACGAGGCCGGGACAATCTGCAAGGCGTCGTTCAGCAAATATCCCGGTATCAGTCCCAATCTGGTGCCCGATCCTTCACGCCCGACCACGCGCAAATTGCGGTTCGTGTCCGAGCATTTCTCGACGCACCTTCTGCGCGCCGACTGGGAAGAAGCGCGGCCGGCGACGGGCCAGGTCGAAAAGGCGATCATCGACCGCGCGCTGAAAATCCTGCCGCGCGTGAGCGCGGTGGTGCTCTCCGACTATGCCAAGGGTGTGCTGACCGAGAAGGTGATCCGCGCCGTCATCGATCGCGCGGCGAAACTGGGGAAGCCCGTGATCGTCGACCCGAAGGGGCTCGATTACTCGATCTATCGCGGTGCGACGCTGATCACGCCGAACCGCAAGGAATTGGGCGACGCCGCGCATCATCCGGTCAAGACGCACGAGCAAGTTGCGGCCGCCGCGAATAAATTGGCAAAGCTGACCGGCTCGTCGGCCGTGCTTGTGACCTTGAGCGAAGACGGCATGTTGCTGCAGGTGAAGGGGCGAAAGCCCATTCATGCGCCCTCCTATCCGGTGAAAGTGCGCGATGTGTCCGGTGCGGGCGATACGGTGGTCGCGGTGCTCTCCGTGCTGCTCGCGCTCGGCGCCGACTTCGAGACGGCGATGCGTGCCGCCAATGCCGCGGCCTCGGTCGCCGTCGGCAAGCGCGGCACCGCGGTCGTGACCGCCGACGAACTGCGCCAGCGCATCCTGCCGCCGGCGGCACTCGCGACCGAAGAGAAGATCGTGCGCAACGTGAAGGATCTCGATGCGCAGCTGAAGGAATGGCGCGCGCAGGATCTGCGCATCGGTTTCACCAACGGCGTGTTCGATCTGGTGCATCCGGGGCATATCCGCGTGCTGGCGCAGGCGCGCGCGGCTTGCGACCGGCTGGTGGTCGGCTTGAACAGCGATGCCTCGGTGCGGCGCCTCAACAAAGGTTCCGAGCGTCCGCTGCAGAACGAGCAGGCACGCGCCGAAGTGCTCGCAGGCCTCGAGGCGGTCGATCTCGTCGCCATCTTCAACGAAGACACCCCGCTCGAACTGATCAAGCGCGTGCGCCCCAACGTGCTGGTCAAGGGCAGCGACTATCACGGCAAGACCGTCGTCGGCCGCGAGATCGTCGAAGCCAAAGGCGGCGAAGTCATTCTGGTCGATCTCGTGCCCGGCCACTCGACGACGAACATCGTGCGCCGGTCGCGCCTGGTGCCGAAACGCTGATGCCCGCGATCTATCCGCCGGAACTGGAAACCGAGCTGGTGCGGCAATTCTTTGCGCCGCGCGGCAAGGGCTATTTCGTCGAAGTCGGCGCCAACGATCCGAAGACGGAATCGCAGTCCTGGCATCTCGAGCAATCCGGCTGGACCGGCATTCTGGTCGAACCCTTGCCCAATCTCGCCGCTCGACTGCGCGAAGCACGCAAGGCCAAGGTGTACGAAGTCGCGTGTTCCTCGCCCGAGCGCGCCGGCAGCCGCATGACCTTGCATGTCGCCGGCGCGTTTTCGTCCTTCAATCCGAAATTGTCGGTCACCGGTGTGCGGCCGGAGGCCGCGATCGATGTGCCGGTGCGCACGCTCGACAGTCTGCTCGATGAGGCCAACGCGCCGAAGCCGATCGATCTGCTTTCGGTCGATGTCGAGGGTCACGAACTCGACGTGTTGCGCGGTTTCGATTTCGCGCGCTGGCAGCCGCGGCTCATTCTGCTCGAGGATCACGTCACCAGTCTCGACAAGCACAATTTTCTGCAGCGTGCCGGCTACCGGCTGATCCGCCGCACCGGTCTCAACGGTTGGTACGCGCCGCGCGATGCCGCGCCGCCGCTCGACTGGCAGGGGCGCTGGCAGATTTTCCGCAAATATTATCTCGCGCTGCCGTTTCGCATTCTGCGCGAATTCAAACGCCGGATGCGCGACCGCATCCGGCTCGGCGGGTGACGGCGATGCCGAAACTCTCCGCCATCGTCATCGTCAAGAACGAGGCGCACAATATTGCGGCCTGCCTCGACAGCCTCGCCTTTTGCGACGAGCGCATTGTGGTCGACAGCAGTTCGAGCGACGACACCGTGAAGATCGCCGAAGGGAAAGGCGCGCTTGTCGTGCATCACGACTTCGAAGGCTTCGGGGCGCAGAAAAACTTTGCACTGTCGCTGGCCCAGGGCACGTGGGTCCTTTCGCTTGACGCCGACGAGCGCGTGAGCCAGGAACTCGCCGACGAGATCAAGGCCGCGATCGCGCAGCCGCGCGCCAATGCCTACGAAATGCCGCGGCTCTCGAGCTTCTGTGGGCGGCCGATGCGGCATTCCGGCTGGTTTCCGGATTATGTGCTGCGCCTGTTCCGGCGTGGGGAAGCGCGCTTTTCCGACGATCTTGTGCATGAGCGGGTGATCCCGAGCGGCACCGTCATGCGGCTGAAACATCCGCTGATCCATCATCCGGTTTTACGGCTGGAGGACGCGCTGTCGCGCATGGATAGCTATTCCACAGCGGGGGCCGAGATGCTGGTTGCGTCGGGCCGCCGGGTATCGTTTATAACCGGCATCGTTCGCGGCTTTTGGGCCTTCATCCGGACCTATCTTCTGAGGGGAGGATTTCTGGATGGGCGCGAGGGTTTTCTGCTCGCGGTCGCGAATGCGGAAGGGACGTACTACCGTTACATGAAAGCCTGGCTGAAGGGACGGCAGCGTGGCTGAACTCATCTCCATCATCGTCACGACGCACGATCGCGAGGACGCGCTCGACGCGGTGCTGCGCTCGCTCGCGCGCCAGAGCGATCGCGATTTCGAAGTGATCGTTGCCGATGACGGATCGGGCCCGGCGACCGCCGCCTTGATCGCGCAATGGAAAGACAAATTCGGCCACCGTCTCGAGCATGCCTGGCATGAACATCGCGGCTTTCGCGCCGGCGAAATCCGCAATCGCGCGCTGCTGCAGAGCCGCGGCGCTTACTGCATCTTCCTCGATGGCGACTGCATCGCGCGCCCGGACTTTGTCGCGAGCCATCGCGCGCTCGCCGAGCCGGGATGGTTCGTGTCCGGCAATCGCATCCTGATGTCGCAGGAGCTGACGCAGGCGGTGCTGGCGCAGCATCTCGAGCCGGAAAACTGGAATTTCGCGAACTGGCTCGGCCGCCGGAGCCGCAAAGACATCAATCGCCTCGCCCCGATGCTGCCGCTGCCGCTCGGCCCCTTGCGCAAATTGCGCCCGGGCGAATGGCAGCATGCGCGGTCATGCAATCTCGCCATTTGGCGCAGCGATCTCGATCGCGTCGACGGGTTCGACGCCGACTATAATGGCTGGGGCCGCGAGGATTCCGATCTTCTCGTGCGGCTGCTGCATGCGGGCGTGCGCCGGAAGGACGGCAATTTCGCAACCGGCGTCCTGCATCTGTGGCATCCGGCGGCCGATCGTTCGGCACTGCCGGTGAATAACAAGAAACTCGATCGGGTTCGGGGGGAGAAGCGGGTGAAGGCATTGGTTGGCATGTCGTCGTTGCGCCGTGACGATCCGAACCCGGCCGCCAGAATGGGCGCCGCGCGATCATGACACTCGCTTTGACGCCCAGTTCCGTGCAGCGCGAAAAGCTGATGCGGCTCGCCGATTACCTCGTGGTCGGCATTGCGATCGCGCTGCCATGGTCGACTTCGGCGACGATCATCCTGATCGGCGCCTGGGCGTTGACCGTCATTCCGACCATCGAACCGAAAGAATTCAAGGATGAGATGAAACGGCCGGCGGCATATTTACCGGTGGCATTGTTCGTCCTGGCGGCGCTCGGGATGCTGTGGGCGGATGTCTCGTTCAAGGAGCGACTGAAGGGGATCGACTCGTTCCTGAAGCTTCTCACCATTCCGCTACTCATGATCCAGTTTCGCCGCTCCGATCGTGCGATCTGGGCGCTAGCTGCGTTTTTGATATCGAGCCTTTTCCTACTCGCAGCGTCTGGGCTGAGCATGGTGATGCCAACGATCGGCGGCAGATATTGGTCCAAAGGGTATGGACTGCCAGTAAAGGACTACATTGCGCAAAGTGCGGTCTTCACCGTCTCGGCCTTCGGATTATTCTATCTCGCGGTCGACGCGTTCCGGTTGAGATGGCGCGTTTTTGGCATCGTCTTTCTTGTTCTCGGGCTTCTTTTTCTCGCCGACATGTTTTTTGTAATTACGAGCAGGACGGCGCTTTTCACCATTCCGTTTTTGTTGCTGCTTTTAGGATTCCGGCAATTCAGCTGGAAAGGAATCGCGGCGGCGTGCGTCGTGGGTGTTTTCGCAGCGGCAGCGATCTGGGCAACTGCGCCGAATGTTCGTGACCGACTCGGCAGTCTCATCGTGGAAATCAAGCGACAGAAAATGGAGAATTTCGAGACACCCGCAGGCGCCCGGCTAGATTTTTGGAAGCGCTCAATCGATTCAATCGCAGAGGCGCCAGTTATTGGGCACGGCACCGGATCGATCCGCGAAACCTTTAGGCGATCAGCATTTGGCGAAGGCGCTTCAGCGGTTGTGCCGGTCAATCCACATAATCAAACCTTCGCGGTCGCCATTCAGATTGGAATTACGGGGGCGTTGTTGCTGTTTGCGATGTGGATTTCGCATTTTGCGTTGTTCTTCCGCGGCGCCGGCATGGCGTCCTGGCTCGGGATATTGCTGGTGGCGCAGAACGTGATCGGCTCGCTCGCCAATTCGCATCTGTTCGATTTCACGCATGGCTGGATCTATTGCATCGGTGTCGGCGTCTGCGGCGGCATCGCAACGCGGCAGGGCGCGCCACTTTCGATCTTCGCCCCATCCTGCAAGGCCGCCGAAACCAAGCCGTGACGGATCCGATCGATCTTCCGGCACATCCGCGGATTCTGGTCGTCGCCTTGCGCCGCCTCGGCGACGTGCTGCTGACGACGCCGCTGATCCGCAGTCTCCGCCGCGCCTGGCCGCTGGCCAAAATCGACGTTCTGGTGTTCTCCGACACCGCGGCGATCCTCGACGGCAATCCGGACATCGACGACGTGCTGTCCGCGCCGTCGCGCCGCGGCGCGCTGAAGAGCGTGGCGTTGGCTGCGCGGCTGTGGCGCAAATACGATCTCGCGGTAACGACACAGGCCGGCGATCGCCCGACATTTTTGGCGGCGATCGCGGGCCGAAAGCGCGTCGGCCCGGTCGAGAACCGCCTGATCGGCCGGATCAAGCAATTCATGCTCGACCGCCACATTCCGATGGGCGAGGGCGTGCACCGCGTCGACGACGTGCTCTCGCTTGCGCGCATTCTCGGCATTCCTCCGGTCGCGGAAGTGATCTGTCCGCACGCCGCGCCGCGGCCGGATCTCCTTCCCTCAAAGCCTTATGCCGTGATCCATGCCGCGCCGATGTTCCGCTACAAGCAATGGCACGAAGCGGGCTGGCGCGCGGTCGCCTCGCATCTCGCGGCGCAGGGCCTTGCGGTTGTCGCAACCGGCGGTCCCGGCGAGGCGGAATGTCGCTATCTCGACGAGGTCTGGAAAGGCACGGATGTGCTCCGGCTCGACGGCAAGGTCGCATGGCCGGAACTCACGGCTGCGCTTGCCGGGGCGCGGGTTTTTGTGGGACCCGATACGTCGGTGACGCATCTTGCGGCCGCCGTCGGTGCACCGACGGTCGCGCTTTACGGACCGACCGATCCGAGGCTGTGGGGACCATGGCCGGCGAGCGGTCTCGACGCGCCATGGGAGGCCGCGGCGACGTCGCAGCGCGGCAATGTCTGGCTCGTGCAAAATCCGCTGCCCTGCCAGCCCTGCCAGCACGAAGGCTGCCTGCGCAACCTGCAAAGTTACAGCCGCTGCCTTGACGAGCTTGGTCCCGAGCCGGTCATCGCCGCGTTAAACATGGTGCTAACGAGCGGACAGCGCCCTCAAATTTAAGCCAACACCAGCTTTTCCGGATGTGGTAAATCCCCGGCGATGAAATTCCTGTCCCGTAAATCCCTGATCATACTGCACGACCTGTTCATGACCGCTGCGGCGATCCTGGCGGCATTCTACCTGCGATTCGAGACGCCCGGCCTGGGAGAGCGCTTCAATTTTCTGGTGTGGCTCGTTCCCGGCGTCGTGGTCTATGCCGGTTTTGTCTATTCGTTCTTCCATCTCGACGATGCGAAATGGCGGTTCGCCTCGCTGCCGGACCTCAACAATATCTTCCGTTCGGTCACGGTGATCGCGGTCTCGCTCCTGATCCTCGACTACATCCTGGTCGCGCCGAACCTCTACAGCACGTTCTTTTTCGGCAAGACCACGATCATCATCTACTGGATCCTCCAGATGTTCTTTCTGGGCGGTCCGCGCATCGCCTATCGCTATTTCCGCTATTCACGCACGCGTTCGCACGCGCGCGTGGCCGAATCCGCGCCCACACTCATTCTTGGCCGGGCGGCCGATGCCGAAGTGCTGCTGCGCGCGATCGAAAGCGGCGCGGTGAAGAAGATCTGGCCTGTCGGCATCCTGTCGCCGTCCGCCTCCGATCAGGGCCAATCGATCCGCGGCATCCCGGTGCGCGGCAATTTCGACGATCTTGAGCGTGTGGTCGCCGAGCTTGGCAATGCCGGGCGCCGTGTCGCCCGCGTCGTGCTGACGCCGTCCGCGTTCGAAACCGATGCAAAGCCCGAAACGCTTCTGATGCAGGCGCGCCGGCTCGGCCTCGCCACCAGCCGCTTGCCGTCGCTCGACGAAGGCGGCGAGGCGCTGCGCCTCGCACCGGTCAATGTCGAGGACCTTCTGCTGCGTCCGACCGTGAAGATCGATTACCGTCGGATCGAGGATTTCGTGAAGGGCAAGTCGGTGATTGTGACCGGCGGCGGCGGGTCGATCGGCTCGGAAATCTGCGACCGTATCGTCACCTTCGGCGCCTCGCGTCTGCTGATCGTCGAGAATTCCGAAGCCGCCTTGCACGCGATCCTCGAAACGCTGGCGGCGAAACAGGCGGCGGTGAAGATCGAAGGCCGTCTTGCCGATATCCGCGACCGCGAGCGTGTTCTGCGGCTGTTCGCGGAATTCAAGCCCGACATCGTCTTCCATGCGGCCGCGCTCAAGCATGTGCCGCTGCTCGAACGCGACTGGGATGAAGGCGTCAAGACCAACGTCTTCGGCTCGGTCAATGTGGCTGATGCCGCCGCGGAGGCGGGCGCCGCCGGCATGGTGATGATCTCGACCGACAAAGCGATCGAGCCGGTCTCGGTGCTCGGCGCGACCAAGCGCTTCGCCGAGATGTATTGCCAGGCGCTCGATGCGAAATTCGCGCGCCACAAGGATGCGTCGGCGATGCGGCTGATCTCGGTGCGTTTCGGCAATGTGCTCGCCTCGAACGGGTCTGTGGTGCCGAAATTCAAGGCCCAGATCGAAGCGGGCGGGCCGGTCACGGTCACGCATCCAGAGATGGTGCGTTACTTCATGACAATCCGCGAAGCCTGCGATCTCGTGGTGACCGCGGGCAGCCATGCGCTCAATGGCGCGCGCGCAGATGTCGCGGTCTATGTCCTCAATATGGGACAACCGGTGAAAATCCTCGATCTCGCCGAGCGCATCATCCGCCTGTCGGGTCTTGAGCCCGGGCGTGACATCGAGATCGCGTTCACCGGCATGCGGCCGGGTGAGCGCCTGCATGAAATCCTGTTCGCACGCGAAGAGCCATCATCGGAAATCGGCATCGCCGGCATCGTGGCGGCGCGCCCGATCACGCCGACGATGGAAACAATGCAATCCTGGCTCGCAACGCTGGAGC
>CAYJNT010000098.1:8830-12063 GCA_964370945.1 uncultured Hyphomicrobiales bacterium | reverse complement strand
ATGATGAAATCCTCGCCATAGGAATCGATGACGCCCTTGAGTTTGCCGATCATCGCAGAGCCGCCGCAACCAGAACGCTGCTGCGGTGATGCGCATGCGTCACCGCGATGGCGAGCGCATCGGCGGCGTCCTCGGTTTTCGGATCGGGCTTCGGCAGCAGCACGCCGATCATCATGCGGATCTGCGCCTTCTCGGCATGACCCGCGCCGACAATGGTTTTCTTGACGAGATTGGGCGCGTATTCGGCGACCGGCAAACCGGCGCGCGCCGGGATCAGCATGGCGACGCCGCGTGCCTGGCCGAGCTTGAGCGTGGCGCCTGCATCCTTGTTGACGAAGGTGGCTTCGACTGCGGCTTCGTCCGGCTTGTGTTGCTCGATGACCCGCACGAGCCCGTCATGGATGCAGACGAGCCGCGCCGCCACGTCCTCGTCGCCATTGGTATCGACGGAACCGCAGGCGACGAAAATGAGCCGGTTGCCCTCGCATTCGATCAGGCCCCAGCCGGTGCGGCGGAGCCCGGGATCGATGCCGAGAATGCGAATCACCCGCTTGCTCATGCGTCGTTGATACCCCTAAAGCGCCGCTGGCGCATAGGCAGCCGGCCATATTGGCCGCTGCAAAAAGGTTGGCCGGCTAGTGTGGTGGTTCAGAAGTCCCCTTGCTTGACGCGGCGAGTCCGTTAGGGGACTTCTGAACCAAAACCGCACTAGGATCATAACGTTTCTAGTGTCCCTCGGAATCCGAAGTTCGCTACCGAGGACGCTGCAAGATCAAGCGAACTTCGGATTCGGGACACTAGTAAGAAACCTGCCGTGACCGATCTCCTCGACCCCTCCTTCTACGCATCCATTGTCTCCGACCGCCGGTTCATCATGGCGGCGGCGATTGCGATTTTTTCCGGCGTGGTGCGCGGCTTTTCCGGCTTCGGTTCCGCGCTGATCTACATCCCGCTGACCGCCGCGGTTTACGACCCGCTCACGGCCGCGGTCACCTTCGTAATGATCGACATGGCGACCGGCATCAGCTTCGTGATGGGCGCGTGGCGCCAGACGCGCTGGCGCGAAGTCCTGCTGCTTGCAAGCGCCGCAATCATCTCGGCGCAATTCGGCACGCTGATCCTGCAATATGCTGATCCGGTCTTGCTGCGCTGGTCGATCTGCGCGCTGGTGGCGGGGATCGTCGGCGTGCTGGTCTCGGGCTGGCGCTACGAGGGCAAGCCGCATCTTGCGGTCACGATCGCGGTCGGATTGTTCGCGGGCGTGCTCGGCGGCGCCGTGCAGATTTCCGGGCCCCCGATCGTGATCTATTGGCTCGGCAGCATGCACGATGTCGGCGTCGTGCGCGCGAGCCTGATCTCGTATTTCGGATTGTTCTCGGCTGGCTCGGTCGTGACCTACTACATTCACGGATTGCTGAACGCGACCCTCGTCGCGCTTGCGATCCTGCTTGGGCCCTTGCATGTCGTTGCGATGTGGGCGGGCGGCAAGGCGTTCCATCTCGCGACGCCCGCAACCTACCGGCGCGTCGCGTATGCCACGATCATCGTGTCGGCGATCGTCGGCATGCCGGTGTTCGACAGTTGGCTACGTTAGGATCACGCACTCATCTTCGAGACAAGCGCATCCGACACCTCGAAATTGGCGTAGACGTTCTGCACGTCGTCGTTTTCCTCCAGCGCCTCGATCAGGCGCAGGAGCTTCTCGCCCTGCTCATCGTCGACCGCGAGATTGTTCTGCGGCTTCCAGGTCAGCGCCGCCTTGCGCGGCTCGCCGAATTTCGTCTCCAGCGCCTTCGCCACTTCCGAGAAAGAATCCGGCGAGGCATAGATCGTGTGGCCGTTCTCGTCCGAGACGACGTCCTCCGCCCCGGCTTCAATCGCAGCTTCCAGCATCGCGTCGCCGCTTGCGACCTTGGCATCGAATTCGATCTGGCCGAGCCGGTCGAACATGAAGGAGACCGCGCCGGTTTCGGCGAGGTTGCCGCCGCTCTTGGTGAAGCTCGAACGCACCTCCCCGGCGGTACGGTTGCGGTTATCGGTCAGCGCCTCGACGATGACGGCGACGCCGCCGGGGCCATAGCCCTCATAGCGCACCTCGTCGTAATTCTCGGTATCGCCGCCCTGGCTCTTCTTGATCGCGCGCTCGATATTGTCTTTCGGCATGTTTTCCGCGCGCGCCGCGATGATGGCAAGGCGCAGCCGCGGGTTAAAGTTGGGGTCCGGCATGCCCATTTTCGCCGCGGTCGTGATTTCCCGCCCGAGCTTTGCGAACAGCTTGGCGCGCGCCTTATCCTGGCGCCCCTTGCGGTGCATGATGTTCTTGAATTGGGAATGACCTGCCATGTCCGGACCGGGTATGCCTTCGAGGGTTGGATTGGGCGGGTTTATAAAATAGCCGTTCCGGAAAATCCAGAATGCGGTTCGTTGGCTCTATTTTCCGTCGCCGACGTCGCGAGCCCTCGGCCGATTGATCAAAAATCCTTCTCTGATCTTTCGGATACTCACTCGTCCCAGAAATAGACTTATCAAGAATACAAGCGACGAAATGACGAGTCCAAAATTCGAGAAAAGGTCAATCGCGCGAACCCAGTCCTGAAAAGTCGCCATTAGAACACGCCCCGGCTGCACCGATATTAAAGCATCTCCGGCCGGAAATAGCGGGCGTAATCGACCTCCTTGCCCGAGACCATGAAGCGGCCCTCGCCGCGATAATGGATAGTGCGGGGGAAGCGCGGCGAGACCGCCGCATGCGCCTTCACCACGTCGAAGACGAACAGGCTGTATTTGCGGATCAGGCTCGTGTCGACGAGCTTGCACTCGAAATTAGCGTAGCATTCCTTGATCAGCGGCGCCCTGATCGTTGTCGCTTTCTGCGGCGTCAGCCCGAATTCCTGGAACTTGTCGATCTCCTCGCCGGTGGAATTGCCGATCGCGATCACTTTGCGGATGATGTCGTAGGTCGGGACGTTGATCACGCATTCCTTGCTTCTGCGGATCATCTCGAAGGAATGGTTCTGGTCCCAGATGAAGCAGCCGATCGTCGAATATTCCATGACCATATGCCAGCCCATGGTCATGATGTTGTTCTTGCCCTTCCAGTGCGAGCTCACGAGCACGATCGGGCCCGGCTCGATCAGGCGGCGCATGTCAGAGACCGGGAAATCCTTCTTCCTGAAATTCTTCACGGGTGAACTCCACGCCGGGGCCGCAATCGGAATTGCAAACCGCGAGCC
>CAYJNT010000098.1:0-8730 GCA_964370945.1 uncultured Hyphomicrobiales bacterium | reverse complement strand
TTCCTTACAACGCCGTCTGGATCGGCGACGGGTAATAGCGAAAGCCCTCGCCCTGCTTGGCGAGATAGCCGAGGCCGGGCCAGGGGAAATGGTAGGACACGATCGGGATGCGCTGCGCCGCGAGCATGCCGAACATCTTGATGCGGGTCGCCGCGCCCTGCTTGCCGTCGGTGTCGAACGCGAATTCGAGCCGCGGCTTCTCCAGCGGGATCACGTGGTGATGCGCGAGATCGCCGGTATTGCAGAGCTGCTTGCCCTGCGAGGAGACCATGAAGATGGTGTGACCGACCGTGTGGCCGGGCGCCGAGATCGCCTGGATGCCGGTGATGAATTCCTGCCCGTCCTTGACGAATTCGATGCGCTCGCGGATCGGCAGCAATTGCTTGCGCGTCCCCTCGATGAAGCCCTTGATCATGTCGTTCGGGGCCTTGCTCAGGTCGGTCCAGAAATTGAAATCGTCTTCCGACATGTACACCTGCGCATTGGGAAAATTCTTGGCGCCGTCTTCGGCGAGCAGACCCCAGCAATGATCCGGGTGCGCGTGCGTGAGCGCGACCGCGTCGATATCCTTCGGATCGATGCCGGCGGCTTTCAGGTTCGCGAGCAATTTTCCGGTATGCGGGCCCATGAGCTTCTGAAAGCCGGTGCCGGTGTCGATCAACACGAGCTTGTCGCCGGTATTGATCACCAGCGCATTCTGCTCGAGCCGCACGCTGTCAGTCGGCAGGTAGTTGTCGGTCAGGATTTTTCCGAATTCTTCCTTGGTCACGCCCTTGAAAATATCCGGCTGCGGCGCGCCGAGATCGAGCGGGCCGTCGGACACCACGGTCGCCTCGATGGCACCGATCTTAAAACGATAGAAGTTTGGCGCCTGGGTGTTGAGCAAAGGGGCCTTGGCGAAAGCGGGCGTTGCAACAGCGGCAAGGCCGGCGGCCGAAAGGCCGGTCATCACGTCGCGGCGGGTGAGATGGGTCTGCATAAGTGTCGCTCCCGGGAAATTATTTCAGTCAATATTGGTCGCGACGGGTGACATAGTCATGGCGGTCCGGCCTGCGCAACGTCAGACCCAGAATTTCGGCACCGCCTCTTCCAGTCGGGCGCCGAGCCGCACTGCCCCGATTTTCGCGGCCAGACCGGTCCTGTCGTCGGTTTCGACGGCAATGCCGCACAAAGTGGCGGGACCGGTCGCGGGCTCGAAGCGCTCGGAGGGGATGCGGCGCAGGAATCGCGACAGCGGCTCGTGCTTGAGCATGCCGATTACGGAATCGTAATCGCCGGTCATGCCGATATCGGAGACGAAGCCGGTGCCGCCCGGCAAGATCTGGTGATCGGCGGTCGGCGCGTGCGTATGCGTGCCGACCACGAGGCTCGCGCGGCCATCGACGAAATGACCCATCGACTGCTTCTCGCTCGTCGCCTCGCAATGGAAGTCGATCACGATCGCGTCGGCGCCGGTTTTGAGCGCACAGATATTGAGCTCGTGGTCGATCATGCTGAAGGGATCGTCGAGCGGATCCATGAAAATGCGGCCCATCGCGTTCATCACCAGCACGCGCGCGCCGTTCTTCGCTTCGATCATCGCTGCGCCCTTGCCCGGCGTGCCCTTCGGGAAATTGATCGGCCGGATCAGCTTCGGCGCGCGCTCGATGAAGACGAGCGCCTCGCGTTGATCCCAGGCGTGATTGCCAAGCGTCACCGCGTCGGCGCCGGCGTCGATGAATTCGTTGAAGATCGCCTCGGTGATGCCGAAACCACCGGCGGCGTTCTCGCCATTGATCAGAACCAGATCGAGCTTCCAGTCGCGCACGAGACCCGGCAGCAACTCGGCAACGATTGCACGCCCGGACCGGCCGACCACGTCGCCGATAAATAAAATTCGCAATTCATTGTCTCCGAAAATCGATCACGTCGCGTTCCGTTAGCACGAGATCGAGAGGCGCGTCGTGGGGCTCGGCCGGGATCTTATCGGATTCCTGCGCGGCGAAAGCGAGGCCGATCGCGATCATCGGCTTCATCGCACGGATACGTGCGATGGTCATGTCGTAATAGCCCGCACCATAGCCGATGCGATGGCCGGCGCGATCGAAGGTCGCGAGCGGCACCAGCATGATGTCGGGAAAGACTTCCGGCGCGTCGGCGGTGGGCTCGCGGATCCCCCAGACGCCGGGGCTAAGCGGCGCGCCGAAGCTCCAGGCCCGCATGATCAGCGGCTTGCCGCGGCCCTTCACCACCGGCAGCGCGATCTGTGCGCCGAGACCTGAGAGCATGCGCATCAGCGGCACCGGATTGAGCTCGCTCTTCATCGGCGAATAGCCGGAGACCACCGCGCTCGCCGGGATCGGCACGGGAAAGATGCGCTTGGCAATTGTCTCCGCCGCCGCGGCGCGCTCCGGCGCCGGCAGCGCGTCGCGCTTGGCGAGCGCCGAGCGGCGCAGTTCGGATTTCAGGTCTTGAGTGGAGACAACGTCCGGCACTGAACCGTCATCCTGAGCGAGAGAAGTGAAGTGCGGACGGAAGGGAAAAGTGCGGGCCACAGAAGCCGCCGGAATTCGACCCCGGGAACCTACATAAGTAGGTGGGCGCCATATGTCCGGACCCAGGGGCCCGGTCAGGGACAGCTCCCTTCAGGATCGTAAGGCCCCGGGAGTATGTTTCCGTCGCACCCCGCAGCACCGCATTGCTAATCTAGGCGCTATCGCGAGGAAGCGCCACCTTTCATCCAAGCGCCACGCCGCTGCCGTTGCCGACCGTCTGGTTGAGCTTCCTGGTCATGCTTTCGATACGCTCGGCGGCGGCATTGAGCGCCGCGACGATCGCAGCCTGGGTCGCCTGCACGCGCTCACCCGCCACGACGCGGGCATCCTGCAAGGCGGTGATTTCCTCCTCGAGATGGCGCTGCTTGCGGCCGGCTTCCGCCAATTCATCCGCGACGGTCAGGGCGGCCATCACCGTCAGCCGGGTATCGCCGATCTCGCCGAACGACCCGCGCAAATGGTCGATACGCTCATCCAGCAACTGGGCGAGCTTCATCAGATGGCCCTCCTGCCCGTCCTCACAGGCCATCCGGTATTGCCGGCCGTTGATCGTGACATTCACCTGCGACATGGAACCTTCGTCCTCAGCGGTCGTGCGATTCAATGACGGAACGGATGCTGTCGATCGCGACATCGAGGCGGCGCGCGATCTCGCGGTTGGTGGTCTCGATCTCGCGCGAGCGTGCGGTCGCGGTGTCGAGATCGGAGGCGAGCCGCGAGCGGTCGGCGCCGAGCGCATGCAGTTGCGCCAGGAGCTTCTCTTCGTCGCGGTCGGCCTCGCGGCGGCGCTCGACGGCGGCCGCAAGACCGTCAAGGGCCTGAGCCAGACGCCGGGTCGCCGCGTCGATCGCGCTTGGATCGGACATCGATTCCATCGGATTCAAAAACGCGTGAATACGCAAGGATTTAGGCTAAGAAGCTTAATTCGCAGGTTTAGCGGCGTCAACGCTGCAAGCGCGAAGTGACGGCGGCCTGTGCAAACCGTTTTGCGTGCGTTGGACTCAGGGGCGTCGCGTGTTATGTCCCGCCCATGATGGCCAGAGCCTCCGCGGCGCCCGCCGCCGTGCAAGAGCAAGCTTCCGACATGTCCGCATTTCCGCGCGCCGATCACGACCGCATGGCAAATGCCATTCGCGCCCTGGCGATGGATGCCGTGGAACAAGCGAAGTCCGGCCATCCCGGATTGCCGATGGGCGCGGCCGATATCGCGACCGTCCTGTTCTCGCGCTTTCTGAAATTCGATCCGGCCGATCCGGCCTGGCCCGACCGCGACCGCTTCGTGCTCTCGGCCGGCCACGGCTCGATGCTGATCTACGCCCTGCTGCATCTCACCGGTTACACGTCGGTGACGCTCGACGACATCAAGAATTTCCGCAAGCTCAACTTCAAGACGCCGGGCCATCCGGAGAATTTCATCACGCAAGGCGTCGAGACGACGACCGGCCCGCTCGGCCAGGGCATTGCCAATGCCGTCGGCATGGCGATCGCGGAGCGGCATCTCGCGGCCCTGTTCGGCAGCGAGATCGTCGATCACCGCACTTACGTGCTCGCCTCCGACGGCGACCTGATGGAAGGCGTCAGCCAGGAAGCGATCGCGCTCGCCGGGCATCTCAAGCTCAACCGGATGATCGTGCTGTTCGACGACAACGGCATCACCATCGACGGAAAATTGTCGCTGTCGGATTCGGTCGATCAGGTGAAGCGCTTCGAGGCTGCCGGCTGGCGCGCAGAGCGCGTCGACGGTCATGATCCGGAAGCGATCGCAGCCGCGATCGAGCGCGCGCAGAATTCGGATCGGCCCTCGCTGATCGCCTGCAAGACCATGATCGCCTTCGGCGCGCCGAATAAGGCCGGCAGCGAAAAGGCGCACGGCTCTCCTCTTGGCGCAGACGAAATCGCGGGCGCGCGCAAGAAACTCGGCTGGGATTTTCCCGCCTTCGAGGTGCCAGGCGATATCCGCGCCTTGTGGACCAAAGCCGGTCAGCGCGCGAAGGATGCACACAAGGCCTGGGACAAGCGTCTGGGCGCACTCGACGCCGCAAAGCGCTCGGAATTCGAGCGCCGCGTTTCCGGCGACTTGCCACAGGCGAAGCTCGCCGCCGCCGTGAAATCCGTGAAGGACACGCTGGCCGCGACACCAAAGGATATCGCGACGCGCTCGTCATCCGAATTCGCGCTCGAGGCGATCACGCAAGCCGTGCCGGAGATGATCGGCGGCTCGGCTGATCTCACCGGCTCCAACAACACGCGTACCAAGGCCATGAAAGCGATGTCGCCGAACGATTACGGCGCACGCTTCATTCATTACGGCATCCGCGAGCATGGCATGGCCGCGGCCATGAACGGCATGGCGCTGCATGGCGGCATTATTCCGTACTCCGGCACGTTCCTGGTGTTCTCCGATTATTGCCGACCCTCGATCCGGCTCGCCGCTTTGATGGGCGAGCGCGTCATTCATGTAATGACGCATGACTCGATCGGTCTTGGCGAAGACGGCCCGACCCACCAGCCGGTCGAGCATCTCGCCGCGTTGCGCGCGATCCCGAATTTGCTGGTGTTCCGGCCATGCGACGCAGTCGAGGCCATCGAGTGCTGGGAGCTCGCTTTGCAGTCGAAAGACCGCCCGAGCGTGCTGGCGCTGACGCGGCAAAACCTGCCGCAGCTTCGCAACCGTGCGGACGCGGACAATATCTGCGCCGGCGGCGCCTACGAGATCGCGGGCCCCGGCGGCCCGGCGGATATCTCGATCTTCGCAACCGGCTCCGAAGTCTCCATCGCGGTCGATGCCGCCAAGCTAATCGCCGAGCGCGGCGTGTCGGCCCGCGTTGTGTCGATCCCCTCCTTTGAATTGTTCCGGGAAGTGCCCGCTGCCCAGCGCCAGAGCGTGCTCGGCATTTCAAAAGTGCGGGTGGGCGTCGAAGCCGCCGTCCGCCAGGGCTGGGACGAGATCATCGGCCCCGACGGCGTTTTCATCGGCATGTCCTCGTTTGGCGCCAGCGCGCCCTACAAGGACCTTTACAGGCATTTCGGCATTACCCCCGAAGCGGTCGCCAACGCGGCGCTGGCCAAGCTCGGCAAGGCCTGACGGCCTCGATAAAGCCGCGCCTGACGCCTATCTGCGTTGACGGGTCACAACATTGCCTATTGCGCCTATTTGCGCCACATACCGCGCAACGCGACGGTTCCTGACGGGAGTTTCACATGACAGTCCGGGTTGCCATTAACGGGTTCGGCCGCATCGGCCGCAATGTCCTGCGCGCCATCGCCGAAAGCGGCCGCACGGATATCGAGGTGGTCGGCATCAACGATCTCGGGCCGGTCGAAACCAACGCGCATCTCCTGCGCTTCGACAGCGTGCATGGCCGCTTCCCCGGCGAAGTCACCGTGAAGGGCGATACCATCAGCATCGGCAACGGCGCGATCAAGGTCACCGCCGTGAAAGACCCGGCGACGCTGCCCTGGAAAGACCTCGGCGTCGATATCGCGATGGAATGTACCGGCATTTTCACCGCCAAGGACAAGGCGTCCGCGCATCTCACCGCCGGCGCCAAGCGCGTTCTCATCTCCGCGCCCGCCGATGGCGCCGATCTCACCGTGGTCTACGGCGTCAATCACGACAAGCTGACCAAGGATCACAAGATCGTCTCCAACGCGTCCTGCACCACCAATTGCCTGGCGCCGGTAGCGAAAGTCCTCAACGATGCCATCGGCATCGAAAAGGGGTTCATGACCACGATCCACGCTTACACGGGCGACCAGCCGACACTCGACACCATGCACAAGGATCTCTATCGCGGCCGCGCCGCCGCGCTCTCGATGATCCCGACCTCGACGGGCGCCGCGAAAGCGGTCGGCCTTGTGCTGCCGGAACTCAACGGCAAGCTCGACGGCGTCGCCATCCGCGTGCCGACGCCGAATGTCTCCGTGGTCGATTTCAAGTTCGTCGCGAAGAAGGCGACGACCAAGGACGAGATCAACGCCGCCGTGAAGCGCGCCGCCGAGCAGCAGCTCAAGGGCATCCTTGGTTACACCGACGCGCCGAATGTCTCGATCGATTTCAACCACGATCCGCATTCGTCGGTGTTCCACATGGACCAGACCAAGGTCATGGACGGAACATTGGTGCGCGTGATGTCCTGGTACGACAACGAATGGGGTTTCTCCAATCGCATGTCGGACACTGCCGTCGCGATGGGCAAGCTGATCTAAAGGAAAACGAAGCCGTGACAGCCGTATTGCAGTGGCTCAGCCTTGCAATCCTGTTGGCGATCGTTGGTGGCTTCGCATTTCTGTTCATCCGGCACGGCACGAAAGTGAAACCGAGCGGCAACAGTGACGGGGGCTACCCAGGCGTCGGCCAAGATGGAGGCGGTTCGGGTGACTAGCGGTTTCCGCACCCTCGATCAGGCGGATGTGAAGGGCAAGCGCGTGCTCCTGCGCGTCGACCTCAACGTGCCGATGGAAGACGGCAAGGTCACTGACGCGACCCGGCTCGAACGCGTCGCCCCGACCATCACCGAGATCGCGGATAAAGGCGGCAAGGTGATCCTGCTCGCGCATTTCGGCCGCCCGAAAGGCCGCGATCCGAAAGAATCGCTCAGGCCCGTCGCGCAAGAGCTCGCCCGCATTCTCGGCCGGCATGTCGGCTTTGCCGACGATTGCATCGGCGACGTCGCCGAGAAAGCCGTCGCCACCATGAAGGGCGGCGACATTCTCTGTCTCGAGAACACGCGCTTCCACAAAGAGGAAGAGAAAAACGATCCGGCCTTTGTCGCCGCGCTCGCCAAGCTCGGCGACATCTACGTCAACGATGCATTCTCCGCCGCGCATCGCGCGCACGCCTCGACCGAAGGCCTCGGCCACAAACTGCCCGCCTATGCCGGCCGCACCATGCAGGCCGAGCTCGATGCGCTCTCGAAGGCGCTGGACGCGCCGCAGAAGCCGGTGATCGCGATCATTGGCGGCGCGAAGATCTCAACCAAGCTCGAGCTGCTCGAAAATCTCGTGTCCAAGGTCGACGCGCTCGTGATCGGCGGCGGGATGGCCAATACGTTCCTGCATGCGCAAGGCGTGAGCGTCGGCAAATCGCTCGCCGAGCGCGATCTGGCCGCGACGGCGCAGCGCATCCTCGACGCCGCCGAGGCGAAAAACTGCGCGATCATCCTGCCGGTCGATGCGATCGTCGCTTTCCATTTCGAGGCGAACGCGCCGGCGCAGGCCTATGGCGTCGACGCCATTCCGGACGACGGCATGATCCTCGATATCGGCCCGCAATCGGTCAAGCGCGTGCAGGCCGCGCTCGACGACGCCGCCACCCTGGTCTGGAACGGCCCGCTCGGGGCCTTCGAGCTGCATCCCTTCGAAAAAGGAACCGTGGCCGCCGCTCGCTACGCCGCCGAACGCACAAAAGCCGGAAAGCTGGTCTCAGTCGCGGGCGGTGGCGACACCGTGGCAGCGCTCAACCAGGCGCATGTCGCGGACGACTTTTCCTATGTTTCCACAGCCGGCGGCGCCTTTCTGGAATGGATGGAAGGAAAGCCCTTGCCCGGCGTGGAAGTATTGAGGGCAAAGTGACGCCCCCCTTTCCGCCTTGCGCGGAGACGATGTAGAAACCAGCAACTTTGCGCCGGGCTACCCGGCAGCCCGAATGACGGAGGCCCCAAATGAACCTCGCAGATTTGAACAAGGTCGCGGAAGCGATGGTCGCGCCCGGCAAGGGAATCCTCGCCGCCGACGAATCCTCCGGCACCATCAAGAAGCGCTTTGACGCGATCAACGTGGAATCGACCGAGGACAATCGCCGCGACTATCGCGAGCTGATGTTCCGCTCCACCGAAGCGATGTCGAAATACATTTCCGGCGTCATCCTCTATGACGAGACGATCTGGCAGAAGGCGAAGGACGGAACGCCGCTGGTCGACATCATCAAGAAGTCGGGCGCCATCCCCGGCATCAAGGTCGACGAAGGCACCAAGCCCCTGCCGCAATGCCCGGGCGAGCTCATCACCATCGGCCTCGACAAGCTCGCCGATCGCCTCACGAAATATTACGAGCAGGGCGCGCGCTTTGCGAAATGGCGCGCGGTGATCGATATCGGCAACGGCATTCCGAGCTACACCGCTATCCGCACCAATACGCATGCGCTCGCGCGCTATGCCGCGCTCTGCCAGGCGGCGCAGATCGTGCCGATCGTCGC
>CAYJNT010000097.1:2816-12089 GCA_964370945.1 uncultured Hyphomicrobiales bacterium | reverse complement strand
GAACGTGCCGAGCGCGACCTCGAAAGCATTGCGCGTATCGATGACGGTGAGGTCGGGCGATGCGATCAACGCGTTCCAGTCCTTCGCGTCGACATAAGTGCCGGCCTTGGCGGTGGGATCGACCGCGCGATCGCCGATGGTGACGATCTCTTTCTTGAGCCGCACTTTCAGCCGTTTGAACGGCGGCACACCGGCCGAGGAGAATTTCAGCTCCAGATTGTCGAGCCGGCCGCCGAACAATTCGCCGTCGCGCAGCTTGGCGATCAGGGCGTCGACCGACTCAGGCGCACCGGCAACCGTGCCGTTGATCCCCTCGGGCGCGAGCAGCAATGTGCCCTTGATGCCGAGCGAGGCGCACAAATCGCGCAGCGGCTCGCGCAACGCGCGGAAATCCGGCAGCGGGACGAACTGATAAAGCGCGGCGACTTTGAGCATCGCCGCTCTGTATCAATTCTGCAGCCGCAGGGCAAAGCCGTAGGGTGGGCTAAGGCGCGAAGCGCCGAGCCCACGCGGCGACAACGGTGGGCTCGCTTCGCTTAGCCCACCCTACATTGCTACTCCGCCGCTTCGCGCGTCTCGGTCGCGGGCTCGACCTTGGCTGCGCAATATTTGAATTCGGGGATTTTTCCGAACGGATCGAGTGCGGGATTGGTCAGGAGATTCGCCGCCGCTTCCACATAGGCGAACGGGATGAACACGACGCCGTCGGGCACCGCATCATCCTGGCGCGAGGCCAGTTCCACCGAGCCGCGGCGGGTCGAGACGCGCAGCATGTCGCCCGGCCGGATGCCGAGTTTCTTCAACGTTCCACGGGAGACGCCGGCGCTGGGCGACGGCTCGAGCGCGTCGAGCACGGTGGCGCGGCGCGTCATCGCGCCGGTATGCCAATGCTCGAGCTGGCGGCCGGTGGTGAGGATGAACGGATACTCGGCGTCGGTCTGTTCCGCCGGCGGCGAGAGCTTCGCGGCGACGAGCTTGCCGAAGCCACCCGGACGCGGGAAGCCCTTGTCGAACACCACGTCCCGGCCCGGCTTGTCGGGCGCATCGGACGGATACGTCACCGCGTCCTCGCGCTCCACGCGCTCCCACGAGATATTGTCGAGCGCGGGCATCATCGAGGCCATTTCCGGATAGACCTCGCGCGGATGCGTGTAGGTCCAGGGCAGCCCCATGCGCCTAGCGAGCTCGACCGTGATCCACCAGTCTTCCTTGGCGTCGCCCGGCAGCGGCAGCGCCTTCCTTCCCATCTGCACTTGGCGGTTGGTGTTGGTGACGGTCCCGTCCTTTTCCGGCCAGGCCGAGGACGGCAGTACCACGTCGGCATAGACCGCGGTTTCGGTGAGGAAGATGTCCTGCACCACAAGATGCTCGAGATGCGCCAGTGCCTCGCGCGCGTGGTTCAGATCCGGGTCCGACATCGCGGGATTTTCGCCCATGATGTACATGCCGCGGATCACGTCGGCATGGACGGCGTCCATGATCTCGACGACCGTAAGCCCGCGCTTGGGATCAAGCTGCACGCCCCATTTCTTTTCATAGGCGCCGCGCGTTTCGGCATTCTCCACCGACTTGTAATCGGGAAAGAACATCGGGATCAGGCCCGCATCGGAGGCGCCCTGCACGTTGTTCTGGCCGCGCAAGGGATGCAGCCCTGTGCCGGGCCGGCCGATCTGGCCGGTGATGAGCGAGAGCGCGATCAGGCAACGCGCATTGTCGGTGCCGTGGGTGTGCTGCGACACGCCCATGCCCCAGAAGATGATCGCATTCTCGGCGCGCGCGAAAGTGCGCGCGACTTCGCGCAGCGTCTCCGCCTCGATGCCGCAAATCGGCGCCATCTCTTCCGGTGTGAACGCCTTGATGTGCTCGGCGAAAGCATCGAAGCCTTCGGTATAGGTCTGCACATATTGCTGGTCGTAGAGTCTCTCTTCAACGATGACGTTAAGCATGCCGTTGAGCATCGCGACGTCGGCGCCGTTCTTGAACTGCATCATCTTCCAGGCATGGCGCTTGAGCGCCTGCCCGCGCGGATCCATGACCACGAGCTTGGCGCCGCGCTTGGCCGCCTGCTTGAAGAAAGTGGCGGCGACAGGATGATTCTCGGTCGGATTGGCGCCGATGACGACAATGACGTCCGAATTCTTCACTTCGTTGAAGGTGGCCGACACCGCCGCGGAACCCACGCCTTCAAGGAGCGCCGCAACCGACGAGGCATGGCAGAGCCGCGTGCAGTGATCGACATTGTTGGTGCCGAAGCCGGTGCGCACGAGCTTCTGGAACAGATAGGCCTCTTCGTTCGAGCATTTCGCCGAGCCGAAACCGGCGAGGCCCTTGGGACCCTGCTCCTTGCGGATTTTCAGGAAACCTTCGGCGGCCCTGGTCAGCGCCTCTTCCCAGGTCGCGGGACGGAAATGCGTCCACGGATTCATCGGATCGATGGTCTCGTGCGGGATTTTCGGCACGCCCTCTTTCCGGATCATCGGCTTCGTCAGGCGCTGCGGATTGTGGACGTAATCGAAGCCGAAGCGGCCCTTCACGCAGAGACGGTTCTCGTTCGCCGGGCCGTTCTTGCCGGTGACGTAAAGGAGCTTGTCGTCCTTGATGTTGTAGGTGAGCTGGCAGCCGACGCCGCAATAGGGACAGACCGAGTCCACCTGCTTGTCGGCATATTCGGTGCGCACGTTGTTGGCGTCGAGCAAAGGTGCCGGCATCAGCGCGCCGGTCGGGCAAGCCTGCACGCATTCACCGCAGGCGACGCAGGTCGATTGCCCCATCGGGTCGTCGAAATCGAATACGATCTTTTCGTTGTGGCCGCGGCCGGCCATGCCGATCACGTCATTGACCTGCACTTCGCGGCAGGCGCGGACGCAGAGATTGCAGTGGATGCAGGCGTCGAGATTGACCGCCATCGCCGGATGGCTGCGATCGGAATCCGGATTTTTCGCACGCTCGGGGAAGCGGCCGGTCTCGATCCCCATCTTGTCGGCCCAGCCCCAAAATTTGGAGACCGGATCGTGCGCTTCGGTCTTGCGCTCGGGCTGATCGGACACCAGAAGTTCGAACACCATCTGCCGCGCGGTCTTCGCGCGATGGTTCGAGGCATTGACCTTCATGCCTTGCGCGGGCTTGCGGATACAGCTCGCGGCCAGAACGCGCTCGCCTTCGATCTCGACCATGCAGGCGCGGCAATTGCCATCGGCGCGATAGCCGGGCTCGGGCGAATAGCACAGATGCGGGATTTCCACGCCCTCGCGCTTGGCGACCTGCCAGATGGTCTCGCCCGGCGCGGCCGTGACCTCGCGGCCGTCAAGGGTGAAGGTGATCGGTTGTTCAATCCTGCTCATGTCGGTCACCATTGCTGCAGCGGCTTTTTCAGGTCTTCCGGGAAGCGCTTGATCACGCTCTGCAGCGGATTGGGCGCCGCCTGGCCGAGGCCACAAATCGAGGCATCGCGCATGGCCGTTGAGAGCTCATTCAACAACGTTTCATTCCACGGCCCGGTTTCCATCAGCTTGGCGGCCTTCTCGGTTCCGACGCGGCAGGGCGTGCATTGCCCGCAGCTTTCGTCCTCGAAGAATTTCATCAGGTTGAGCGCGACCGCTTTCATGTCGTCCTTGTCGGAAAGGACCACGACGGCATGCGAGCCGATGAAGCAGCCATGCGGCTCGAGCGTGCCGAAATCGAGCGGGATATCGGCCATGCTCGCGGGCAGGATGCCGCCCGACGCGCCCCCGGGGAGATACCCCTTGAAGGTGTGGCCGTCGGCCATGCCACCGCAGAATTCGTCGATCAATTCCGCCATGGTGACGCCGGCGGGCGCGACCTTGACGCCGGGATTTTTCACGCGGCCGGAGACCGAGAATGAGCGGATGCCCTTGCGGTCGCGGCGGCCCTGCGAGGTGAACCAGGACGCGCCCTTCTCCACGATGTCGCGGATCCAGTACAGCGTCTCGACATTCTGCACGAGCGTCGGGCGCCCGAACACGCCGACCTGCGCGACATAAGGCGGGCGATGGCGCGGCAGGCCGCGCTTGCCTTCGATCGATTCGATCATCGCGGATTCTTCGCCGCAGATGTAAGCGCCGGCGCCGCGGCGCAGATGCACTTTGGTATGCGGCGACAAACCGGCGGCTTCCGCCTTCGCGATTTCGTCGAGCAGCATCAGCCGCAGTTCGGGATATTCATCCCGCAGATAGAAATAGATCTGCTTGGCTTCGACGACCCAGGCGGCCAGCAGCATCCCTTCGATGAAGCGGTGCGGATCGAGCTGCAGATAATGCCGGTCCTTGAACGTGCCGGGCTCGCCCTCGTCGCCGTTCACCGCCATCAGGCGCGGACCTTTTTCACCACGCACGAGCGTCCATTTGCGCCCGGTCGGAAACCCCGCGCCGCCAAGACCGCGGAGACCCGCGTCATCGACCGACTTGATCACGTCCTCGACACTGCGCTTGCCGTCGAGGCAGGATTTCAACAGCGCGTAGCCGCCGTTCTTGCGATAGGCGTCGAACGAAACCTCCGGCGTCGCGGCATGCGCGTGCTCATGCTTCTTCGCGGCTGCCGCAACATTCTCCACATTCGCCTTGAAGGTCTGCACGTGACCGACCGCGCAAACGGGCGCGCGCTCGCAAGCGCCCATGCAAGGCGCGCGAATGACGCGCACGTCCTTGCCGAGCTTGCCCGGCAGTTCAGCGAGCAGCTTGTCCGCGCCCGCCATCGCGCAGGACAGCGAGTCGCACACCCGCACGGTGATCGCGGGCGGCGGCGTCTCGCCTTCCTTCACGACATCGAAGTGCGCGTAGAAGGTCGCGACCTCGTAAACCTCCGCAAGCGCCATCTTCATCTCGGCGGCGAGCGCGGCAAGATGCGCGGCGGAGAGATGGCCGTACTTGTCTTGAATGAGATGCAGGTGCTCGATCAGGAGATCGCGCCGGCGCGGACGGCCGCCGAGCAGCGCGACGATCCCGTCGAGCGCCTGCGGATCAACCTGGCGGCCCTTCGGCGTGCGGCGCGGACGGTCCTTGCGGCCGAGGCCTTTGGCACCGATGGGGGTATGGGTAGCGACTGTGTCCATGCATCACCTTGGATTCATTGTAAGAAAAACCGCATTCCTTGATTGATAACAATCCCCCAATCTCAATGTATTGATTGATGATCCCTATCATGTTGTAATAATAAGTGAGATCGCCAATCAAGGACTAAGCCATTGATCGATAAACTCGATTTTCTACTGGCCCTGGCCCGGGAGGAGCATTTCGGCCGGGCCGCCGAAGCCTGCGGCGTCACCCAGCCGACGCTCTCGGCCGGGATCAAGCAACTTGAGGAAACGCTCGGGGTCCTGCTCGTCAACCGCGGCTCGCGTTTCCAGAGCTTCACCCCGGAAGGCGACCGCGTGCTCGACTGGGCGCGGCGGATCGTCGGCGATTCCCGCGCGATGCGGCAGGAGATCAACACCATCCGCAACGGCCTCAACGGACGGCTGCGGATCGCGGCAATACCGACCACGCTCGGCATGGTGGCGAGCCTGACCACGCCGTTCCGCATGCGCCATCCCAATGTGCAATTCACGATCTGGTCGCGCACGTCGGTCGAGGTGCTGGGCGAGCTTGAAAATCTGGAGATCGACGCCGGCATCACCTATCTCGACAACGAGCCGCTCGGCAAAGTGAACACCGTGCCGCTCTATCGCGAGCGCTATCGCCTGCTCACCTCAGCCGATGCCCCGCTCGGGCAGCGCGACAGCGTCACCTGGGCAGAGGTTGCCGAAGTGCCGCTGTGCCTGCTGACGCCCGACATGCAGAACCGCCGCATCATCGACCGTCTGCTCAATCGCGCGGGTGCGGAATCGCGGCCGATGCTGGAATCGGATTCGATGATCCTGCTGTTCTCGCATGTGCGCACCGGGCGCTGGGCCAGCGTGATGCCGGCGAAGCTTGCCGAAACGCTGGGCCTCACCGAGACCATGCGCGCGATCCCGATCACCGAGCCGGACGAGGTCCACACCATCGGGCTTGTGGTGCCCGAGCGAGAGCCGATGACGCCGATTACTGCGGCGTTGGTCGCGGAAGCGCAGCGCGTCGCGCCGACGCTGGTGGATTGAGATTTTCCCTCTCCCCGATCACAGAGAGAGGGAAATCGTCACGCGACCTTTTCATACATGTGGCGGAACATGACGCGCTTCGCCTCCTCGTCCGTCTCGGTCTTGAAGGCATGGCGATCCTTGAGCGCGACCGCGCGCACCGCCGCGGGACGGGCGTTGATTTCATCGACCAGGCGCTTGAGATTGGGGAATTTTGTCCAAGCGCCCTCGCCTAACGCGTTCGGGATCATCCGCGCCCAGCCCCACACATTCATATCGACGATCGAATAGCTGTCGCCGATCATGTATTTCTGCTTGCCGAGGCGGTCGTTGAGAATGCCGTAATGCCTTTGCGCTTCATAGGCGTAACGATTGATCGCGTAGGGCAATTTCTCCGGCGCGAAATTGCGAAAATGCACCGACTGGCCGGAATACGGCCCGACGCCGGTACCGACGAACATCATCCATGAAAGCAATTCACCCCGCGCCTTCGGCGTGTTGGCAGGCAGGAATTTCTGCGTCTTTTCCGCGAGGTAAAGAAGGATCGCCGTCGAGTCGAACACCACCGCGTCGCCGTCGACGATGACGGGCACCTTGGCGTTCGGGTTGAGGGCAAGAAAGTCCGGCTTGTGCTGATCGCCTTGCGGGTGTCGACCGGGATCGCCTCGTAGGGCAGCCCGGCTTCTTCCAGAAACAGCGCCACCTTCATCGGGTTGGGCGCACCGCTGTAATAGAACTTGAGCATCGTCGTCCTCTTGATCGTCAATCGGGGATGTCACGACAATAGGGGCGCGTTATCCTGCATTTCGATGACCCGCGGAAGCAACAAATGCGTGACCGCCAGCATGCAAGTCATGCGCACCGCGAGCGTTGAATTTTAAAGGGGGCATGACCACATCGTCTGCCCTATCAGCACTTCGCCGCCCCCGACCCCAACGATTTCGTTTCAGGATTCTCGCATGCTCGACCTTGATCCGCGCACGACCGCTCTCGTCCTCATTGATGTGCAAAAAGGTACACTCGCCATGTCCCTTGCACCGCACCCGGCGGCGGCGGTCGTCGACGTCTCCTGCCGCCTCGCCAAGGCGGTGGCGGAGAACGGCGGCCTGGTGGTTCTCGTTCGTGTGAATTTCGGCCACGACCTCGCCGCGGCGCCGAAAGGAAAGACGGACGTGCCGCTCGCGGTGCCACCCGGCGGCATGCCGGCCGATTGGTCGGAGATCGCGCCGGCACTCACCGGCGCAGCGCCGCACATTGTCGTTACCAAACGTCATTGGAGCGCCTTCTACGGTACCGATCTCGACGTGCAACTTCGCCGGCGCGGCATCACTCACATCGTGCTCGGCGGATTGATGACGAATTTCGGCGTCGAGTCGACCGCGCGCGATGCCTGGCAGCACAATTACACGGTCGTAGTCGCCCTGGATGCGACGAGCAGCTTCCGTGAGGATCTACACCGCTTCGCGATCGAAAACACGCTGCCGCGTGTCTCGCTGGTGCGAAAAAGCAATGAGATCATCGCGGCGATCGCGCGGCCGTCGGCGGCCGCTTGAGTCGACCGGCGCGGCAGGTTGCCCATGGTTGCGATCCCATCGCAGACCGCCACGATGAATCCGGCGCCGGCAAACCGACGCCGAGACAGGGCCGGCCGGCTATGACGTCTTCATGATGAAGGGATTGCCACCGCCGGGTCCGTTGTTGATCCAGACGCTCTTCGACTGCAGATAACCCTCGATCGCCTCCGCGCCGTTTTCACGCCCCAAGCCGGACGCCTTGTAGCCGCCAAACGGCATCAGGAAGCTGACCGCGCGATAGGTGTTGACCCAGACGGTGCCGGCCCTGATTCGGCGCGCCATATTGTGCGCGCGCTTGACCGACTGGGTCCACACGCCGGCGCCGAGGCCGAAGGCGACGTCGTTGGCGATGCGCACCGCGTCTTCCTCGTCTTTGAACTTGATCACCGAGAGCACGGGGCCGAACACTTCCTCCTGCGCGATGCGCATCTTGTTGTCGACGCCGGTGAAGATCGTCGGCTTGACGAAATATTTGCCGCCGCCCTCCTCCGCCGTCGCAGGTCCCCCGCCGAGCACGCATTTCGCGCCCTCGCCCTTGGCGATGTCGATGTAGCCGAGGATCTTCTGATATTGCGGCGGCGTGGTCACCGGGCCGACCTGCGTTTCGGCCTTGGCCGGATCGCCGAGCCGCGCCTGCTTCGCCATCGCGACAAGTTTCTCGACAAAGATTTCGTGGATCGTTTCCTGCACAAGGAGACGCGAGCCCGCGATGCAGGTCTGACCGGTCGCGGCGAAAATGCCGGAGATCGCGCCGCTGACCGCGTCATCGATGATGCAATCGTCGAACACGATGTTGGGGGATTTGCCGCCGAGCTCGAGCGAGACTTTCTTGAAGGTCTTGGCGGCGAGCTCGTTGACACGCGCGCCGGTCGCCGTGCCGCCGGTGAAAGCGACCTTGGCGACTTTCGGATGCGTGACCAGCGCCTCGCCGGCAACCGCGCCGAAACCGGTGACGACGTTGACTACGCCGGGCGGCAAATCCGCTTCCGCAATCACCAGTCGCATGAACTCGAGCAGCGACGCCGAGGTGTATTCGGACGGCTTGATCACGACCGTGCATCCGGCCGCGAGCGCCGGCGCCGTCTTCCAGGCCGCAAGCATCAGCGGCGAATTCCACGGCAGAATGAATCCGCAGACGCCGACCGGCTCTTTCAGGATGTAGGTGAAATGCTCCGGCCGATCGATCGGCACCACTGCGCCCTGGATTTTGTCGGCGAGGCCGCCGTAATAGTAGAACCATTCCGGCATGTATTTGAGTTGCGCGGTCATCTCCGAGATGAGCTTGCCGTTGTCGCGCACTTCGACCTGCGCGAGATGCTCGCCGTGCTTCTCGATCAGGCCTGCGATGCGGCGCAGCACTTTGCCGCGCGCGGTCGCCGTCATGGCCGGCCACGGCCCGCTCTCGAACGCCCGCGCCGCCGCCTCGACGGCAATATCGACATCGGCCTTGCCGCATTCCGGGATCACGGCCCATGGCTGGCCGGTATAGGGGTCGGAACTTTGAAACGTCTTCCCAGACGCCGCGTCCACCCATTTGCCGTCGATATAGGTCTGAAATTCCTTGAGTTTTGCGGGGCGATCCAGCATGGCACGATCCTTGAGTTTGTTGTGCTTTGGCGGCCGGCC
>CAYJNT010000097.1:0-2716 GCA_964370945.1 uncultured Hyphomicrobiales bacterium | reverse complement strand
GATCGTGTATCGAGATAGGAATGGATATCTTTGATTATGTGATCGTGGGCGCCGGCTCTGCCGGCAGCGTGCTGACCCACCGGCTGAGCGAGAACAGCGGCACGAGCATCTGCGTGCTCGAGGCCGGGCCGTCCGACTGGCATCCTTACATCCACATGCCGGCCGGTTTCATCAAGACGTTCTACAATCCCACTCTCAATTGGTGTTACTCGCAGGATCCCGGCGCGTGGACCAATGGCCGCCGCATCTATTCGCCCCGCGGCAAGACACTCGGCGGCTCAAGCTCGATCAACGGTCATATCTACAATCGCGGCCAGAACCGGGATTTCGACACCTGGGCGCAATTCGGCAACCGCGGCTGGGGCTACGCGGATGTGCTGCCGTATTTCAAACGCCTCGAGCGTCGCATCGGCGACGGTGACGCGACCTATCGCGGCCGTGACGGCAACCTGATCGTAACGGACATCAACTGGCGCCACCCGCTTTGCGAAGCGTTCATTGCCGGCGCCACGCAGCTCGGTATCCCTCGCAATCCGGATTACAACGGCGCGATTCAGGAAGGCGTCGCCTACGCGCAGCGGACGATCCACAAAGGACGACGCGTCAGCGCCGCGACGGCCTTTCTGCGCCCGGCGATGAAACGGAAAAATGTCGAGGTGCGCACACATGCGCACGCGACCTCGATCGTTTTTGAAGGCAAGAAGGCCGTCGGCGTGCGCTATGCCAAGGGCGGTCGCGGCGGCACGCCCGTCGAAATACGCGCGCGCAAGGAAGTGATCCTCGCCGGCGGCACCTACAATTCCCCGCAATTGCTTCAGCTGTCAGGTGTCGGCCCGGCGCCGCTCCTGCAATCACTCGGTATCAGCGTGCGTCACGCGCTCGCCGGCGTCGGCGAAGGCCTGCAGGATCACTACGCGCCGCGCACCGTGGCGCGCGTCAAGAACAGCAAGACCATCAACGAGCAGGTGCGCGGCATCGATCTGGCGTGGGAAGCGATCAAATGGGGGCTTGCCGGGCGCGGCATCCTGAGCCTCTCGCCGACGCTGGTCTATTGCTTCTGGCATTCCGGCGAGACCGCCGAAAGCTCCGATCTCCAGCTGACCTTCACGCCCGCGAGCTACAAGGAAGGCGAGCAAGGAAAACTCGAGGACGAACCGGGGATGACGGTGGCCTCCTGGCAGCAGCGCCCGGAAAGCCGGGGCTACGTTCGCTGCCGTTCAGACGACCCGTTCGAGCCGCCCAGCATCCAGACCAATTATCTCGCCGAAGACATCGATCGGCGCGTGCTGGTCGCCGGCATGCGGCTCGCCCGGCGCCTGCTGGCTTCGTCACCTCTTGCTCCTTACTACGCATACGAGGATTTCCCGGGACCTGACGCGCAGACCGATGACGAGCTCCTGGCAGCCGCAACGCAGCGCGCGCAGACGACCTTTCACCCGGGATGTACGTGCCGGATGGGACCGTCAACCGATCCTCTGGCGGTCGTCGACGATCAGCTGAGAGTGCACGGCCTGGAGGGTTTACGGGTCGTCGATGCGTCAATCATGCCAAAGATGATCTCCGCAAATCTCAACGCATCGACAATGATGATCGCGGACAAGGCTTCTGATCTGATCGCCGGACGAAGCACTCCCGCGGCGGTATTGCCGGATTACGCGGAGGGCGCGCGCCGACAAGCATGAGCATGCTGAATAATCCCTTCGATCCCGCGCGCGAGAGAGCCCTCGTGACCGGTGCAGGCAATGGCATCGGCCGCGCCATTGCCCAGGCCCTGGTCGGCGAAGGCGTGCGCACTGTGTTCGCCGACATTGACCGGGACAGAGTCACCGCCGCGATCGCCGCCTCGCCCCGTCCGGAGCTGGCCGTGCCATGGGTCGGCGACCTCGCAAACCGCGACGCGCGCGATTCGCTACTCGCCGATGCACGATCCGCCGTGGGCCTGGTGACGCACTTCGTGCATTCCGCCGCGCCCGCGCGGCGGGAAGCCGACCACGCGCTGGCTGTGACGACCGAGACCTGGGAGCGGATGCATGCGGTCAACGTCGATGCGGGATTTCATCTCGCGCGCGAACTCGCGCGGGAGCTGATCGCGGCGCGTGAACCGGGTTCGTTCCTGATGCTGACCTCGCTGCACGCCGGCACGCCGCGCAATCTGCCGCATTACAGCACCGCCAAGGCGGCACTCGCTATACTGGTGAAGGAACTCGCCAAGACATTCGGACGCTTCGGAATCCGCGTCAATGCGCTGGTCCCCGGCGCGATCGCTGCCGGTGGCTTCGTCGCCGACCCGTCACTGGCGCGGCACATCCCGCTCGGCCGCCTTGGCCGCGCGGAAGACCTCGCGCCCATGGCGCTCGCGGTACTGTCGAGCAAGGTTTCCGGCTACGTGACCGGCGCTGCGATTGTGGTCGACGGCGGCCTGTCGTTGACGAACTGGTTCAATCCGCCAGCGCTCGATACCATGTAAAGACGCCACGGCTCCGTTTGGAGCCGTGGCGTCCTTAAAGCCAGCAACAAAGTGACGATCAGAACAACCCGACGATCTTGCCTTCGGCATCGACGTCGATCGAGTCCGCCGACGGCACCTTGGGCAGGCCCGGCATGGTCATGATCTCACCGCAGATCGCCACGATGAATTCCGCCCCGGCCGAGAGCCGCACCTCGCGCACATTGATGGTGTGATCGACCGGCGCGCCCTTGGCGTCCGGATTGGTCG
>CAYJNT010000096.1:0-12095 GCA_964370945.1 uncultured Hyphomicrobiales bacterium | reverse complement strand
ATTCTAGTGTGGTTTTGGTTCAGAAATTCCCTTTGCGGACTCGCGGCGAGAATGAGGGGAATTTCTGAACCACCACACTAGTGTTTCCGGTTCTGACCATTCTGCGCCATCGCCAGCCGCATGATTCGCCTGTTCTCTGCCTTTCCAAGGCGCTCGACATTGCCCAGACACGGGCCGGGAATAATCCGCGGATTTGGCTTGGTGTCGCTGACAGCGTCGCACAACGCCTTGAGCTCTTCATCCGAAATCTTGTTGAGAATGAGCTGGAGTTCGAGCCGGGCCATATCGAGAAAGCAGGCCGATTGGCCCTGGCCATGCGCGGCCAGCCAGGAATTCCAGTGCTTGAGCGTCGCGATCATTTCTTCGAGCTGCTTATCGAACGTGATCGGCATGGCGCCCTCCCCGCTCGGCCCGTCCAAGGTCCTTGCTGTTGATCCAGTCGCTGGTGCTCAGCACATCGCCGTACAAGGCGGCAATCCGCGAGATGGCGAAATGCACGTCGTCCGCCGCGATGCCGATCAGTTCGTGGCTCGCCGAGGCATCGATCAGATATTTCACCCGGTGATTGCGGTGGAAGGCGTCGACCATGGTCGACAGGCAGGCCGATTCGCCGGCAAATCCGACGAGCACCATCTTTCCGCCGCTCTGCTCCATCAAGTCCGCAAACTCACGGTTGGAATAGCACGACGGCTGGCCACGCTCGAACACCATCTCGTTGCGCTGCGGCTCGAAACCGTCGATCCAGCGGAAGAAAGGCGTGGCCTTGTTGAAGAACGGAGAGCGATCGACCCAGCGAATGAAAGCGACCGGCAAGCCGACCTTGCGCGCGAAATCGAGCACGATCCTGGAATTCGCCAGTGCGCGATCGATTTCCGGGATGGCCATCAACCGCGGCGCGGCGATGTATTCCTGTTGCATGTCGACGAACACAACAAGCGGAACGTTGTGCGCGTTGGTGAACGCTCGCAGATTCACTATTGTCGTCATGCGCTGCTTTCCAGTGATGGCCGCGTCACCGGCCGGGTTTTTGATTGCTCGAGGACCCCCGCGACGTGCCAGCGGCCTTCGGGACGAATAATGACGTAAGGATCGACACCGATCGTGATCGCGGTCGGATGGCGGTCGGTGCGCATTTTCATTTCAACATAATCGAAGTCGGAGAAGACGAGCTCCTGGCCGCCCTCAAATGTTTCGAAGCCGAACCGCGACCAGAAATTCACCAGCCGCTTCTGCGCGTGCCCATAGAGGCACCGATAGCCCTTGACCCGGCACAGATCGATTGCCGCGCGCACGAGCTGAAACGATAGCCGTGTCTTGCGAAATTCCTTTCGCACCGCCAGCCGCTCGATCTTGGCGAAATCGGCAAAATAGCGGATGCGGATGCAGCCGGCCGGCTCATTGCCGACATAGCCCAACAGATGCGTGGCGCAGAAATCGTTGCCGTCGAATTCCTCCAGATACGGACATTCCTGTTCGCCGATATAGACGGCGCTGCGGATCGAGATGACCTTCATCAGGTCTTCGATCGACCGCGTCATCGTGACCGCGATTTCACCCTTGGCGCCGTCGCCATGGTAGCGGTCGTATCCTGGATTCTCCGATTTCGGGCGCGGCGAGCGCACATAGCTATGAAGGTTGGGCGCGGCGAGATCCCCGACGATCGCGCCTCGGGCGAAGCCCATTGTTTCGAGAAGGCGCTGACCGTCCACGGTGACGGCGCGCGCGTAAAGGTCGACATCCTTGTAGATCGGCGTCCAGACTTTTTCGAACGCCAGCGGGATGCCGCCGACGAGTCCGCCGCGGCCCCACATCGCCCAGACATAGATCCCCGCGGGCCTCTGGTGCTGATTGCAGAGCAGGCCGAGGTCAGGGTCGCTGGCATCGAACGTCCCCTCCAGCAGCTGCCGCAAGCCCTCTTTATTCAGCATCAGGAAGGCGACGAAGCCTTCGGGAACCGCCGTGGCGGCATCAAAATTTTCGCGCCGTGCGATCGCCCAGAGCGAGTCCGGGTTATGCGACATAACGCGGCGCACAACCTCGGAACCGGCCAGGCCCGGCAGATCTATGCGCGCGCGGCTGATCGCCGCGTCCAAATTCCGGCCGACCGGTGTGAAAATCACGACATCGCGGGCGAATTCCTCGATATTTCTGGCTGGCAACGGGTGCTTGGCCGGAAAATGGCCTATAGGTAAGGCAGGCCCTGCCTCTCTGATGTGCCGATAGTGTGCGGTCATTCCTGTCCCCCAACAGTTGCCGGTATCTGAATATTTTGAGAAGCTTAGCGACGAAGGGGATGGTCGTATGCGCCCGATAGCTGAAAGGGGTGTTCAGTGGCTGGAACACCAGCCGGCGGACGTGCAGCCCTCCGTCGATTGGGACAATGCCCGCATCTTCCTGGAGGTGGTCCGCTGCGGGAGCTTCCGCTCGGCGGCCGAGCAACTCGGGCAGTCGATCAACGTCATCCGCCGCCGGGTCGACGACTTCGAAAAGCAGATTGGCGCGACATTATTCACGCGTGACGTTCACGGCACCCGCCTCACGGAGGAAGGAACGAAGGTCGTATCCGCGGTCGAGCGGATGGAGGCCGCATCGTTCGATCTCATGCGCGCCCGCGGCGGCCTGGTCAGCCCGCAGGTCAAGGGCGAAGTCCGCGTCGCCGTGACGGAAGGGCTGGGTACGTTCTGGGTCGCGCCGCGCCTCGTCGAATTCCAGCGTTCCTATCCGAACATTCTTGTCGATCTTCACTGCGCCATGCGTTCGGCCGATGTGCTGCGGCATGAGGCCGACATCGCCATCCAGCTGTCGAGGCCCACGACGCTTGACGTCAAGGTCGTCAAGCTCGGCACGCTGCACGTTATGTTCTATGCCAGCCAGAAATATATCGAGACATATGGCAAGCCCGGCAACCGGGAAGAGCTGAAAAAGCATCGCATCGTGATGCAATTTGCCGATCAAACGGCCGCTAAAGAGATATTCGACAGCTGGTTCCCGGGCACGCGGCAGCAGGACCTGCTGGTGATGCGCAATAACGTCTCCAGCGCCAATTACTGGGCGATCGCCAAGGGCGCGGGCATCGGATTGCTTCCGACTTACGCTTCAGCTATTGGTGCGAAAGTCGTTCCGATCGATATCGACCTGCACCGTCCTTTTGATATATGGCTTTCATATCATCCTGCGAGCAGAAGTATTCCACGGGTCGCTCACATCATCGACTGGATGATCGAGGCGTTCAATCCGGTGCAGTTTCCGTGGTTCCGGGACGAGTTTATTCATCCGGACAAACTGCCGAAAACGTACAAAGGTGAGCCGCTCGTTAATCTGTTTGAAGGCTTTGCCAGCGACTAGGTCTATTGAAGATGGTCAGAACCATGGTCACACGCAGCGTTACGCCGATCGATATCGAAGTGGGCAAGAGAATTCGCCTGCGCCGGATCGAAAAAGGATTATCACAAACCGAACTTGGCGATCATCTCGGCATCACGTTCCAGCAGGTGCAGAAATACGAGAACGGCGTCAATCGCGTCGGCGCCTCGCGGCTCAACAAGATCGCGGAATTGCTGCAGGTTCCGATTTCGTTTTTCTTTCACGCCGACGGCAGCGTCAAAAGCAAGGCCGATAAACACGACATCGATACGTCGTTGTTCGCCAATGCCGCCAACAGCGTGCGGCTGCTCAAGGCGTTTGCCAAAATCGACGACGAAGCGGTGCAGCGCAAGATCATCGCGCTGGTCGAGAGCATTGCCGATCGCTACGAGACGAGCGGCCGCAAGAAATGACCGGCGCCGTCAGCGGATGAACAAAGGCGGGAATGCTCCCGCCTTCGCCCGCAATCGAGGCTTCGCTATTCAGCCGGCGCCGCAACGAGGCTCGATTCGCCGTGCTGCTTGAGTGCCCGGTTGCCGGTGAGCCGCCGCAACAGCACGTAGAAGACCGGAGTCAGGAACAGACCGAACGCCGTGACGCCGATCATACCGGCAAAGACGGCGATGCCCATCGCCTTGCGCATTTCTGCGCCGGCACCGGTTGAGAGCACCAGCGGCAGAACGCCCATCACGAAGGCGAGCGACGTCATCAGGATCGGGCGCAGCCGCAGCCGGCTCGCCTCGATCGCAGCCTGGATCGGCGTGCGGCCGGCGAATTCCAGCTCGCGCGCGAATTCGACGATCAGGATCGCGTTCTTTGCCGATAATCCGACGAGCACGATCAGCCCGATCTGCGTGAAGATGTTGTTGTCCCCGCCCGAGATCCAGACGCCGAACATCGCCGCCAGCAGGCCCATCGGCACGATCAGGATGATCGACAATGGCAAGGTCAGGCTTTCGTACAAAGCGGCCAACACCAGAAAGACGAGGAAGACGGAGAGCGGGAACACCCAGATCGCCGAATTGCCGGCGATGATCTCCTGGTAGGTCAATTCCGTCCACTCGAAATCGAACCCGCGCGGAAGTGTTTCCGCCGCAATCCGCTCCGCGGCGGCCTGCGCCTGCCCGGTCGAGAATCCGGGAGCCGCAGCGCCGTTGACGTCGGCCGACAGGAATCCGTTGTAGCGCATGGCACGCTCGGGCCCGGCGCTGGGCTTGACCCGCAATAGCGTCGCCAGCGGAATCATCTCGCCGGACGCCGATCGCACCTTCAGCTGGCCGATATCCTCGGCGCGCGCGCGGAATTTCGCGTCGGCCTGCACACGCACCGAATAGGTGCGGCCGAATTTGTTGAAGTCGTTGGCATAGAGCGAGCCGAGATAGATTTGCATCGTGTCAAAGACATCGGTGACGGCAACACCAAGCTGACGCGCCTTGGTGCGGTCGATGTCCGCATAAATCTGCGGGACATTGACCTTGTAGCTCGAGAACACACGCGCCAACTCCGGCGTCTGCATGGCTTTCGCCGTGAACGCCTTCAGCGCCTGGTCGAGCGCCTCATAGCCGAGACCGGCACGATCCTCGATCTGCAGCTTGAATCCGCCGATCGTTCCGAGACCTTGCACCGGCGGTGGCGGGAAGATCGCGATGAAGGCGTCCTGGATCGCGGCGAATTTCTGGTTGAGGGCCATCGCCATCGCGCCGCCGCTCAATTCCGGCGGCTTGCGCTCATCGAAGGGCTTCAAGGTCACAAAGACGATACCGGCATTGGACGAGTTGGTGAAGCCGCTGATCGACAGGCCGGGAAACGCAACCGCGCTCTCGACGCCCGGATGCTTGAGCGCGATGTCGCTCATCGCGCGAATGACCTCTTCGGTGCGGTCGAGCGTTGCGCCGTCCGGCAATTGCGCGAAGCCGACAAGATATTGCTTGTCCTGCCCGGGCACGAACCCGCCCGGCACCGCCCGGAACAAGAGGCCGGTTACGCCGATCAGGACGACATAGACCAGCATGACCGCCGCCTTGCGCGAGATCACGCGGGTGACACCAGCGGCGTGAGCATTTCCGCCGGCCCGGAACACCCGGTTGAAGCCGCGGAAGAACCAGCCGAACAGCCGATCCATCACTTTGGTCAGGGCGTCCTTCGGCGCGTCGTGGCCTTTGAGCAGAAGCGCGGACAAAGCCGGCGACAATGTCAGCGAGTTGATGGCGGAAATCACCGTCGAAATCGCGATGGTCAGGGCGAATTGCTTGTAGAACTGGCCGGTCAGGCCGCTGATGAAAGCGAGCGGCACGAACACGGCAACGAGAACAAGGGCAATCGCAATGATCGGGCCGGACACTTCCCGCATCGCGCGGTAAGTCGCGTCGCGCGGCGACAAGCCCTCTTCGATATTGCGCTCGACATTTTCGACTACGACGATGGCGTCGTCGACCACGATACCGATCGCGAGCACCAGCCCGAACAGGCTGAGCGCGTTGATCGAGAAGCCGAAGACATACATGATCGCGAAGGTGCCGATGATCGAGACCGGTACGGCGAGCAACGGAATGACCGAGGCGCGCCACGTCTGCAGGAAGACGATGACCACCAGCACGACCAGTGCGATCGCTTCCAGAAGCGTGTGCACCACCGCCTCGATCGAGGCGCGCACGAATTGCGTCGGGTCATAGACGATCTGGTAATCTATGCCCTCCGGCATGTTGCGCTTCAGCTCGGCCATTGTTTTGCGCACATTGTCCGAGATCGCGATCGCGTTCGAACCGGGCGCCTGGAAGATCGGGACGGCAACCGCCGACTTGTTGTCGAGCAGCGAGCGCAGCGCATATTCGGAGGCGCCGAGCTCGATGCGGGCGATGTCGCGCAGACGCGTGACGTCGCCGTTGCTGCCGGTCTTGACGACGATCTCGCCGAACTCCTCTTCGCTCTGCAGGCGCCCCTGCGCGTTGACTGAAAGCTGAAGGTCCAGCCCCGGCACGCCTGGTGACGCGCCAACCACGCCGGCCGCGGCCTGCACGTTCTGCGCGCGGATTTCGCGCACGACATCGCTCGCGGAAAGGCCACGCTCGGCGATCTTCTGCGGATCGAGCCAGACGCGCATGGAGTAGTCGCCGGCGCCGAACAGCTGCACCTGCCCCACGCCTTCGATCCGCGCCAACCGATCCTTGACGTTGAGCAAGGCATAGTTGCGCAGATAGGTCATATCGTAGCGGTCATTCGGCGACAGCAGATGCACGACCATGGTCAGGTCGGGCGAGCTCTTGATCGTGGTGATGCCGAGGCGGCGGACCTCTTCGGGTAATCTGGGTTCGGCCTGCGAAACGCGATTCTGGACCAGCTGCTGCGCCTTGTCGGGATCCATCCCGAGCCGGAATGTGACCGTCAGCGACATCAGGCCATCGGTCGTCGCTTGGCTGCTCATATAAAGCATGCCCTCGACGCCGTTGATCGCTTCCTCAATCGGAGTCGCCACCGTCTCGGCAATGACCTTGGGATTGGCGCCCGGATAATTGGCGCGGACAACCACGGACGGCGGAACGACTTCGGGATATTCCGAAATCGGCATCACGCGCAGCGCCAATAGGCCCGCAACAAAGATCAGGATCGACAGCACGCCGGCGAAAATCGGTCGGTCGATGAAAAATCGGGAGAGATTCATGGAACGTTCCTAAATCAGCGCGATCAAATCAGCGCTGTGTAACCTCGTTGTCGAAACCGGCCGCCGCATGGGTCGAACCGCGCGGATTCATGGTGACCATTTGGGGCGCGATTACCGCGCCCGGCCGCACGCGCTGAATGCCGTTGACGACGACGCGCTCGCCCGCCTTCAGGCCCTTCGTGACGGTCCGAAGTCCTTCGAAGCTGTTGCCAAGGGTGATTTCGCGGTACTGCGCCTTGTTGTCGCCATCGACGACCAGCACGAATTTCTTGTCCTGGTCGGTCCCGACCGCCCGCTCACTGACGAGCAAGGCCGGTTCGGATTTCGGCTGGCCCATGCGCAAGCGCGCGAATTGCCCGAGGATCAAGCGTCCATTCTGATTTTCAAACACGGCGCGAACCCGCACCGTGCCGGTGCGCGCCTCGACCTGGTTGTCGATCAATTGCAGCTTTCCTTGCAGGGGAACGCCGTTGCTCGTCTCCGAGGCCATGATGACGGGAATGCGATCGACCTGGGTATGCGTGTCGGCGCCGGAATCGAGCGCCTGCAGCGAGCGTGTCACAACCTGTTCGTCGGCATTGAAGCTCGCGTAGATCGGATCGACCGAGACGAGCGTCGTCAGAACCGGCGCGTCCGGCCCTGCCGACACGAGATTTCCGGCTGTGATCTCAATCTTGCCGACGCGGCCGGACACCGGCGCGCGCACGTCGGTCCAGCTCAGGTTCAGCCGATTGGTTTCAAGCTGCGCCAGCGCCGCCTTCAGATTAGCTTCCGCTTCGCGATGCGCGTTGACGCGCTGGTCATAGTCGCGTTGCGTGATGACGCGCGTGCCGGTCAATTGCTCGCCGCGTTCAAGATCGTTTTTCGTCAGTTGGACGCGCGCTTGCGCCGCGGCAACCTGCGCTTCCGACCGCGCGACTTCCGCCGCATAGGGCTCGGGATCGATCTTGATGAGAAGATCGCCCTGCTTCACCAGCGCGCCTTCGCGAAAATGCGCGGCCAGGATGGCGCCGGCGACGCGCGAGCGGATTTCCACGCGCTCGACCGCTTCGAGCCGTCCGGAGAATTCGTCCCACATCACGACGTCCTGCTGTTGCACGACCGCCACCGACGCGGGCGTCGCTTGCGGGGTCTGGTTCGCGGGATTGTTGGCCTGCGCGCTCCAAGGCCGCGAGACCAGCCAGGCGCCGAGACCGATGACGGCGACAACCGCGATGGCAACGGCCGCCATCCGTTTGGTCGGACGCCGCGGATAGACGATCCAGCCATTGCCGCCGGAGGAACCCGATGCGTTGGTGTCTTCGCGATGATCAGCTTCGTACTTCATGGCGATGTCCGTTATTGTTAAGCGAGCGCGGGCACGCTTCGCTGGTTTGAGACGTTCTTCGTGAGAAACAAGCGAAAGAGCTCACGCACCGTGCCGGCCCAGGGCCGCTCGGCGAGCGAGAGATTGGCAAGCACGCAGGGCCAATCCGTCGGCCCGGATAAGACATGCTCGCGCACGGCGACACCCGATTCGCGCAGGCGCCGCGCGTAGCGCAGACTTTCGTCGCGCAGCAGATCGTCGTCCGCCGTGACAATGAGCGCCGGCGCGGCGCCGGCAAGGCGCGATGAATTGATCGGCGCGGCGTAAGGATGCGCCGCCTTGTCGGCCGATCCGAGATATTGATGCCAGCCGACGGCCCATTGGCAATCGGCAACGCCAGCATTCGCCTCGCGCATCGAGCATGTGGCGAGGCAAGGATCGAGCATCGGTGAGAGCAGGATCTGTCCGGCGAGCGCGGGCTCCTGCTGATCGCGTGCCATCAGCGCCAACGCCGCGGCGAGATTGCCGCCCGCCTCTTCGCCGGCGACGAACAGCGCGGATTTCTTGCTGACGCCGTCCGGCCGGTTGGCCTGCAGCCAGTTCAGCGCCTTGAACAGCGATTGAACGGCATTCGGGAATGGATATGTCGGGGCGAGCGGATAGTCGGCCGACACGACCACCGCGCCGGCCTCGGCGAGGAGTTCCGATATGACGCCACCGGTTTCAGCCGAGCCGCCGACAAAGGCGCCGGCATGCAGATGCAGCACCAGCGGGGCCGCGCTCGATGCGCCGGACCCGCGATAAATCCTGGCCGGCAATGCGTACTCGCCCGCCCCGATTTCTGCGTCTGTCCAGCGTGTCGCCATCGTCCGTTACCAGTGATGATTATTATTGCGACGCAGCATATGGGCTTGCGCGAAACGAGGATAAATAGTCAAATATTGACCACACTGTTTCTACTGGTGAACAATAATGGCAAAAAGCTTGCGTAACGGCAGGTCCAGCGAGGCTCGATACGACCGGCTCGCTGCGATGCGGGCGTTCGCCCGGGTGGTCGAAATCGGCTCCTTCACGCGGGCCGCAACCACGCTCGCGATTCCGAAGGCGACTGCGACCAAGCTGATCCAGACCCTTGAGGCGGACCTGCAGACCAGCCTGCTGCACCGGACCACGCGCCGCGTCAGCGTCACGCCCGACGGCGCCGCTTATTACGAGCGCGTCGTCAGCTTGCTCGCGGATCTCGAGGAACTCGACGGCAGCATACGGCTGTCGCAACTCAATCCGAAGGGCCGGCTACGCATCGATGTCAGCTCGGGATTGGCGACGCAGGTGCTGATCCCGGCCCTCCCCGATTTTCACACACGTTTCCCGGATATCCAGATTGACATCGGTGTCACCGACAGGCCGGTCGACCTGATCGGCGAGAATGTCGATTGCGTCATCCGCGCCGGCGTGCTCACCGACCAGTCGCTGATCGCGCGCAAGATCGCGGAAATGCATTTCATGACCTGCGCCTCGCCTTCCTATTTGCAGCGCCACGGCGAGCCGCGCCATCCGGACGACCTCGAGGACGGCCACAAGATCGTCGGTTACATCAAGACCGGCACGGCTCAGCCTTGGCCGCTCGTGCTCTGGCGCAACGGTGAACAGCGCGAAATATCGACATCGCACATCGTTACGGTGAACGACGGCAACGCCTATGTCACCGCCGCGCTTGCAGGTTTAGGGGTGATCCATGTGCCGATCTTCATGGTGCAGGAGCATGTCGCCTCGGGCGCGCTGCGCCCGATCATGCCCGGGTGGAACATGGAACCGATCCCGCTCCACATCGTCTATCCGCCGAACAAGCATCTCAGCAACAAGCTGCGGATTTTCGTCGACTGGGTCGCTGATCTGTTCGCGCGGTCGAAGCTCATTCGGCAGCGCCCCACGGACGCCGCCTAGACCGCCTCATACCCGAACCGAACGGACCACATCGCTCGGCAGGCGCGCGCGCAGATCGGCGACGATCGCGCTTTCGGCGACGACCCGGTTTCGCCCGCCGTTTTTTGCCTCATAGAGCGCCGCATCCGCGCGTTTAAGCAACGTGTCGATGGTGTCGCCGCGATGCCATTCGCTCACGCCGAAGCTGCATGTCAGGGTCATGAGCTTGGGCGTGAGCTCGAACCGCAGAGCGGCGAGCTTCTTGCGCAGGTGCTCGGCCAAGGCGACGGCTTCCGGAAGCGTGGTATTCTCAAGCAGGATCGCGAACTCCTCCCCGCCCAGCCGGCCGAGAATGGCATTTCCGATGGCCGCCGTGCGCGCCACGCCCCGCAATACCTCGTCGCCGACGTCGTGGCCACAGAGGTCATTGACCTTCTTGAAATGATCGACATCAAACATGATGGCCGACAAGGCCGCGCCATTTTCCGCCCGCAGGCAGGCTTGCTCCGCCCGCTCGAAAAAAGCGCGGCGATTGCGCACGCCGGTCAGGGGGTCCGTGGTCGCAAGCCTGACCAATTCGTTCTGCATGAATGCGAAGCGTTCCGCCGCGCGCAGGCGCGCATAAAGCTCTTCGGTGGCCGGCGGCTTGCCGATGAAATCGTCGGCACCCATGTCGAGCGCCTCGGCGAGATGCCTGCGGTCGTAGTTCGATGACATCAGCACGATGTAGATCGGGCGATGGTGGCCCGCGAGCAGCCGCGTTTCCCAGCACATTTCGATACCGGTCATCGATATCAATTCGGCGCTGGTGATGACGGCGGCGATATCGGGATTCGCCTCGATGAATTTGAGCGCCTCGCGGCCGCCGGTGAACGGCACAACGTCATGTCCGCGCGCTTCCAGCATGCGCGCGATGATCTTCAAGACGGTGCGGCTTGTATCTACCAGCACGATGCGCATGACGCCTCGCTCGGGGTTGATGAAAAAATTAAGCTGACAATGTTAAGTCATTCTTAAGAATTGTCGACGCGCACCGTGCCGATCCGGCACGTCAGGCGATGCACGCGAGCTAAACGACTGTATGGGCTTGTGGTTGCGGCGAATGCGGACGGCTCAGTTTTTTTCGCCGCGATTCTTTATGAATTGAGCGATTGCATCGATCGCTTTCGTTTCAATTCCGAGAAAGCCGTGCTGCGATTTGGCCTCACACGGGTCGGAGATCGGCGGATCGCCGCCGTCGAGAACGATCACCTCGACTTTCTTCGCTTTCGTCAGCCGTCCGCTCAGTTTCGGCGCATCGGCGGCCGGCGTGAGGGTACAGCCGTCCTTGCGATGCGACAGGACGAGCGCCGGAACGGTGATGTCGGGGAGCGCCATGCTGGCGACGCCGTTCGGATGGCTTGTCGCGATCTTCCAGTCCGGCTTGCTGCGGGTGACGGTGGATGTCAGCACCAGACCATCGACATCCCTGGTGCCGATCGCGCCGCGCGCGGCCGAGAATGTGCCCATGCTGGTACCGACGACCCAGGCCGGGACGGCGGCCTGCTTTTTCAGATAGGCCGCGACCGCGTCGATGTCGCCGGCATGCGCCTTGCTCATGCGGAAGATCGCATTCATCCCACCCTGTTGATCCGACGGCGCGTCGATCACGGCGACCATGAAATTATGCGCGGCGAATTTATCGCGGGTGCGGACGAGGAAATTCCCCTTGCCCCATTTCATGTCCGACGCGCTCTTAAGCCCCAGCGCCCCATGCCCGCCGGCGAACAGCAGCACCGACGCCACGGGCTTTTCCGGCTTGATCAGGATGAAGGCCTGCTTGGCCCCACGCGGCGTCTGAATCGA
>CAYJNT010000095.1:0-12169 GCA_964370945.1 uncultured Hyphomicrobiales bacterium | reverse complement strand
GCTCCAGCGTTGCGAGCCAGGATTGCATTGTTTCCATCGTCGGCGTGATCGGGCGTGCCGCCACGATGCCGGCGATGCCGATCTCCGATGACGGCTCTTCGCGCGCGAAGAGGATCTCGTGCAGGCGTTCGCCCGGCCGCATGCCGGTGAACGCGATCTCGATATCGCGCCCCGGCTCGAGGCCCGACAGGCGGATGATGCGCTCGGCCAGATCGAGGATTTTCACCGGCTGTCCCATATTGAGGACATAGACCGCGACGTCGGCGCGCGCGCCATTGAGCGCATGACTGCCCGCGGTGACGACGAGATCGCAGGCCTCGCGAATGGTCATGAAGTAACGCACCATCTCGGGATGCGTGACGGTGACCGGGCCTCCCGCTTCGATCTGCGCCTTGAATTTCGGCACGACCGACCCGTTCGACGCCAGCACATTGCCGAAGCGCACCGAGATCAGCCGCATCGCCGACGCGTCCTTGTGGCGCGCGAATTTCGTATCCAGCGCCTGGCAATACATCTCGGCGAAGCGCTTGGTCGCGCCCAGCACCGAGACCGGCTCGATCGCTTTGTCGGTCGAGATCATCACCATGCCGGCGGCGCCCGCTTCGGCGGCGGCGTCGGCGACGTTGACCGAGCCGAAGACGTTGGTCTTGACGCCCTCGTCCCAGTCGCATTCGAGCAGCGGCACGTGCTTGAGCGCTGCGGCATGAAACACGATGTCGGGCTTGAACTCGGCGAACAGCCGCAGAATGCGCTCGCGGTCGCGGATATCGGCAAGGCGGCCTTCGATTTTCACCGCGGCCTGCTTTGCCGCCAGTGTTTCCAGGATCGTGTGCAAGGCTGCTTCGGAATTCTCGACGATCAGCAGACGCGAGGCATCGAAGGTGACAATACGGTCGCAGATTTCCGAGCCGATCGAACCGCCGCCGCCGGTCACGATGACCGATTTTCGCTTCACGAAATCCTCGATCCGCCGATAGTCGATCTTCACGGTCGGACGCAGCAACAGGTCCTCGACATTGACCGGTGCGAGGCGGAGCGCCTCGCCGCCCTCGTCGAGCGACGGCAGACGGCTGGTCGCGAGACCGAGCCGGCGCGCCTGCATCAAAAGCGTTTCGGGCTTCGCGTCGGTTTCGAAAGCCGATGGCGTCAGCACGACGCGGGCGACACGGCGCCCGGCGTTACCGAGTTCAGTAACCACGCGCTCGAGGTCATCGAAGTTGCCGCGCACCGTAATGCCGCGGATCGACTGGCCCTGATCGGAGGCGGACGGCGACAGGATGCCGACCGGCCAGATCTTCTTCACCGCGCCGCTTTCGATCGCGCGCAGGAGGACTTCGGCATCGGCCGCGCGGCCGAGAATAAGGATCGGGGCGGATTCGGCGCTGCGCGCGTGCTGGCGCGTGCGCGAATAGCGGAAATAGCGATACGCAATACGCGGACCGCCCAGGAAGAACATCTGGAGGATCCAGTAAATGATGATCGTCGCTTTGCCGAAAAAGAACGTGCCGTAGAGGTTCGGCGCGACCAGGATGTAATCGAGGATCAGCAGTGAAACCGCGATCACCGTGACCGAACGGAAGATATTGTTGACGTCCGGCAGCGAGGCGAAACGCCATTTCGCATCGTCGAGGTGGAAGAACGAGTAGACAAAGCCGGCATAGACCACGATGCCGGGAACGAGCCAGACCAGAAGATTGAAGCGCTCTTCCAGGCCGGGCGTCTCGAATCGCAGGTAGAACGCCGCCACGATCGCCGCCGCGGTCATGAACAGATCGTGCAGCACGATCAGGGATTTACGGGACAGGAATTTCATCGCCGGGGATTTACCACATCCGGAAAAGCTGGTGTTGGCTTAAATTTGAGGGCGCTGTCCGCTCGTTAGCACCATGTTTAACGCGGCGATGACCGGCTCGGGACCAAGCTCGTCAAGGCAGCGGCTGTAACTTTGCAGGTTGCGCAGGCAGCCTTCGTGCTGGCAGGGCTGACACGGCAGCGGATTTTGCACGAGCCAGACATTGCCGCGCCGCTGCGACGCTGCCGCCGCGTCCCACGATGCGTCGAGACCGTTCGCCGGCCATGGTCCCCACAGGCGCGGATCGGTCGGTCCGTAAAGCGCGACCGTCGGACAGCCGGCTGCGGCCGCAAGATGCGTCACCGACGTATCGGGTCCCACAAAAACACGCGCGCCGGCGAGCGCGGCCGTGAGTTCCGGCCACGTCATCTTGCCGTCGAGCCGGAGCACATCGGTGTCTTTCCAGACGTCGTCGAGATAGCGCCGTTCCGCTTCGCCGGGACCGCCGGTCGCGACGACCGCGAGGCCCTGCGCAGCGAGATGAGAGGCGACCGCCCGCCAGCCCGCCTCGTGCCATTGCTTGTAACGGAACATCGGCGCGGCATGGATCACGGCATAAGGTTTCGCGGGAAGGAGATCCGGCCGCGGCGCGGCGCGCGGGCAGATCACTTCCGCGACTGGCGGAATGCCGAGAATGCGTGCAAGCGAGAGTACGTCGTCGACGCGATGCACGCCCTCGCCCATCGGGATATGGCGGTCGAGCATGAATTGCTTGATCCGTCCGATCAGACGGCCTTCCACCGGACCCGCGCGCTTTCGGCCTGCGATCGCCGCCAGGAATGTCGGACGGTCGCCGGCCTGTGTCGTCACCGCAAGATCGTAGTTGCGCCACAGGCGCACGGCCAACGCCACGCTTTTCAGTCCGTTGCGGCGTGAGGGCGTGGACAGCACTTCGTCGATATCCGGGTTGCCGTCGAGAATGGCGGCGGTATCGGAGAAAACCAGAATGTCGATCTTGGCCAGCGGCCAGGCGCGCCGGAGACTCCGGATCAGCGGCGTGGTGAGCAGCACGTCGCCAAGCCGGCGCAGAGCGACGACGAGAATCCGCGGCTGTGCCGGAAGATCGATCGGATCCGTCACGGCCTGGCTGCGGCGGCCTTGCAGGATGGAGCAAAGATCGAAAGCGCAATGCCCTGCCGCGTTGCGATGCCGCCGCAAACACCGACGCCGATGCAATAGATCCAGCCGTGGGTGAAGTCGAACAGATGCGAGTTGGCAAGCGAGCCAATCACGTTCTGCGCAACGACCAGCAATCCGAGCCAGGACGCCATGCCGGCGCCGCGAAAGAACAACGCAAGATGTGAAAACCACATCGCAAACAGCAGCAACACTCCGACAATACCGAGCTGAATAGCGACCGCCAGTGTCTGGTTATGCGGATTGACCGAGACCATCGCCGACGTGCCGTGCCCGGTTGCCGACCGCTGGAAAACCTCACGGATCGATCCGGTTCCGTGCCCAATCACCGGCGCTTCGGCGACCGACGCAATCGACCGCTTCCAGAAATTGAGTCGCTCGCCGGCCGGCGTCCCGATCGTATCCGCGCGCGGGTGCGCAATCTCGACCACGAGACTACCGAGCCGGTTGCGGACATAGGACGATCCCGTCCACACGACGGCCGCCATGACGATGCCGATGGCAAAGGCGGCGGCGGTTCCCTTCCAGCCGAATTGCCGGAAACCCAGCAGCAAAAGAAGGAACGGAAGCGTGAGCAAAGCCGTTCGGCTTGTGGTTACGAAAAACATGTCGGCGAGAAACAATAGACCAAGGACGAGGAAGATCACGCCGAAAACGCGCCAGCGCAGGCGGAACGCATCGACTGCGAGATAAAACAGTCCGAAGGCGCAGATCGTGAATTCCGCGCTCTGCGCGATGTAGTCCTTGACCGGCAAACCTTGGCCCTTCGCCCAACCCCAACCGTCACCTTTGGGAGACAGCAAGGCGATGCCGGACGCCGCCAGCAGGAGTGCCGCGGACGCCAGGAATCCCGCCAGCACCCAGATCGCGCGATCGGAGCGGCGGAACTGGATCATGAGCAACGGAATGGTGAGGAGCTTGAGAAAGGAATCGATTCCCTTCAACCGATCCTTGAACGGAATGTCCGCCCACAACATCCCGAGGGCCGCCAGCGCAAACAACGCGACCGGCAGATAGGCCGCTGGTCGCGTCATTTCTTCTTTCAGATCTTTCGGCTCGATGGTGGGGATGACGGTCAGCGCCCAAATGCTGATGAGGATGACCGTTGCCGATGTCGACCACGGCAGCACGATCGCGACGCCGATCACAAGGTAATCGGCGAGGCGCATCAGCTTTTCGCGCCGCACGGCAGCGGGAGTTAAAACGAGTGTCATGATCGCGCGGCGCCCGTTCTCACGGCCGGGTTCGGATCGTCGCGGCGCAACGACGACATGCCTACCAATGCTTTCACCCGCTTCTCCCCCCGCACCCGGTCGAGTTTTTTATCATTGACCGGCAGCGCCGAACGATCCGCCGCCGGGTGCCACAGATGCAGCACGCCGGTTGCGAAATTGCCGTCCTTCCTGCGCACGCCCGCATGCAGGAGCCGCACCAGCAGATCGGAATCCTCGCGGCCCCAGCCATTATAGTCGGCGTCGAACCCGTCGACGCGATCGAGATCGGACCGCCAAACGGCGAGATTGCATGAGCGCGCATGCTGCCATTCGCCCGGACGCATCTTGCGCAACAGCCCGAGCGGCAACGGCAGCATCGGCGCAAGACGATTGATGTCGCGGCGGCTCCTGCGGCCGACCCAGTTTGCGAAATTCCAGTTTTCGGGCTCAAGATGCTGCGCCAGCACCTGACGCGTCAGCTCTTGCGACATCAAGATGCGATTGCCGGAGACAAACCAGCCTTGCTCCGCCAGCGCGCGATGGCTCGCGATGAAATCCGGCCTTGCGATACAGTCGCCGTCGAGAAAGATGCAATAGACGCCGCGGCTCTGAAGCAGCGCGCGGTTGCGGATTTCGCCGGCACGGAAGCCGCGATGCTCGTGCCAGGCGTGTTCGAGACGGCGGCCGAATTTCTCTTTCCATTGCACGATCAAGGCCGCGGTCGCCGGGCCCGATCCGTCATCGGCAACGATCACTTCGAAGTCGCGATCGGTCTGGCGCGCGAGCGAACGCAGCACCGCGTCGAGCGCGTCCTCGCGATCGTGCGTCGTGACGATGATGGAGATGAGTTCAGCCACGCTGCCGTCCCTTCAGCCAGGCTTTCATGTAACGGTAGTACGTCCCTTCCGCATTCGCGACCGCGAGCAGAAAACCCTCGCGCCCATCCAGAAATCCTCCCCTCAGAAGATAGGTCCGGATGAAGGCCCAAAAGCCGCGAACGATGCCGGTTATAAACGATACCCGGCGCCCCGACGCAACCAACATCTCGGCCCCCGCTGTGGAATAGCGATCCATTCGCGACAGCGTGTCCTCCAGTCGCAAAACCGGATGATGGATCAGCGGATGCTTCAACCGCGTGACGGGGCCGGCGCCGACGACCCGCTCATGCACAAGATCGTCGGAAAAGCGCGCCTTGCCGCGCCGGAACAGGCGCAGCACATAATCCGGAAACCACCCGGAATGGCGCATCGGCCGCCCGCAGAAACTTGAGAGTCGCGGCATCTCGCAAGCGTCAGCGCGCGGCTGCGAGATCGCCGCCTTGATCTCGTCGGCGAGTTCCTTGCTCACGCGCTCGTCGGCATCGAGCGAGAGAATCCAATCGCCTTGCGCGAGCGAGAGCGCGAAATTCTTCTGCGCGCCGAATCCTTCGAAGTCGTGGTGCACGACGCGCGCGCCTTTGCCTTCGGCGATCTTCACGGTGTCGTCGCTTGAGCCGCTGTCGACCACAATACGCTCGTCGCAGAAGGCCAGGCTGTCGAGGCAGGCGGCGATATTGTGCGCCTCGTTCTTGGCGATGACGATGGCGGAGAGTATCGGCATCGCGCGTCACCCGCCGAGCCGGATGCGGTCGCGCATCCGGCGCTTGAATTCGCGCAAAATGCGAAACGGCAGCGCGAGATAATATTTGCGGAAAATCTGCCAGCGCCCCTGCCAGTCGAGCGAGGGCGCCGCGGCGCGCGGCGCGTACCATCCGTTCAGGCCGGTGCGGCGGATCAGCCGATAGCCCGCGCGCTGCAGGAAATTGTGCTTGTCCAGGCTCGTGACATGATCCTCGAGCAGGATCAGGCGCGGCTGCCAGCGCTTGAAATCAAAGCCGCGCAGCACATCGAGCTCGTGGCCCTCGACATCGACCGAGAGCAGATCGATCGGCTTTGGCGCCTGCGCTTCATCGAGCAGGCTGTCGAGCGTGCGCACCGGCACGTCGATCGCGGCTTCCGGCCGCACGCCGGTGACCGACAATTTCGGATTAAAGGACGAGAAGGCGCCGGCGACATGCAAGGTCATACGGCTGCCCGCGCGCTCGGGCGACGAACAGGCGACTTCGTACACCTTGGCTGTGCGCGCCTCACGCAGTCGCGCGGCGAGATTGGGCAAAGGTTCGATCAGGATGCCGGTCCAGCCTGCTTGCTCCAGATGCCAGGATTGCGATTCCGTTTTCGGGTCGTTGGCGCCGACTTCGACGAAATAGCCCTTGCCGCGCGGCGCGAAGAATTGCCGCACCAGCTCGGTTTCCAGTTCCGGCGGATAGATCGCGGGCATCAGCGTTTCGGCACCAGGCGCGACCGGCGCACGATGCTCGTCGTCGAATGGCCGGGCACGAGATCGACCAGAATGACTTCGCCGCCGCCGGCTTCGACGATCTCGCGGCCGACGACGGTCTTGCCGTGATAGTCGCTGCCCTTCACCAGCACATTGGGGCGCACGCGCTTGATGAGCTCAAGCGGCGTGTCCTCGTTGAAGATGGCGACGAGATCGACCGCCTCGAGACCGGCGAGCACTTCGGCGCGTGCCTGCTCGCTCTGCAGCGGGCGTTCCGAGCCTTTATTGAGGCGCCGCACCGATGCATCGCTGTTCAAGCCGACCACGAGGCGGTCGCAGGCCGCGCGCGCCTGCGCCAGCACGCGGATATGGCCGGGATGCAACAGATCGAACACGCCGTTGGTGAAGCCGATGCGCAGGTCCTGCACGCGCCATTCCTTCAGCTGCGCATCGAGGTCCTTGACGTTGCGCACGATCTTTTCCTCGGTCGCAAGCGCTGCCGGCGGCAGGATGCGCTGACGCAGTTCGTCGGCGGTCACGACCGCGGTGCCGCGCTTGCCGACTGCGACCGAGGCCGCGGCATTGGCCGCGCGCATGGCCGCCTCGAAGTCGGCGCCGAGCGCGAGCAGCACGGACAGCACGGCCACAACCGTGTCGCCGGCGCCGGACACATCGCGCACTTTCACCGGATAGGACGGCGCATGAATGGGCTTTCGCCCCTTCACCTGCAGCAACATGCCGTCCTCACTCAATGTGACAAGCACGGCGGAAGAGCCGGTCAGCTTGGCCAATTTACTGGCCGCAGCCGCCACCTGCTCATGCGTCTTGACCGGATGATGCGCGGCGTCGCCCAGTTCCTTGCGGTTCGGCGTGATCAGCGTCGCGCCGCGATAGATCGCGTAATCGAGCCCCTTGGGATCGACGATCACGGGCTTGTTCAGCTTCGCCGCGCGATCGATGACGGCGCGGATCACCTTCTCGGTCAGCACGCCCTTGGCATAGTCGGAGAGCACCACCGCGCTCACGCGCGGCAGGATTTTCAGCGCGCGGTCGATGATCGCCTTTTCGACCTGGCCCGTCGCCGGCCGCGCTTCTTCCCAGTCGGCGCGCAGAAGGTGCGTCGAGAAATGCTCGGACACGAACCGCAATTTGCGCGTGGTCGGGCGTGAAGGATCGGGCACCAGATTGGGACTGATACCGGGATATTTACTGAACGACGCCTTGCAGATTGTCCCGGCCTCGTCGTTGCCGACAATGCCGATGAAAATGCATTTCGCCCCGAGCGCCGCGATGTTGCGCGCGACGTTGCCGGCGCCGCCGATCACGATCTCTTCGCGCTGCACGGCAATGACCGGCGCCGGCGCTTCCGGCGAGATACGCGATACCTCGCCGTAGACAAAGTCGTCGAGCATCAGGTCGCCGATGCACAGCACCGCGAGCTTGCGCGTCTCCTGGAGTTTTTTCTCAAGATCGAACATGCACGCTCACCGATACCGGTCGGGCTGATCGAGGAAGCCGGACACATATTTTCCGACCGCCTCCTCGAGCGGCGTGAAGCCGGAATTGTAGCCGGCGCGGCGCAGGTTGCTGGCGTCGCTTTCGGTGAAATACTGATACTGCCCGCGGATGGATTCCGGCATGTCGATATATTCGATATTCGACTTGCGCCCCATCGCCGCGAACATCGCAACGATCATGTCCTTGAAACTGCGCGCCTTGCCGGTGCCGACATTGAAAATGCCGCTGACCGACGGCGTCGCGAGCAACCAGCGCATCACCGCCACCGTGTCGTCGACATAAATGAAATCGCGGCGCTGATCGCCATCGGCAATGCCATCGCGATGCGATTTGAACAGCCGCACGGTCTTGCCGGCTTTGGCGTCGTCGAACACGCGGCAGAGTACGCTCGCCATATTGCCCTTGTGATACTCGTTCGGCCCGAACACGTTGAAGAATTTCAGGCCCGCCCATTGCGGCGGCATCTTCTCGCGCTTGCGCACACGATCGACCACCGCGAGATCGAACAGATGCTTGCTCAGGCCATAGAGATTCATCGGACGCAGCTGCCGCAGCGCATCCGGCGACCAGTCGTCGACAAAACCCTGATGGCCATCGCCATAGGTCGCGGCGGACGAGGCATAGATCAGCGGCGTCCTGGTCGCCGTGCACCAGTCGAGCAAACGCATCGACAGGCGGAAATTCGTCTCCATCACGAGATCGCCGTCGGTCGCGGTCGTGTCCGAGATCGCGCCGAGATGGATCACCGCGTCGAGCTTGCGGCCCTCAAGCCAGGCGAACAGGTCTTTCGGAGGAACGAAATCCGCGATCTGGCGTTTGGCGAGGTTGCGCCACTTGCCGTCCGATCCGAGGAAATCATTGATGGCGACGTCGGCCCGGCCGGCGTCGTTGAGCCCCGCGACCACATTCGAACCGATAAACCCGGCCGCACCGGTGACCAACAACATCGACGCCGTACCCGCCCGCCGGCTGGCCCCCTGGCTAGTGTCCCGAATCCGAAGTTCGCCTGATCTCGCAGCACCTCCTGTGGCGAACTTCGGATTCAAGGGACACTAGGAAGTTATGATTCTAGCGTGGTTTAGGTTCAGAAGTCCCCTTAACGGACTCGCTGCAATGACCAAGGGGACTTCTGAACCACCACGCTAGTGCCATCCTTTGCCTGAGAGCGCTCAAGCGTGCAACGCCGCGGGCCGCCAAAGGTAAACGGCGGGAGCGACAGTTCCGAGACTCGACAGCGGTCACCGGCCGGGTTACCCGCTGAGGCAACGAGACGGACCTTGTAAGATATGAATCTAAATTCATATCATCAAAGAAATGAATCTCACTTCTGACAATCTAGCTACAAAGGCCGGGCCCTTTCCGGCCGCGGACAGCCCGATCCTGCTCGTCCCCTACATGTGGATCGGCGATTTCGTGCGCTGCCATTCGGTCGTGAAGCTGCTGCGGACTCGCTGGCCCGATCGCCCGGTCGACCTCCTCACAAGCCGCCTGTGCGCCCCGCTGCTCGATTACATGCCGGGGGTGCGCAAGGGCATCGTTTCGGACCTCCCGCGCCGGCGGCTGCCGCTCGGCCAATACCGGGCGCTGGCTGAGACGCTGCGCGCCGAGCGTTACGGCACCGCCCTGATCATGCTGCGGACCTGGAAATCGGCCCTGGCGCCCTTCCTTGCCGGCATTCCCGAACGCGTCGGCTTTGTCGGCGAGGCGCGGTTCGGGCTCCTGTCCGATCTGCGCTTTGGAGAACGCAAGCTCGAGCGGATGATCGACCGTTGCGGGGCGCTGGCGCTGCCGAAGGGCGCCCCCTTGCCGGTGCAATGGCCCCTGCCCGAACTCGTGGTCCCGAAAGCCGAGAGCGATGCCTGGCTCGCCCGTCGGGGCTTGAAGACAACGCAGCGCCCCGTCGTCACGCTGGCGCCCGGCGCGGTCGGTCCGGGCAAAGCCTGGCCGGCGGAGCATTATGCGGAGCTCGCGCGTCAGCTTGCCGTCGACGGCGCCGACATCTGGGTCCTGGGCGGCCCGAGCGAGAAAACGATTGCGGCCGAGATCGCCGCGGCCGGCGGCGCGAATGTAAAGGACCTGACCGGTAACGACCTGCGCGACGCCATCATCGCCATGACCACCGCCGATGTCGCGGTCACGAACGATTCCGGCCTGATGCATATCGCGGCCGCGCTCAATACGCCGACGATTGCGATTTTCGGACCGACGAGCCCGCGGCTCTGGTCGCCGCTCAATCCGCTCGCGGCGGTGCTGGAGCCGCCCGGCCCGCGCCCCGAAGGCAAGGAGATCAAGCGGCGGCGCACGGCCGAGATCGATCCGCAAAGCGTGGTCGAAACCGTGCGCAAGACGCTGGCCGGGCGGCCAATGCCGCCCACATAGCGCAGCCGAACTTGCATGAGAGCGTAAGGCTCGATACCACCCATTGCCGCAGGGACATGTCATGGCCGATCCGCGCGAAGCCGCCATCCAGACGTTCTTCCAGAATTCGCTGAAAACACTCGAAGCGGCAACGAAGGATCGCGAGCTGTTGGCGTCGATCCTCGCCATTTCCGATCGGATCGCGAAAACATTCCGCGATGGCGGCAAGCTGCTGCTCGCGGGCAATGGCGGTAGCGCGGCCGACGCGCAGCACATCGCCGCCGAATTCCTCGTGCGCTTCACCTTCGATCGTAATCCGCTGCCGGCCATTGCGCTGACGACCGACACGTCGGTGCTGACGGCCGCCGGCAACGACTACGGATATGAGCGGGTGTTCGAACGGCAGGTGCGCGGGCTCGGCCGGCCAGGCGATGTCTTCATCGGCTTCACCACATCGGGAAAGTCGCCGAATGTGCTCGCGGCACTGAAAGCGGCACGCGAGATGGGGGTCGTCACGATTGGATTCACCGGGACGGCCGGCGCCACAATGAAGTCGGTCTGCGATCTGATGCTGATCGCGCCATCGCCGGAAACCGCGCAGATCCAGCAGATTCACATCACCGCGGGCCATGCCATTTGCGGCATTGTCGAGCGCGATCTGTTCAAGGCGCCCGAGAAATGACAGGAGCGCGATCCGGCGAAGTGGAGACCGGTTCGCCGCAAGATCGCGCGACCAGTGAAAAGACGCCTGATGCCAAGCCGAGAAAGCCCGCCGCCTTTCTCGATCGCGACGGCGTTTTGAACGAAGACACCGGCTATATCGGATTTCCAGATCGCGTCCGCTGGATGATCGGCGCGGCCGAAGCGGTCAAGGCGCTCAACGACGCCGGCTATTACGTCTTCGTCATCTCGAACCAGTCCGGCGTCGCCCGCGGTTTCTACACCGAGCAGGACGTCGACAACCTGCATCAGTGGATGCGTGACCAGATCGAAAAGCGCGGCGCGCGTATCGACGATATCCGTTACTGCCCGTTTCATCCCGATGCGCCGCTGCCGGCGTACCGGCAGGATTCCGAATGGCGCAAGCCGAAGCCCGGCATGATCCTCGACTTGATGAAGGCGTGGCCGGTCGAAACCAAAGGCAGTTTCCTGATCGGCGACAAGGATAGCGATTTGCGCGCGGCGACCGCGGTCGGAATCCGTGGCTGCTTGTTCACCGGCGGCGATCTCTCGACCTTCGTCGCGCAATGTCTTGCTACCGTCCGGTCGTGACCTTCAGCCAGCAGCGTTGAGAACGTCGCGATAAACCGCGGCAATCTTGGCGGCTTCGGCTTCGACGCTGAACTGGGCCAGCACGCGCTCACGTGCTTTGCGCCCCATGTCGGCCGCGCGGGCCGGATCACGCATCAGTTTTTCCAGCGCATCGGCCATCGCGTTCACGTCGCCTGTCGGAACGAGGAAGCCGGTCTCGCCTTCAACGACGACCTTGTCGGCCGCCCCCGCGCGCGCCGCGACCAGCGCGGCGCCAGACGACATTGCTTCGAGAAGCGTGAGACCGAAACCTTCATTGCGCGAAGTGAAAGCGTAAATCAGGATCCGCTGATACCAGGGCGGCACGTCGTCGATCGGCAATTCGCCGAGAAAACGGATGCGATCGGTCAGTCCGGCCGCCGCGGCCCTCTGCTTCAGGCCATCGTTGAAGGCGCGCTGATCCGTCGTGACGCCGCCGACGATCACCGCGGTGAAGTCCGGATATTTCGGCAGCAGGCGG
>CAYJNT010000094.1:2593-12250 GCA_964370945.1 uncultured Hyphomicrobiales bacterium | reverse complement strand
ATCGCGCCGATCGTCATGGTCGCGAGCGTGCCTGACACGATGGTCTTCAGGCCGAGCGACACGATTTCGGTGCGGCGTTGCGGCGCCATGGTGGTGAGGCCGGCGATCATAATGCCGAGCGAGGCGAAGTTCGCAAAGCCGCAGAGCGCATACACCATGATCAGGCGCGAGCGCTCGCTCAAGCTCTCGGCCGGCAGTTTCGACAATTCAATATAGGCGATGAATTCATTGAGGATGGTCTTGATCCCCATCAGCGATCCGGCGGTGGCCGCTTCGCTCCACGGAATGCCCATCAGCCAGCAAACCGGCGCCATGATCACCCCGAGCACGCGCTGCAGCGTGACCGGTCCGCCGCCGATCTCCGGAATGACGCTCAGGATCGCGTTGGCGAGATGCACCAGCGCGACCAGCACCAGCAGCATCGCGACAATGTTGAGCAGGAGTGCAAGGCCTTCTCCCGTGCCAATCACCACGGCGTCCATCGTGCTTGCGGCCTGCGATTGCGGATCCTCCAGCGTGCCTTTGGTCTTTCGCTTCCTCGTTTCCGGCACCATCAATTCGCTGATCAGGATCGCCGTCGGCGCGCCGAGCACGGAGGCGACCACGAGATGTCCGGCGGCGTCGGGAACGAGGGGCGCCAGTATCGTGGCATAGAGCACGAGCACGGTGCCGGCGATTCCGGCCATGCCGCCGGTCATCACGATGAACAATTCCGCGCGCGTGAGTTTGGCGAGATACGGCCGGATGAACAGCGGCGCTTCCACATTGCCGACGAAGATGTTGGCTGCGGTCGACAGCCCCACCGCGCCGCCGATGCCGAGCGTGCGCTCCAGCACGAAGGAGAATCCGCGCACAATGGGCGGCAGGATTTTCCAGTAGAACAGCAGCGTCGTGAGCACGCTCATCACCAGCACGATCGGCAGGCCGTTGAACGCGAGCACGAACTCGCTGCCGGGAATTTTCGGATCGAACGGCAGCGTGCCGCCGCCGAGATAGCCGAACACGAAGGACGTGCCGGCCTTAGTCGCGGCCGCGACCGCATCGACGGCGCCGTTGACCGAGGCGACAGCCCAGCGCACCGGGGGAATTTTCAGAAGGACGATCGCGAGCACAATGGTCAGCGCGAGGCTCAAGGCCACGCGCCGCCACGAAACGGCGTCGCGCTTCTCGCTCATAGCCCAGGCCAAAGCCAGAAGCGCGATCGCGCCGAAAGCCGATTGAAGTTGCAGCATCGATCCCATCAACCGGCGGAAACCGGCGCGCCGATGGGAAGCAAGATCGATGCCGGGGTCAAGCGCCGTGCAAGGTCACGCCGCACTTATCCCCGACCGACGAACGGCATTTTGGTCGCCATCACGGTCATGAACAGCACGTTCGAATCGAGCGAGAGGCTCGCCATGTAGGCGACCGCCTTGCCGACGTCGTCGGCCGGCATGCGCGGCTCGTGCGCCATCCGGCCGTCGGCCTGCATGACGCCTTCGCCCGCGACCATGCGATCGGTCATCGGGGTGGCGGCGTTGCCGATATCGACCTGTCCGCAGGCGATGTCGTATTTGCGGCCGTCGAGCGCGATGCATTTGGTCAGGCCGGTGATCGCGTGCTTGGTCGAGGTATAGGCGACCGACAGCGGCCGCGGCGTGTGGGCGGAGATCGAGCCGTTATTGATGATGCGGCCGCCGCGCGGCGACTGGTCGCGCATGATCTTCATGGCTTCCTGCGAACACAAAAACGGCGCCGTCAGGTTGGTGTCGACCACGGCCTTCCATTTGTCGAACGGCAGCTCTTCCAGCGGCACCGGCGGCGCGCCCATGCCGGCATTGTTGAACAGCACGTCGAGGCGGCCGAAGGTCTCCTTCACCTTGGCGAACAGCGCCTTGATCTGCGTCGGATCGGACACGTCGGTCGGCACGACCAGGCTTTTCGCCGGCGCGCCTTCCTTGGCCACGGCTTCGAGCGGCTCCTTGCGCCGGCCCGCCAGCACCACGGCAAAGCCGTCCTTCATCAGAGCCAGAGACGCCGCGCGTCCAACGCCCGTACCGGCGCCCGTCACGACCGCCACTTTCAACGAAGCCATAGCGTCACTCCCGTTTCTTCAGTCTTGTATGACAAGGGCGCGCATCCTGACGGCTGCGCGACCCGTTCGCAACGGGGGTTGCCAGTTTTGCGATGAGCGGAAAGCCGTGGGATTTAGCCCGCGAGCGCGGCGGCGTCGCCTTCGATCGAGCGCCAGGCGCCCGGTGCCGCGAGCCTGGCGCTGATCAGCGTCGGCGAGCCGGGCTTGCCGAAGCGGTACCCTTGCATGCAATGCACGCCTGCCGCGCGCAGGAAGAGTTGCTGCTCGGCGGTCTCCACGCCTTCCGCCGTCACCTTCATGCCGAGGCCGCGGCCGAGGCCGACGATGGCATGCACGATCGCGGCGGCGTCGGGCGCGCGCTCGATCGAGCGCACGAAGGAGCGGTCGATCTTGAGCTTGTCGAAGGGGAAGCGGCGCAGATAGGCGAGCGAGGAATAGCCGGTGCCGAAATCGTCGAGCGCGAGCTTCACGCCCAGCGCTTTCAGGCGATGCATGGCGATCTCGGCGGTCTCGACATTGCCCAGCAGCGTGCTTTCGGTGAGCTCCAATTCAAGGCGGCTCGGATCGAGATCGGTCTCGTCCAGGATGCGTTCGACCACGTCGACGAAATCGAGACGGCGGAATTGCAGCGGCGAGACGTTCACCGCGACGGTGATGTCCGGCCATTCCTTCGCCTCGATGCAGGCGCGGCGCAGCACCCACTCGCCGAGCTCGATGATCAGGCCGGAATGCTCCGCGATCGGAATGAATTTCGCCGGCTCGATCGCGCCGCGCTCGGGATGGATCCAGCGGCAGAGCGCTTCCACGCCGAGGATCTTCTCGCCGCTGGCGTTCACGAACGGCTGATATTGCAGCAGCAGCTTGTCTTCCTCGATCGCGAGGCGAAGGTCGTGTTCGAGCAATTTGCGATGCGACAGGTCGGCGTCCATCGCCGCGTCGTAGATGCAGGCGCGGTTGCGGCCTTCGTTCTTGGCGCGATAGAGCGCCATGTCGGCGTAGCGCATGATATCGGCGGCGCCGCCGTCCGCTCGCTTGTCGATGATCGCAATGCCGATGCTGGCGCCTATAACGATGTTGTGGCCGCTGATAGAATAGGGCGCACACAATGCGGAGATGATCCGGTTTGCCGTGTTCTGCAGCGTCGTCGTATCGGTGCCGAGCTGCGAGATGACGGCGAATTCGTCGCCGCCGAGCCGGGCCACGAGATCGTCGGTCCGCAGCGTGCCGCTCAGCCGGAACGTGACATTGCGGATGAGCTCGTCGCCGACCGGGTGGCCGAGCGTGTCGTTGACGTCCTTGAAATGGTCGAGATCGATATAGAACACCGCTGCCGAGGGTCCGCCGCGCTGGACCTCCTTGATCACAGCCTGCAGGCGCTCGCTGAAATAGTTGCGGTTTGGCAATCCGCAGAGCGGATCGTGCAGCGCGAGATAGCGCAATGACTGCTCGCTCGCCGCGATCGTCGCGGTCGTGCGCCGCATATATCCGAAAATCAGCCCCGCGAGCAGCGCGAAGCCGGTCAGCGCCACCGCGATGAACGGAATGACGCTATGCACGATTTCGGCGCCGGGGCGTTTCGGCGTCCACGCAAAGCGCGCGATCAGATTGCGTTTCTCGTCGGCGAGATCGAGCGAGTGATCTTCGGCGGAGGGCGCTTCGATCGTTCGCCGCAGATTTTGAAGCTGCAGCCGGCCGCCGATCTCCGCCAGCACATCTTCGTCGATGAATTTGACCGACAGCATGATCGGCGCGGCCTGGCGCTCACCCGGTTCGAGCGAGCCTTCGGCCGGCATCACCAGAACCGCGGCGACGATGGCGGGGCGGCCGAGAAATTGCTGAACCAGGGCGGCACGCGTCGCGGCTTGCGGATCGTCGGCGCGTCCGAATTCGGTGATGCGGATCGCGCGGTCCGGGTGCTGGCCGGCGCGGCCGCGGACATAATCGACCGTCGGCGCAAGCTCGGGAAGGATCGAATTGAACCAGCGCGGGTCGACGCTGGAGCGGCCGAGCAGGGCATAGACGAGGTTGTCTTTGGCGTCGGCGACGAAAACGAAATCGTGGCTGAAGAAATTTCGCAGCCACAGGCCGACGCGGCGCTGGACCCAGCTCTCATCGAAATTGTTGCGGACGCTGCGCGCCGCCTGTTCGGTGAGCGCGACGCTTTCGAGTTCGCGCAGGATGCGCTCGCCGTGATTGGTGATCGAGCGCGTCAGCAGGCGCTTGTCCTGTTCGAGCGACACCTCGTTCGCGCGCTGCGCCGATGTCAGCACCGCCACCACGATGCAGATGATCGCCACCACGACGATGACGCTGATCGGAAGAACGACGCTCAGCCGCGCGCGATCCCAGCCTTTCTGGGTCGCGGTTTCAGCCAAAGGTGACTGGTTTGCCGCCAACACGAGACGCGCCCCTGCCATTACAACTTTTGCGCCCGAAAAATAGGCGATAATGCTTGCTAATGGCTTGCGGCACCCGGATACGCGCGGGTTCCACGTCGCGCCGCGGTTGTTTCGAAATTTGTCGTTAATGGAGCGTTAACGCGCAAAAGCCCGGAGAGTCCGGTCAGCCGGGATTCGCGTAAGGCGGACGCGGAATCGCGATATGGGCGGCACGCAACGCGGACGACCATCGTTCCCGCAAATCGTGAAAATAGGGTTCACCCGGCTCGATCCGGTAGGACAATTCCGCGTCGCAGACGTCGCGGCGCGCGACCATGATGTCGATCGGCATGCCGACGGCGAGATTGGAGCGCATGGTCGAGTCCATCGAGATCAGGCCGATCTTGAGCGAGTCATAAAGGTCGACGCCGTAGGTCACCGCGCGATCGAGCACGGGCTTGCCGTATTTGTGCTCACCGATCTGGAGATAAGGGGTGTCGGTCGTGCATTCGATGAAATTGCCGGCCGAGTAGATCATGAAGAGCCGCAGGCGCTCGCCCTTGATCTGGCCGCCGAACAGGAACGCGACGTCGAACTTGACGTCGGACGCGGAAAGCGCGCCGCCCTCGGTGTCGTGGATATGGCGGATGACGCGGCCGACGCGAAGCGCGGCCTGGAACATGGTCGGCGCGTTCATCAGCGTTTCGATCTCGCCGGTTTCCTTGTTCTCGAGGCCTTCGGTGAGCATCGACACGACCGACTGGCTGATCGAGAGATTGCCGGAGGAGGCGATCGCCATGATGCGTTCGCCGGGCTGCTTGAAGACGTGCAGCTTGCGGAAAGTCGAGACATTGTCGAGGCCCGCATTGGTGCGGGTATCCGCGATCATGACCAGACCTTCGCGCACCAGAATTCCGCAACAATAGGTCATATCGCTTTCACTCCCCCGGGGACGGTTGTTCTTATAGCGGCGCGTTCGGGCCGTTCAACCTTGAACCTGATGCATGGCCTGCTCGACGCGCACACGCACGGCGAGGGCCTCGTCGCCGCCGCCATAGCGCGTGCCGCGGATCGGCGAGGCGCTCAGATAATCAAGGCCGACCGCGACGCGCAGATGCGCATCGGTCGCCGAAATCTTGTTGGCCGGATCGAACGCGACCCAGCCGAGGCCGTCGACATGCGTCTCCGCCCAGGCGTGTCCCGCATTCTGCTCCACGACGCCGTCGGCGCGGAAGAAATAGCCCGAGACATAGCGCGCCGGAATGCCGATGCTGCGCGCGCATGCAATGAAGATATGCGTGAGGTCCTGACAGACGCCGCGCCTGATAGCGAAGGATTCCTGCGCGGTCGTTGCGGCATGCGTCGGATCGATGTCGAACGTGACGGTGTCATGAACCGCGGCCAGCAGCACATGCAGCACCGACAGCGTATCGGACGTCGATGACGCCTTCACGGCGGCGGCGAAATCGATGATCGCGGGATCGGGCGCGGTCAGCGGCGTCTCACGCAGAAACAAGGCGGGCGGAAAGCGCTCGATCGCGCCGTGGACGACGCCATGGGTGTCGTCGGTGTCGACTTCGCCCTCGACATGCACGGTCAGTTCCGACACCGGGCCGTCGACGCTGAAGGTGTGCGTGAGATTTCCGAATGAGTCTTCCTGCGCGTCGACCTGGCAATCCGACGAAATGTCGATGCGCCAGGCGCTGACATATTGCCCGTCGTGATTGCGCGGGGTCATGCGCAGGGTCTGGATCACGCCGGCGGGCGGATTGGCATAGCGGTAGACGGTGTCGTGTGAAATCCGGATACGCATGGCGGACGCAAACGCTGACAAACGGGCTCAATGTGGCCCGGCAGGATGCCGGTTCCCGGCCGCCCTGTCACGTCAGATATTGCTGGCTGATGGTCGCCCCGATCCGGTTATTGTCGGCGATGAAGCTCTGGATGAATTCGTGCAAGCCCTGCTGGAAAATCTCCTCCATCCGGCTGTTCTGCAGCCGCGTCCGGATGCCGCGGGCGAGCCTCTGCGACGGCCCCTGGCGGCCGTAAGCCGAGGCGACCTTGTTGAGATGGGTCACGATATTCTCGTAGCAGCTCGCGAGCGAGCGCGGCATCTCCTCCTTCAGGATCAGAAGGTCGGCGACCAGCCAGGGTTTCAGGCTTTCGCGATAGACCCAGTGATACGAGGTCAGCGCGGAGACCGAACGCAGGATCGCGGCCCACTGGAAATAATCGAGCGGGCCGCCGACCTGCTCATGCGCGGGCAGCAGCATGTGATATTTCACGTCGAGGATGCGCGCGGTGTTGTCGGCGCGCTCCATGAACACGCCAAGCCGCGTGAACGAATAGGCGTCGTTGCGCAGCATCGTGCGATAGGCCGAGCCGTCGAACAGCAACGATGATTCCTGCACCCAGCGCAGGAAGCGCGACAATTCCTCGCGCGAGGTCGGGCCGTTGCCGTAACGCTTGAGCTCGAGCCAGGTGCCGTTGATCGCGTCCCACATTTCCATGGTGAGCGCGGTGCGCACCGCGCGCGCGTTGGTGCGCGCGGCTTCGAAGCAGGAGCGGATCGAGGACGGATTGTCCATCGAGAAGGCGAGAAAGTCGGTGACGTTCTCTTCGTTCGCTTCCGGGAAAACGGCGTAGAATGAATTCGCGCAGCCGGCGGTCGCGACCGCGGATTCCCATTCATTGCTTTCGCCGACATAGGCGAGGGGGAGCGCCGTGAGGCGCTGCGTCGCCTCCAGGATGCGCGCGAGATATTCGGCGCGTTCGACATAGCGCGCGAGCCAGTAGAGATTGTCGGCGGTGCGTGAAAGCATCTTAAGAGTCCAGCACCCAGGTATCTTTGGTGCCGCCGCCCTGGCTGGAATTGACGACCAGCGATCCGGCTTTCAGCGCGACGCGCGTCAGCCCGCCCGGCACGATGCGGACCTTGTCTTTTCCGGTCAGCACGAAGGGCCTTAAGTCCACATGGCGCGGCGCGACGCCGGAATCGACACAGGTCGGGCAGGTCGAGAGCGCAAGCGTCGGCTGCGCGATGAAATTCCCCGGATGCGATTTCAGCTTCGATTTGAAGGCCGCGATCGTCGCCTTGTCGGCGGTCGGGCCGATCAGCATGCCGTAGCCGCCGGAGCCGTGCACTTCCTTCACGACCAGTTGCTCGATGTTTTCGAGCACATGCGAAAGATGTTTCTCCTCGCGGCAGCGGAAGGTCGGCACGTTTTTCAGGATCGGGTCCTCGCCGAGGAAGAACTTCACGATATCGGGCATGTAGCTATAGACCGCCTTGTCATCGGCGACGCCGGTGCCGACCGCGTTCGCAAGCGTCACGTTGCCGGCCTGATAGGCCGACATGATGCCCGGCACGCCGAGCGCGGAATCGGGGCGGAACGCAAGCGGATCGAGGAAATCATCGTCGAGACGGCGATAGATCACGTCGACGCGTTTGGGCCCCTGCGTCGTGCGCATGAAGACTTCCTCGCCCTTCACGAACAGATCGCGCCCTTCAACGAGCTCGATGCCGAGCTTGTCGGCAAGGAACGAATGCTCGTAATAGGCGGAATTGTAGACGCCGGGCGTCAGCAGCACGACGCTCGGCTCGGCGGCGGCGGAATCCGGCGCGACCGATTGCAACGTCGCGAGCAATTCGTCGGGATAATTGTCGACCGGCGCGATGCGGTGGCGCGAGAACAATTCCGGGAACAGCCGCAGCATGATCTCCCGGTTTTCCAGCATGTACGAAACGCCTGACGGCGTGCGCGCGTTATCCTCGAGAACATAGAACGTCTCGGCGTCGACCCGCACGATGTCGATGCCCGCGATATGCACGTAAATGTCGTGCGGCACCTTCTGGCCGTTCATCTCCGGGCGGAAGACCGGATTCTGGAACACGAGGTCTTCCGGCACGATGCCGGCGCGCAGGCATTCGCGCTTGCCGTAGATGTCCTTGATATAGGCGTTGATCGCCTTGACGCGCTGCTCGAGGCCGCGGCTGAGCAATTTCCATTCGGCTGCCGACAGGATGCGCGGGATGACGTCGAAGGGGATCAGCCGTTCTTGCGAATCCGCCTCGCCATAGACCGCGAAGGTGATGCCGATGCGCCGGAACAGGAGTTCCGCCTCCCGGCGCCTATAGTCGAGGACATCCGGCCGCACTTCGGAGAGCCAGGCCGACAATTCTTTGTAAGCCGGCCGGACAGCGCCGTCCTGACCCTTCATTTCATCGAACGCAACCGCCATTCAAAGTCCCACCCGTTGTCCGGCAAGCGCCGGACATTCCATGATGTTAGCTGCAAGCTTCGCACCAACACAAAGACTTTAGCGGGAGGGGCGAAAGGTGCGCCGCAGCGGCCCCGGAAACGCCGGTGACTGGTTTTTAGGCGGATTTTGACCAATGGAACGGCAGGGCATTATGGTTCGCGTAAAGGAATGTAGTGCATGAGCGGACCGGCAGAGAGTGGCGTCATTACCGCCGCGATCCTTGTGATCGGCGACGAGATTCTGTCCGGCCGGACCAAGGACAAGAATATCGGCTATATCGCCGAGTACCTGACCAATATCGGCATCGACCTGCGCGAGGTCCGCGTCGTCCCGGACGTGGAAGAGGAAATCGTGACCGCGCTCAACGCGCTGCGGGCGCGCTATACATATGTGTTCACGACCGGCGGCATCGGGCCGACCCATGACGACATCACCGCCGATTCCGTTGCCAAGGCGTTCGGGGTCGGGATCGACTATCATCCGCAGGCGCTTGCGGTGATGAAGGCACGCTTCGACGCCATGGGAACGGAAATGAACGAGGCGCGCATGCGCATGGCGCGGGTGCCGAACGACGCCGAGCTCGTGGCCAACAAGATTTCCGCCGCGCCCGGCTTCTGGATCGGCAATGTCATCACCATGGCCGGCGTGCCCACCATCATGCAGGCGATGCTCGACGAAGTCGCGCCCAAGCTGAAAACCGGCACGCAGATGCTGTCGGAATCCATCCGCGCGGATTTGCGCGAGGGCGATATCGGCACCGAGCTTGGCGAAGTCGCGAAACTGCATCCCGGCGCAAGCATCGGCAGCTATCCGTTTTTCGACGACACCACGGGACCGAATACCAACGTCGTCATCCGCGCGCGCGATGCGGCGGATTTGGCGAAAGCGCGCGTCGCGGTGGAGGAGATGCTGCAGCGGGTGCGGGCGAAGCTGACGGCTTAA
>CAYJNT010000094.1:0-2493 GCA_964370945.1 uncultured Hyphomicrobiales bacterium | reverse complement strand
ATTAACGTTTTCTGGTCCGAAGACGACGGCCTGTGGGTGGCCGACGTGCCGGATTCAAAATCCTGCTCTGCTTTCGGTGCGACTCCGGAAGAGGCAGTTGCGGAGGTGCGCTCGCGATGGAAGCATGGCTGGAGCCGCTCGCGACGCCGGGCATCCCATTCCTGACGCCCGCTATCAGCCGCATCACGAAGCCGCTGAATAGCGTCGTGCGTTACATCGGCATCGCTTTCGCCGATTTCACGCAATCGTCGTTCATCTCGGCAAACAGCGGCTCGATCGCGTTGAGGCGTTTGGTCAGTTCATCGGCCGGAATGCGGCGCGCATCGGCGAGCACTTTCTCAAGCTCCCACGACAGCTTCGTGTAGCGCACGCGGATCGTCTCGTCGCGCAGATTGGCCAGGTACGTGCCGAGCGCCATGAATTTCGCGACCGCGGTCGTGGCCTCGATCTGCTCGGCGCCCGCCTTGTCGCCGGCGGCGTTGAGCGCGGCGAGCCGCACCTTGACCTGGAAATACGCCTCGATGATCTCGCGGCAGCTTTTCATGTATTCGACGCGGCCGACATTGTTTCTCACGAGGTCGACGAACTTGCTGTTGAGATAGCCGTTATAGATCGACGTCACGAGCGACAACGTCGCGATGAACATCGGAAAATAGGTCATGAGCAGCGCGCGGATTCTGGATTCCGTGGTGTCAGCCATCGCAATGTCTCATGGCAATGTCTCTTGTTTATGTCTCTTGGCAATTTTGGCCGGTATTGGCCGAATAGGACTATGGGCGAGCGTGTTAGCTCAATGCAAGACGATTGGCGGCGGCAAGGAGCCGGCATGCGCTGGATATGCGGAGCGATCGTGTGGCTCGCCGCAGCGGCGTCCGCGCTCGCGGCGGACGATCCGTCTTTGGCGACGTGGGCGGCGTTGCGCGACGGCGGCAAGGTCGTGCTGATGCGGCATGAGGCGACGTCGGGCGGCGCCGGCGATCCGCCCGGCTTTCGCCTCGAGGATTGCGCGACGCAGCGCAATCTGACCGACAAGGGGCGCGCCAACGCGGTAGCGGCGGGCGAGCGCATTCGCGCGCAGAAAGTGCCGGTCGGCAAAGTTCTGAGCTCGCAATGGTGCCGCTGCCGCGACACCGCCGCGCTCTTGGCGCTCGGTCCGGTCGAGACCGCCGCGACCTTCAACAACGCTTACAACCTGCGCGACCGCCGCGGCGAATTGACCAAGGGCGCGCGCGCCGTGATCGCAGCCTGGAAAGGACCGGGCGTTCTCGTTGTCGTGACCCACGGCGCCAACATTTTGCCACTGACCGGGTTTCAACCTGCGGAAGGGGAGATGGTCGTGGTGGAGCCTGACATGGCGGCGGACGGCAGGCTGCGGGTGATCGGGCGAATTCCGGTCGGTTCATAGAGCGCAATCCGGCGAAGTGGACACCGGTTCGCCGCAGGATTGCGCGACAAAGGAATCTAGGGAGACGAAGATGCACGACGATCAAACGCGCCGGCGATTTCTGGTGACGGGCGCGGCCGCCGCGACCGGCTACACGCTGGCGTTACCCGATGTTGCGGCCGGCCAGCAATTGCCGCTCACGCCGGAATGCAAGGGCGCCAACGAAGTGACGATCCGGCAGACCGAAGGACCGTTCTTCAAGCCGCGCTCGCCGCAGCGTACCGATCTGCGCGAGCCCGGATTGACCGGCGAGGTCCTCGCGATTTCCGGATTGGTGCTGACGCGGTCCTGCAAGCCGGTCGCCAACGCGCTGGTCGACCTGTGGCATGCTGACGGCAAGGGCGACTACGACAACAAAGGCTTTCGCGGCCGCGGCCACCAATTCACCGACGCCAACGGCCGCTACAGCTTCGTGACCGTGCGGCCCGCGCGCTATCCCGGCCGCACGCCGCATTATCATGTGAAGGTGCAGGCCGCGAACCGGCCGGTGCTGACCACGCAGCTCTATTTTCCCGACGATCCCGGCAACGCGCGCGACCCGATTTTCCGCAAAGAATTGCTGATGCGTTTTGTCGGCGACCGCACGCCGCCCGTGGCGCGCTTCGATTTCGTGCTCGACATCGCGTGAGGTCTCTCTCGATCTCTGGGTGAGGCGGATCAATAGACAAAACCCGGCGTAATGCGCTAAGCGCGTGGTGCCGGGAGACACTCACCATGAGCGATGCGCAAACCCAAAAGGCCTTTCCGGTCTCATGGGACCAGTTTCACCGCGACGCCCGCGCGCTCGCCTGGCGGCTCGCAGCGTCGGGTCCGTTCGAGGCGATCGTGTGCATCACCCGCGGCGGGCTCGTGCCGGCGGCGATCGTCGCGCGCGAACTCAATGTGCGGCTGATCGAGACGGTGTGCGTCGAGAGCTATACCGGCATCGGCAGGCAGGGCGATCTGCGCATCCTCAAAGGCGTCGCCGAGAAGGTCGTCGCCATCGGCGGCGGCAAGGGCAAGGGCCTCCTGATCGTCGACGACCTTGTCGACACCGGCAAGACCGCCCG
>CAYJNT010000093.1:5009-12263 GCA_964370945.1 uncultured Hyphomicrobiales bacterium | reverse complement strand
CAAATAAGGAATCTAGAGTCTGATCCGATTCAATTGAATTGGATCAGACTCTAGAATGATAAGTTTCTAGTGTCCCTAAGAATCCGAAGTTCGCTACCGATGTTTCTGCAACTTCCAGCGAACTTCGGATTCGGGACACTAATCCCCACTTCGCCGGATTGCGCTCTTAATCCGGCAGGCAATACGCCGCGGAAATGGCGTAGAGCCGCGTCGGCCCGAGCATATGCGCGGTGAAATCGAGGGCACCAAACAGCGTGGCAAATGCGCGATCGCGCACATTCAATCCGCCGGTATAGGCGCCGAACGCCGGCATCACCATCCGGCGGCCGTCGCTCGCAAAACATTTGCGGCTGACCGTGCGCCCGCGCGTGGCGACACGCGCGACCGGATGCAGATGGCCGGCGATTTCGTTTTCGTCCGCTGCCGAGGGTTCATGGCGGAACACGAACGGCCCGGTCGCAACGCAATCGGAAAAGACGCCGCCGATCCCCGCAGCCGGGTCGGGATCGTGATTGCCGGAAATCCAGATCCAGTCGCGGCCGGTTTGCAGCGCAGACAAGGTTTCGCGATCGGCAGCCGAAAGCCGCTGCGGCCCTTCGCCGTCATGGAAGCTATCGCCGAGCGCAATCACAATGCGCGGATTGTGGCGACCAATCACTTTGCCAAGGCTCGCCAGCGTTGCCGCCGTGTCGTAGGGCGGCAGCAGCACGCCGCGGCGGGCGAAGCTCGATCCTTTTTCGAAATGCAGGTCGGAGACAACCAGCAGGCGCTCGGCCGGCCAATAAAGCGCGCCGGCGGCATCCCCGCACAGCCGCTCGCCGCACATCTCAATTTCGCCGAGGCGATCCTCTTCCACGCAATCCTGCTCCCAATCCAGTTCCCATGGCCTCCGCAACCAGTTCGTCCGCGGTTTCCGCCAGAAGCGTATCGGACGCTTCGCCGTAAACCATTTCGCGGCCGATTTCGAGCATCACAGGCACCGCGAGCGGCGAAACCTGCTCGAGTTCCTTGTGGATGATTCGGCCTTGGACGCGGGAGAGCATATCGCCGAGGCGGCGGATGTCGAGCAGGCCGGTCGAAGCGTCGGCGCGGGCGGCGCGCAACAATACGTGGTCGGGCTGGTGCTTGCGCAGCACGTCGTAGATCAGATCGGTCGAGATCGTGACCTGCCGCCGCGTTTTTTCCTTGCCGGGGAACCTGCGCTCGATCAATCCGGCAATCACCGCATTGGTACGGAAGGTGCGCTTCATCAGTGCGCTTTCGGCGAGCCAGGCTTCGAGATCGTCGCCCAGCATGTCCTCGTCGAAAAGTTCCGCCAGCGAGAGCTGTCCGCGGCGAACAGCAAAGCCGACATCGCCGAGGCCCCACACGGCAAGCGCATATTCGTTGGCGACAAAGCCGAGCGGACGCATTCGGGCGCGTTCGAGCCGCCGCGTCAGCAGCATCCCGAGCGTCTGATGCGCGAGGCGGCCCTCGAACGGATAGCAGGCGAGATAGTATTTGTTGCCGCGCGGGAAGGTTTCGACCAGCAGCTCCTGCGGCCCCGGCAGTCGCGAGGCCCAATTCTGGATTTCCAGCCACTCGCGCACCGGCTCCGGCAATGGCTTCCATAGTGCTGGATCGGCGAGGATTTTTCGCACACGCGCGGCAAGATAAGTGGAGAGTGGAAATTTTCCGCCTTCATAGGACGGCACCTTCGGATCGTCATCGGTCGTGCGCGCGACATAGACTTCGTCTTCCACGATCGCTTCGTAACGCAGGATTTCGCCGGCGAAGGCGAATGTGTCGCCGACTGACAGCGATTCCACGAAATATTCCTCGACCTGGCCGAGAACACGTCCGCCGCGGCCGATCGCGCCGGTTTGCCCGGTTCCCTTGTTGCGCGAGCGAACGAGCCGCACCTTCAGCATGACTGCTTCGACGATGGTGCCGACATTCATGCGGTAGCTTTGCGCGAAGCGCGGATGTGTCACGCGCCAGCGGCCGTCCTTGTCCTGCTTGATCTTAGCGAAGCGCTCATAGGCTTTCAGCGCGTAACCGCCGGTGGCGACGAAATCGACCACTGCGTCGAAATCCGCACGCTGCAGACCGACATAAGGCGCGGCCGTACGCACTTCGCGGAACAGTTCGTCCGCATCGAACGGCTCGCCGCAGGCAGCGCCGAGAACATGCTGCGCCAGCACATCGAGCGCGCCGGTGCGCAACGGCGGCGTATCCTGCGCCAGTTCGGCAACGGCTTCGATCGCGGCCTCGCATTCCAGCACTTCGAAGCGGTTGGCGGGCACGAGAACGCCGCGCGAGGGCTCATCAAGACGGTGATTGGCGCGGCCGATCCGCTGCAGAAGCCGCGAAGAACCTTTCGGCGCGCCGACATTGATCACGAGATCGATATCGCCCCAGTCGATGCCAAGGTCCAGGGAAGATGTGCAGACCACCGCGCGCAGGCGGCCTTTGCCCATGGCGTCTTCGACCTTGCGGCGCTGCGCGACGTCAAGCGAGCCGTGATGCAGGGCGATGGCGAGATTGTCGTCGTTGATGTCCCACAATTCGCGGAAGATCATCTCCGCCTGGCTGCGGGTATTGACGAAGACCAGCGTTGTCTTGTGCCGCTTGATGAGATCGTAGATGGCCGGATAGGCGTGCCGCGCGGTGTGCCCGGCCCAGGGCAGATCTTCGCCGGGCTCGAGCATAGTCACGTGCGGCGCGGCGCCGCCCTGCGCGACAATGAGGTCGGCCGTGGTCGTATCGGCTTCTCTCTGCGGAACGAGATAACGCTGCAAATCCATCGGCTCGGCGACGGTCGCGGACAAGCCGATGGTCTGCAGATTGGGCGCGAGCGTGAACAGCTTGGCGAGGCCGAGCGAGAGCAGATCGCCGCGCTTCGACAAAACGAGCGCATGCAACTCATCGAGGATCACGCGCTTCAGGGTGCCGAACAGATACGGCGCATCGGCCGACGCCAGCAACAACGCGAGCTGTTCCGGCGTCGTGAGCAGAATGTCCGGTGGATCACGGCGCTGGCGCGTTCGCTTGGAGACCGGCGTGTCGCCGGTACGCGTCTCGATCCGGATCGGCAACGCCATCTCGGCGACCGGCGTTTCGAGGTTGCGCGCGATGTCGACGGCAAGCGCCTTCAGCGGCGAGATGTAAAGCGTGTGCAGGCCATCCGAACGCCGGATGTCCTTGCCGGTCGAGACCAGCCTTTGCGCCTTGCCGCCGCGGCCGTGAAGTTCAGTGAGCGTCGGAAGAAAGCCCGCCAGGGTCTTGCCGCCGCCGGTCGGCGCGATCAGCAAGGTGGAGCGCCCGCTGCGCGCTTTTTCGATCAGTGCGAGCTGATGTTCGCGCGGCGTCCAGCCGCGTCTGGCGAACCATTGGGCAAAGACCGGTGGCAGGAGATCGCCCGATTGCGCAGCCGATGCGGTGAGCGCGCTCATTGCGCACCGTGCTGCGCGATTACGAGCAGGCCCGGGACCGGGACTTTCTTCTCCGTCCGCGTTGAAACCGGCTGCAGCGACAGCACAGTGAGCCCGGCGTCATCGAGCGCCGCGCGGACATGCGTCTCGCTATGCGCGAAGCGCAACGTATCGCGCAGGATCGCCCCCTCGCCCGGATGCGTTTCCACCGTGAAGGCGAGAATACCGTCGGTCTCAAGAACACGCGCCGTGGCGTGCAGGATCGCCACGAGATCGGGAAAATAGACAAAGACGTCGGCGGCAACGGCAAAATGATAGAGCAAGCGGTTGGCGGCGGCCGCATCCAGGAACACGCTCAGATCATCCGCCTGCAGCCGATCGTAGATCGTTTTCTTGCGGGCCTGTGCGATCATCCCGGGCGAGAGATCGACACCGACGAGCCAGTCCACATGCGCGCGGAACGTTTCGCCCGCGAGGCCGGTGCCGCAGCCGAGATCGAGCATGGTGCCGAACCGCATCGGGCGGGCTGCGGCCTTGCAAGCCGCTTCGACCGCATCCCGCAGCAAGGCCGGCGCGCGGTAATTCAGACCGCCGACCAAAGCCTCATCGAAAGCCGGCGCGTAATGATCGAACAGCGCCTGCACATAAGCCGGCGGCATGTTCGAGACGTCCGCCGCACCAAGCCGCATCAGGCAGACCAGCGCACCGTGCCGGTCGCCCGGATCGGCCTCGCGCGCCTTGCGATAGGCCGCGACAGCGCGGTCGCGGTCGCCGAGCTTTTCGCCGATCTCGCCGAGCGTGAACCAGGCCGAGGCATAATGCGGCACGAGTTCCAGCGCCTGTTCGAGGAGGTCGGCCGCGCCGGCCAGATCGCCCTTGGCTTCACAATCGCGCGCCCATTCGAAACGGCGATCGGCGACAAGGTCGCCGGAGGACAGGAGCATGGTTGCAAGCGGCTGCAAGAGGGCCCTCAAAGGTAGAAAAAACGAGCCTGGTGTGGTGGTTCAGAAGTCCCCTTGTTCTCTGCAGCGGGACCGTTAGGGGACTTCTGAACCAAAACCACACTAGAATTATTGGTTTCCAGTGTCCCTTTGAATCCAAAGTTCGCTACTGAAGGCGCTGCGGGATCAGGCGAACTTTGGATTCGGGACACTGGTGCATATCTTAAATCCGATGCGACCCGAAGACCTCCTGACACCGACACCGTCCGGCGTGTGCTGCAAACGCGCCGGCTTTCATATCGACCCGACGCGGCCGGTGGACAAGGCCATCATCACGCATGGCCATTCCGACCATGCCCGCGCCGGACACCGGCATGTGCTCGCGACCGCCGAGACGCTGGCGATCATGAAGCTGCGTTATGGCGACAATTTTGCGAGATCGACGCAGATCATCCGCTATGGCGAGGCCCTCAATCTCGATGGCGTGACGGTGACGTTCCATCCGGCCGGCCATGTGCTCGGCTCGGCGCAGATCGCGGTGTCGCACAAGGACATGAAAATCGTCGCCTCCGGCGATTACAAGAATGTCACTGAGCCGACCTGTACGCCATTCGAGCTCGTGCACTGCGATGTGTTCATCACGGAAGCCACTTTCGGCCTGCCGGTGTTCCGGCATGGCGATCCGGACGCCGAAATCGGCAAGCTCCTCCACTCGATCGAAATCTTTCCCGAGCGCGCGCATCTCGTCGGCGCCTATTCGCTCGGCAAGGCGCAGCGCGTCATCGCGCTGATCCGCAAGGCCGGATTCGACAAGCCGATCTACCTGCATGGCGCGATGGAAAAGATCACCCGCTTCTATGAGAGTTGCGGCATCGATCTCGGCGAATTGCGCGGCGTCAGCGGTGCGAAGAAAGCCGATCTCGCCGGCACGGTGACACTCTGTCCGCCCTCGGCGCTGAAAGAAGTCTGGTCGCGCCGATTTCCCGATCCGGTCTCGTCATTCGCCTCGGGTTGGATGCGGGTGCGCGCCCGCGCGCGGCAGGCGCATGCCGAATTGCCGCTGGTGATTTCCGATCATGCCGATTGGGACGGATTGACCGAGACCATCGTCGCCACCGGCGCGTCTGAGATCTGGGTCACGCACGGACAGGAAGACGCGCTGGTGCATTGGAGCGTCCAGCGCGGCCTGAAGGCGCGGCCGCTCGACATCGTCGGCTATGGCGATGAGGAGGATGAAGCGACGGCGACAGACGAAAGCGGGCCGCAATGAACCGCTTTGCCGAATTGCTCGATCGCCTCTCCTACGAACCGGGCCGCAACAACAAGTTGCGGCTGATGACGGATTATTTCCGGCATGCGAGCGATCCCGAACGCGGCTTTGCGCTCGCCGCGCTCACCGGCTCGCTGTCCTTCCAATATGCCAAAGCCGGGCTCATTCGCACCTTGATCGCCGAGCGCGCCGATCCGGTGCTGTTCGGGCTGTCCTACGATTATGTCGGCGACCTGTCGGAAACGGTCGCGCTGCTGTGGCCGACGCCTCCCGAGCAAAAGCCAAATTATATCCCGTCCCTGTCGGAGGTGGTGACGACGCTCTCGACGCTCGGCAAATCGCAATTGCCGGCGCAGCTCGCGCGCTGGCTCGATGCGCTAGACGAAACCGGCCGCTGGGCATTGCTCAAGCTCGTCACCGGCGGCCTGCGCATCGGCGTCTCGGCGCGGCTGGCCAAGACCGCGGCCGCCGCGCTGGGCGACAAAGACGTCACCGATATCGAACTCCTGTGGGCGGGCTTAACGCCGCCCTATGCCGAGCTTTTCGCCTGGCTCGAAGGCCGCGCCGAGCGGCCGGTGATCCGCGACCCAGCGCCCTTCCGCCCGGCGATGCTGGCGCACGCGGTCGAGGACACCGACTTTGCGGCACTCGACGCTGCGGATTTCATGGCGGAATGGAAATGGGACGGCATCCGCGTCCAGGCCGTCGCCGGCACGGACGGCGAAGGCGCGCGCGACACGGCTTTATTCGCGCACCGGCGAAGACATCACCAAAAGCTTCCCCGACCTTGTGGACGCATTCCGGCACGACGGCGCCATCGATGGCGAACTCCTGATCCTGCGCGACGGGCGCGTGCAATCCTTCAATGTCCTGCAGCAGCGGCTAAACCGCAAAACCGTCACGCCGAAGCTGCTTGCCGAATTCCCTGCGCATCTGCGCGCCTACGATCTTCTCGCCGATGGCATGGAGGACTTGCGCGATCTTCCGTTTGCCGCGCGGCGCAAATGCCTGGAAGCGTTCGTGACCAAGCTCGCCGATCCGCGCGTCGATCTCTCGCCCATGATCGCATTCAAGTCCTGGGACGAATTGAAAGCCGCGCGTACCGATCCGTCCTCCGCCGGCGGCGACGCCGATGCCGTCGAAGGCGTCATGCTCAAGCGGCGCGATTCGACCTACGTGCCCGGCCGCCCGCGCGGGCCGTGGTGGAAATGGAAGCGCGATCCGTTCACGGTGGATGCCGTTCTGATGTATGCGCAGCGCGGGCACGGCAAGCGCTCGTCCTACTATTCCGACTACACATTCGGCGTCTGGAAGGAGGGCGACGACGGCGACGAGCTTGTGCCCGTCGGCAAGGCCTATTTCGGCTTCACCGACGAGGAATTGCTGAAAATCGACCGCTTCGTCCGGAGAAACACCGTCGACCGTTTCGGCCCGGTGCGGGAAGTCACCCACGAGCCCGACGAAGGCCTGGTGTTCGAAGTCGCCTTCGAGGGTCTGGCGCGCTCAACGAGGCATAAATCCGGCCTCGCCATGCGCTTTCCCCGCATTAGCCGGCTGCGCTGGGACAAGCCGCCAAAAGAGGCGGACCGGATCGAAGCGCTGGAAAAGATCCTGCAAGGCATTGAAAGCG
>CAYJNT010000093.1:2629-4909 GCA_964370945.1 uncultured Hyphomicrobiales bacterium | reverse complement strand
TAACGGAGCCTTCGATGGCCAGCGAGAATATCAATCGCTTTTTCGGCGGCGAGCCGCTTTCGGTCTTCTTCCGTCTTGTCCTGCTGTCGATCCTGATCGGCGTCGTGCTGTCGGCCTTCGGGCTCGATCCGCTCAACATCTTCGAGAGCGTGCGCACGCTCATCTTGCGCGTTTGGAATATGGGCTTCGACGCGATCGCTTGGGTGTGGCGATATTTCCTGCTCGGCGCCGTGATCGTCGTTCCGATCTGGCTGATCATGCGCGTCGTCAACGCCCCGCGCGGGCGCTGACGCTTGTTTAGTTGCCGCGCAATCTTGCGGCGAACCGGCTTCCACTTCGCCGGATTGCGCTCCTATTACACCGGCCACGGCTCGGCGGTCATGTCGGCGGCATCGCCGCCGACCATGTCCGCGAGCTTTGCGTGCCGGCCGCGCGTCATCGCCGCCAGCACGCCGTCCTTGATCTCGGACACGAGCCCGAGTCCTTTGAACACCAGCGCAGAGTAAAGCTGCACGAGGCTCGCGCCGGCCTTGATCTTCTCGACCGCCGCCTTGCCGGAGTCTATTCCACCAACGCCAATAAGGGCGAACGCGCCCTCCGTGCGCACATAGGTTTCCGCCAGCATCCGCGTCGACAGGGTAAACAGCGGCCGGCCGGACAAGCCGCCCTGCTCGATCGACTTCTCGCGCTCCTGCAGGCTCGGCGGACGCGACAATGTCGTGTTGCTCACGATCATGCCGTCGACCTTGCGCGCCCGTGCCACGCCGACGATGTCGTCGAGCTCGGAGAGCGAGAGATCGGGCGCGATCTTGATCAGAAGCGGCGTCGGCCCCGCGCGCTCGCGCACGCGGTCGCGCATGTCGATCACGCGCGCCAGAAGATCATCGAGGCCGGATGCGCGCTGCAGATCGCGCAAGCCGGGCGTATTCGGCGAGGAGACATTCACCGTGATGTAGCTTGCGACCGGCGCAAAGACTTCGATCAATCGGACATAATCGGCCACGCGATCGGGACTGTCGCGATTGGCGCCGATATTGACCCCGACAATCCCGCCCTCGTTCACGCGCTTGGCGAGGCGCGGCAAGACCGCATCCTCGCCGTCATTGTTGAAGCCGAGCCGGTTGATCACCGCCTGATCGGCATCGAGCCGGAAAATGCGCGGGCGCGGATTGCCCTTTTGCGGGCGCGGCGTGACGGTGCCGATCTCGACAAAGCCGAACCCAAGGCGAAACAGCGCATCCGGCACTTCGCCGTTCTTGTCGAAGCCGGGCGCGACGCCGACGGGATTGGGAAAATTCAATCCGAACACCCGGGCCGCAAGTTTCGGATCGTCGGCGCGCGGCCGCGGCAGCGGCGCCAATTTCAGGCCGGACAAGGCGAGCCGGTGCGCGTCTTCCGGGTCCAACGCCTGCAACAAGGGCCGGGCCAAACGGTCGAAGAGGCCGAACAAGCGTGATCCCTCTGTGAAGGGCCGCAAATCGCGTAAACGCGACGTGCGGTGTGTTTCGCGAGCGCGCGGACCCTATCGGCCGGCCTCTGTGGGTTCAAGAAAAGTCTCACGCAAAAAAAGGTCTGGACTCTTCGTCCGAAAGGTTATAATTCCTATAGGACCAAAATCATAGAAGGGGCGACCAGGATGCGCGCCGCGTCAACGCTGACTCATGCCCAGATCTGGGCGGCTCTCGACCGTCTTGCCACGCGCGGCGGATTATCGCCCTCCGGCCTCGCCAAGAAGGCCGGGCTCGATCCGACGACCTTCAACAAGTCCAAGCGCGTGACGCCGGACGGCCGCCCGCGCTGGCCCTCGACCGAATCGGTCTCCAAGGCGCTGGCCGCGACTTCGACCCCGATCGAAAGCTTCGTCACGCTGATCGGCGACGGCACCCGCGCGGTCACGCAATCGGTGCCGCTGATCGGCTTTGCGGAAGCCGGGACCGGCGGATTTTTCGACGACGGCGGCTTTCCGGTCGGCAAGGGCTGGGACGAGATCGCGTTTCCGGCGGTCGCCGACGAACACGCCTACGCACTGGAGATTTCCGGCAATTCGATGGAGCCGGCCTATCGCAAGGGCGATGTCATTGTCGTTTCACCCGGCGCACCGGTCCGCCGCGGCGATCGGGTCGTGGTCAAGACCAAGAAAGGCGAAGTGATGGTCAAACAGCTGACGCGCCGCACCGCCAAGACCGTCGAATTGCAATCGCTCAATGCCGAACATCCGGACCGCACGCTTGCGGCAACGGACGTCCTTTGGATCGCGCGGATCGTCTGGGCGAGTCAGTA
>CAYJNT010000093.1:0-2529 GCA_964370945.1 uncultured Hyphomicrobiales bacterium | reverse complement strand
AGCAGCACCTGATAGAGCATGTTGAACCAGTCGAGCGTCACACCCGGCTTGCCGTCCTTGCTCTTGGCCTTGCCGCTCTTGTCGAGGAACGGCTCGCGCCGACCGATCTCATAGACCACGTCCTGGATTGCTTCGGCCGTCGCATCGTTCGGCAATTGCGAGAGCGCGTCGCGCAGATCGATCAGCGCGGCGCGCTCGGCATCGGTCGGCTCGCGGAATTTCTTTTCCGGCAACACGAAGTCGCGGAAGTAATGAATGGCGTAGCCGACAAGGGCATTCAATTTCGGATGCGTTTGCGGCGTCACGCCGGGACGATAACGTCCGATAAAGCCCCACAGCGTCTCGGCATTCTCGGCGTTCGACGACGACACCAGCGTCAGCAGCATATTGAACGAGATCGGCATGTCCACCTTCGGCGGATTGCCGGCATGGATGTGCCAGACCGGATTGGACAGCCGCTGCTTGCCGTCCTGGCGCTGATAGCCGTCGAGGAATTGCTGGTACTCGTCGACATTGCGCGGGATGACGTCGAAATAAAGCCGCTTCGCCGCCTTCGGCTCGCGAAACATGAAGAGCGACAAGGATTCGGGGCTGGCGTAACGCAGCCACTCGTCGATGGTGAGGCCATTGCCCTTGGACTTCGAAATCTTCTGGCCCTTCTCGTCGAGAAAGAGCTCGTAGTTGAAGCCTTCGGGCGGCAGGCCGCCGATCGCACGGCAGATTTCGCCGGAGAGCTTGACCGAATCGATGAGGTCCTTGCCCGCCATTTCGTAATCGACGGCGAGCGCATACCAGCGCATCGCCCAGTCCGGCTTCCATTGCAGCTTGCAATGGCCACCGGTGACCGGCGTCGTCACTTTCTCTTTGGTGTCCGGGTCTTCATAGGTGATGGTGCCGGCCTTGGCGTCGTGCGCCAGAACGGGCACCTGCAGCACAATGCCGGTGCGCGGCGAAATCGGCAGGAACGGCGAATAGGTCTGCGCGCGCTCTTCGCGCAAAGACGGCAGCATGATCGCCATCACCTTTTCGAAATGCGACAGCATGCGAAGGAGCGCCTCGTCGAAGCGGCCGGAGGTGTAGCAGACGGTCGAGGACAGGAATTCGTATTCGAAGCTGAAGGTATCGAGGAAGGCGCGCAGCCGCGCGTTGTTGTGCTCGCCGAAGCTGCCATGGGTACCGAACGGATCGGGCACCTTGGTCAACGGCTTGCCGAGATGCTTCTCGATCAGGTCCTTGTTCGGGATGTTGTCCGGCACCTTGCGCAGGCCGTCCATGTCGTCCGAAAAAGCGATCAGCCGCGTCTTCACCTTGTCGTCGGTGAGCACGCGGAAGGCATGGCGCACCATGGTGGTGCGCGCGACCTCGCCGAAGGTGCCGATATGCGGCAGGCCCGATGGCCCGTAGCCGGTCGAGAAAATGACTTCGTCTTTCGGCTTCTTCTTCAGCCGCGCGACGATCTTGCGCGCCTCCTCGAACGGCCAGGCGTTCGATTGCTCGGCGAGTGTTCGCAGATCCGCGGCGTTTTGAATTTCGGTTACAGACATGATCCGACACTAGAAACGAGGTGAGCGAAGGTCAAATCGGCGCTCAGAACGGACTGACCGGGAAATACCGCAGCCACAGGTCGGTGAAGCGGCCTTTTTCCCAGAGCCGGAACAGCGCCCAGTTGAACGCCTGCCGCAGCGTATCGTTGCCGCGCCGGACCGCGACGCCGACGCCTTCGCCGAAGAAATGGCTATCGAAGAACGGCCCGCCGGAAAACGCGCAGCAGCCGCCGGAATCCGTGCCATTGATCCAGAACGACAATGAAATGGCATCGCCAAAGTGCATGTCGACGTCGCCGCGGCGAAGCGCCTCGCGCGCGGCATCCGGCGTCGGATAGGGCTTAAGCTCCACTTCCGTGAACAGCGCCTTGAGATAGGCCTCGTGCGCGGAGCCGGCGACCACGGCGACCTTCTTTCCCTCCAGCAACTCGGGGCGCAGATCGGCGGCGGCCGCGTCGCGCCGGACCACAAAACGCGCCGGCACGCGATAATAGGGATCGGTGAAATCGAGGACCTTTCGCGTCTCCGGCGTCACCGAGATCGAGGCGATCAGCGCGTCGCCGCGATTTTCCGACAAAGCCGGCACGAGTGTATCGAAGCGGCGCATCTGGATGGTGCAGGAGATTTTCAATTCATCGCAGATCGCGCGCGCGAGGTCGATGTTAAAGCCGGTCGGATTGCCGTCGGCGCCGGCGTAGTTGAACGGCGGATAATCGGTTTCGGTCAGGAAACGGATGACGGTGATGCGCGAGGTGTCCGGGCGCTCCGGGCGCCGGCGCGGATCCCAGAAGCCCGGTACCGCCGGCACCGGCGCGGCTTGCTGGGTGACGGCCGGTTGCGCGAGTGCCGGTCCTGGATTGCCGGCGGTCGCCGCCAGCAGGAGCAAGCCAAGGGCGCTACCCGATATGGAAAATTGAATTCGTCGCATGGTTCAAATGCCGTGGCCGCGTCGGCTTACAGACCAAAAGTGACGGCGTAAAGATCA
>CAYJNT010000092.1:8812-12313 GCA_964370945.1 uncultured Hyphomicrobiales bacterium | reverse complement strand
TGCCGAGTTCGGTCGCCTCCTTGGCCTTGGTCTCGGCGACGTCGCGGGTATAGACCGCGATCACGCAGACGCCTTTGCGGTGCGCCGTCATCATCACCGCATAGGCCCGCTCGGCACCCATGCGGAATACGGCTTTGAGCACCGCCACCACGAATTCGCGCGGGGTGAAATCGTCGTTGAGCAGGATCACCTTGTAAAGCGGCGGCCGCGCCGTCTTCGTCCTGGTCGAAACGCGCGGCTTCACGAGGGTTTTTTCGTTCATCGGCCCTCCACGCGAGAGCTGGTCACCAGAACAATTATAGCACGTCATGGCCGGGTTCGCCGCTTGTCGACGAAGCAGGAACCCCTATTGCCGCGCGTTTTCCGACCATGCTCTCCGGCCAGCTCGCCCTCATCACCGCCGCCTTGTTCACCGGTGCCGCGATCGATGCCGGAGGCGCGGTCGACGCCGGCATCGACTTCGAAATTCACGACGTCGGCGAGCGACGCCTGCATCGGCTTCAATTTGAACATCAGCATCTTGCGCTGCAGATGCGCGGTGCCGGCGGCCTTATCGAGCGTGAGCGTGGTTGAGCCGGATTGCTGCACGAGCCGTTTGGCGGTGTTTTCCGTGATCGGCGTGGCGTCCCTCTCCGTTTCCGCGGCGACGGATAGCGCGGACCACGCGGTTTGCAGACTGCGGCGGAGCCGCGCGCCTGTGGACTTTTCCCCACAGCGTCCGGGTGCGGATTCGCCCGGACGGCATGTTTAACCTTCAGTTAACCTCCTTGCCGGCATCCTCGAATCGGGAAGCACGCGGGAGAGGTGAAGAATGTCAGCCTATAGTCTTGCGGAAGAAAACTGCCCGGTCGGCGACCAGATGCTCGGCGAACTGTACCGTTCGCATGAACGCGGCCTCGCCGATCTCGTCGCCACGGTGGCGCCAGATGTGCGCGCGACGCTCGCCTTGTTCTGTTATCGCCGTGGACATCTCCACTCCATGGGCCTCGCCATCGCGGCGAGTTGCTCGGAAGACGAGCTCGTCAATGCCGGCGGGCGCGCCGGGGCCGCATTGTTCGCGCTCTCGCGCGAAGCGCCGCAGGCCGTCCCCTCGCCCAACCATTCGAACCGGCGCAAGATCACCTTGGCGAGCGGACCGTTGCGGGTGATGCCGCCGCTCGACGACAGCGAAGACTGATTTCGGCCGATATTCGGCTATCGCCGCTTGTGGCAGGCGACGGCACATTTCTTGTAGTCGGTCGTACACGGCTTGACGCAGGCGCGCTGCGCCGATTTGCAGGCGCGGACGCATTGCGGTCCCCCGCTTTGCATGCCACCCGGCACGCGGTGCCCTTGTCGAAACATGGCGTCTGGCAGAACTGATCCTTGGCCATGCAATCCAGGATGCAGGCCTGCGGCTGCGCCTGTGCGGAGCCGGCCAGTACGAACGCAAAGATAAGCGCAATCAGAATCCTCGGCACGTCCCGCCCCCAAGTGGCGACGGGACGATATCAGAAGCCGGTGCGGATCACACGTACCGGCCGCGCTTCAATAGGTCGAGGACAGACGGCTCGCCGGTACCGATGAGGCCGGCTTGTCGCGGCCGAGCAGCTTGTCGCCGGCGGCGCTGAACCAGTCCTTGATTCCGACGACGGTCGAGACCGTCTTGTTCTTGATCTCGTCGGCGACGCCGCCGACCGTCGCAACCACGGTCTCGATCGGCCCGCGCGGCTTTTGCGCGAGCGCGCCGCTTTCGTCGCCGGACGCCGGCACGATGTCGAGCGGCGCACCGGCTGCGACCGGCTCAGCTTTCGGCTTGCGCACGTCCTTCGCCGGAGCGACCTCGGCCATGCGTTTCGTCTCCGCCACACGCTGCTCGGCCGCGCGTTGCTCGGCGAGTCGTTGTTCGGCAAGTTTTCTCGCCGCTTCGCGTGCCGCCGCAAGACGCGCCTCTTCGCGCGCCTGCTCGAAGGCATGCGCGTCCTCGGCGGCTTTCTGCTCGTCTTGCGCAAGCTGACGATCGATCTGATCGAGCACCTTGTTGTGCCCGTCGCGCAGGATGCGCATCGCGTCGCGCGAGGCGACCTCAGGCTCGCGTTGAACGTCCGCCGTCGGGCCCGCGGAATTGAATACCGGAAGCAGCGCAAAGGCGCCCGCGACCAGCGCGGCCGCCAAAGCCGGCCATTTCAGCGCCGATAGAAACTCGTTTTGCCGGTTTCGCATGTCCCTTACGTCCGTCAAGATATTACCTGCGCACTGCGCGCTGACATGAAACAGTCACGCGGCAAAACCGCGCCGCGAAAGCGGCATTCTCGCGGCATTCAACCGGCGGTATTGGGGGTGTTTCGCGGCTAGCGTCCCGATTCCGAAGTTCGCTTCTTTGTGCGGCACTAGAAGATCCGCGGAAAGAACGGCGGCTGCCAGCGCCGCATGCGCCGTTCTTGAGCGGCGCGCCGCCGCTCCATGCGCTCCAGCCGGCGCCACTCGCGGGGCGACATGACCGGATAGAGGTCCGCGTCGTCCGCCAGCTCGGCATCGTCGCGATCGTCATTCATCGCAGGCGGCGCCGCCGTCTCGGGCTGGATCGCCGTCTCGCGCGGCGCGACGCGTTGCGTGTCGGCGGGGGCCGGTGGCGAAACAGCTGAGGCAACGGGCGGAGCCACCTTTGGCGCATCGACGGGCGCCGGCGTGACGACGACCTCGCGTGCGCGTCCCTCAGGCGGCGGACGCTTTTGCGTCGTTTCAGTCAGGCAGCGCCGGTCGATATAGGGCCAGGTTTGCTCCGCGCAAGGTACGTCAAGATTTGGCACGTCGAGGCCCGGCGTCGCCGCCACGATCGTGACCTTGTCGGCGGGCGGAGGCGGCGCAACCTGCTCCGCCGATTTGGGCGGGGCGCGACGGACCAGTTGCGTCAGCGTCACGGTCACCATCAGCGCCAGGGCCAGCGTCATGCAGGCAATAATAATGGAGGTCGCGGCACGCGGATCGATCGTGTGGCGCTCGACATGCAACAGGTTGAAGTCCGGCGCAATCCGGCCGATCGCCGAACGCCAATGATTAAAATGCGTCGCCATACCTTAACAACGCGGCATGGAACTTCCTGGTTCCCCGCTGCGACAGGGCCGTGAACCCACGCCGTTGTTGTCGACCGCCACAATTGAGCGCGAATTGTTCCCTGCCGATGCCATGAGAGCGGCCGAAAGAAAAAGTTTCGGCTACTTCAGGATAAGGCCATAAGCCATTAATATACCCGCCTAATTCGTCTTACTTTGACTTCAGAATCCGGTTTAACAACCGTGTCTGGCGCACCACAGCTAACCATATTCCCGAATGTATGGGTGATGCCCGTTAGGGTTTCGTTGACTCTATGACCCCCGCGGGCTTCGATGAAAAATCTTAGGCAATTTTGAGCTCTTTTTGGGGCTCGCAGTCACAGGGGGAGGTCACCATGCGTGCGTTTCTCGCATGCGCAGTCATCGCTTCCGCGTCCATGGCGGCTTCGGGCGCGGCACTCGCACAAAA
>CAYJNT010000092.1:0-8712 GCA_964370945.1 uncultured Hyphomicrobiales bacterium | reverse complement strand
CCGACTTCCGGCGATCTTTTTTTTAGGTGTGACGCGTGCCCTCCCCTTACCGCATCGTTGGCTTCGCCATCGTGTCGGCCGACGGCATGCTTGCGGACGCCAATGGCGTCATGCCGCAGGAGATGTTCGTCGAAGGCGACCAGACGTTTTTCGAGCAGGGCCTCGATCACGTCGCCGCTGTCATCCACGGACGCAATTCGGAGGAGACGCAGCCGCACTCCAAAGAGCGCCGGCGGCTGATCGCGACGCATCGCGTCAAGACACTCACCCCGCACCCGTCAAATCCGAAGGCGCTACTCTGGAATCCGGCCGCAACGCCGTTCGAAGAGGGCTTGCAGGCGCTCGGCGTGACGGAGGGGCAGATCGGCATTATCGGCGGCACCAGCATATTCGGGCTGTTCCTGCCGCATTACGACGTCTTTCATTTGTCGCGCGCGAACCAGGTGCGCCTGCCCGGCGGCCGGCCGGTTTTTCCGCAGGTGCCCGAGCAGACCCCCGAGGACGTCCTTCTGGCGCATGGCCTCGCGCCCGCCCCCGTGCACGTCTTCGACCGCGCCAGGGACGCGAGCGTCGTCACATGGCGGCGCGGATCCGATACGCATTAATCCGTAACAAGAAATGACGTGACGATTCGCAAGAATCGGGCGAAGGTGGCCGCGATCTCCGATTCGGTCACGCGGGCCGGCGGTGTATGAGGGCCGACCCGTCCTACTGTTCCTCCCGCGTGGCGTATCAAACTTGGGGTGGCCGCGAGGCCACCCTTTTTCATCTGTCAGTCATGTCGCTTGCGGCGAACGGCTTCAAATTCGATCGCGGATCGGTCGTCGCGCAGCATACGATCGTCCTGAAAAGCCATGCCGCGGCCCTCACCCGCTCGTCGTCAGCGCCGCGGGCAATACCGCCGCGCCCCGCAGCGATGCTTCATCGTGGACGGAGACAACATCACCGCTTAGTGACTTCGGGTTGATGGCGCGATTGGCGATTGTCTTCGAATGCCTGGCGGCAGGGAGAAAGGCCGTGCGTTTGAATCGTCGTACCTTGCTGAAGATTTCGGCCGGTGGAATCCTGGCAACGCCTGCCCCGCTATTTGCGGCCATCCCCAGAAGCGAGGGGAACCGCGTCTTTGACGAACTCCTCGCGCGTTACCTGGTGCAAGGAGACGATGGGATCAACCGTATCGACTATGACCGCTGGAAAGCCAATGCCGCCGATCGCTCCAAGCTTGCCGGATATGTCACCGCGCTCGCCGCGCAGAACCCGTCGGCTATGCAACGCAACGAGGCGTTCGCGTACTGGGCCAATCTCTATAACGCGGCAACGTTGGAGGTGGTGATTGACCACTACCCGGTGAAATCGATCCGCGAGATCAAAAGCGTCACCAGTATTTTCGATATCAAGGGTTTCATCGGACCTTGGCGGACAACGATTGCCACGGTGGAGGGCCGGTCGGTTTCGCTCGACGATATCGAGCACACCATCATGCGGCCGACCTTCCGGGATCCGCGCGTGCATTATGCCGCGAACTGCGCGTCGATCGGCTGTCCAAACCTTGCTCCACGGGCATGGCGGCAGGAAACGCTGGACAAGGACCTGGACGCGGCCGCGCGGGCCTTCGTGAACCATCCGCGCGGCGTCCAGGTCGGCGCTGACGGCTCATTGCGGTTGTCCAGCATCTACAAATGGTTCGTGGAGGATTTCGGCGGTACGAGTGCAGGCGTCATTGCGCATTTGCGCCGGTACGCCAGCCCCGAACTCCTCGCAAGGATTCCGGCGCACGCGCGAGGGTTTGATGATGACTATGACTGGTCGATCAATGAAGTTCGCCGGCGCGGTTGAGAATCGCAGCCGCGGTCAACACGCCGTCGCCCGCAATCTCCGAGCTACTGTCAGCAGAGTCATTCCGCGCATGGCCGCCGCGGTGATTTGCGCCACGGCGCCGGCGGCAGGCAGTGCCGCGAGCCAGGACTTTTCGTCACCGAGGGTGAGCGTCGAGTACGACGAGCACGCAGATGCTGCCCGGGTGACCGCCTCCATCGATATTCCCGCCGCACCCCAAATCGTCTACCAGGTCATGCTCGACTGCACGCGGGCATTGCGGATCGTAACGGGCCTTGAAAGCTGCCGCGTCACTGAAACAAGCGGCGACGGAAAATGGGATATCCGCGAGCACATCATCTCGATCGGTATGCTGCTCCCGCGTGTCCGCAACGTCTTCAAGTCCGAGTATCAACCATTTCAGCAGATCCGATTCCACCGGATCGACGGCGACCTGCGAGCGTCCGAAGGCGAATGGCTCCTTCAGCCGTTCGCCGGAGGAACCGCGACGCGCGTGATCTATCAATCGCGGCTCGCGTTCTTCTGGCCGGTGCCGAGATTTTTGATGCAGGAGGCCATCCGGCGGGACATTCCCGGCGTGCTCGTTGCCTTGCGGAAGGAAAGCCTCGCGCGAGCGGCCCCGTGACGGACAGACAAACCGGTTCGTCGGATACACCGATCAGTGTCGTTGTTCCGGCGCTGAACGAGGGCATCGGTCTTGGCCGCTTCCTGGCCGGGCTGACAGCCGCGGGCTTCCACGAAATCGTCGTGGTGGACAACGGAAGCACTGACGACACGCTGCGCGTTGCGTCGCGACATCGAGGGGTGCGCGTGGAATACGCGACGGGCGGCCGCGGACCCGCGCTTAATGCCGGGGCGCGGGCCACAACGGCGGAATATCTCCTTTTCGTGCACGCGGACACCGCGTTGCCGCCCGGGGCGGCCGCAACGATCAACGCAGCCTTTGCGGACGCTAACGTCGCCGGCGGCTGTTTTCGCCTTAGCTTCGACAATCCGAGCGCGCTGCTTCGCTTCTACGGCTGGTTCACACGATTTGACACGGCTTTCACGACATTCGGCGATCAGGCCTATTTCGTTCGCCGTGGGACATTCGAGGATGTCGGCGGCTTCCCGAATTGGCCGATCATGGAGGATGTCGAATTTCGTCGTCGCCTGAAGCGCGCTGGCCGCTTTGTTAAGCTGTCCGGTGCCGTCGTCACGTCGGCACGGCGCTATGACGAGCGCGGAGCCGTTCGGCAGCAGCTCGAAAATTTCGTCCTTATGATCTTGTATTATCTCGGGCTTCCGCCGCAACGGATTGCGCGATGGTATCGCGCCGAACCGCCAGCACCGGCATCGACGAAAGTCTGCTCCCCGCCTTGAGGCCAAGGCCGATTACGCGCCGGCCCTGCGTCATCCCGCGCTAGTGTCCCGATTCCGAAGTTCGCCTCATTCTGCGGCACCCTCGTAAGCGAACTTCGGAATCGAAGGACACTAGCAATGTTGCGATTCTAGTGTGGTTTGGCTCAGAAATTCCCTTAGCGAACCCGCGGCCAGAATGAAGGGAATTTCTGAGCCACCACACTAGAGTCTGATCCAATTCAATTGAATCGGATCAGACTCTAGATTCCTTATTTGTCGCGCAATCTTGCGGCGAACCGGTTTCCACTTCGCCGGATTGCGCTCTAGAAACGCTGCTCCATCGGCTCGCGCACGCCCGGGCGCCACGGCCCGATCACGAGGAACACCAGCAGCGCGCCGATCAGCGACAGATTCTTGAGCGCATGCGCCATGTTGTTCATGCGATCGCCGCCGGTCATGGCCCAGAAATCGTGGAACCAATACGTCGTGGCGGCGGTGAACACGATCAGCGCAAGCGCTGCGATGCGCGTGCCGATATTCGCCGCGATCATCAATCCGCCGGCGAGTTCGACCACACCGGCCGCGATCGCCATCAATTGCGGTGTCGTCATGCCGGTCGCGCCCTCAAGCTGCGCGGCGAAACCGGCAAGTTCGGCCGGAACGACGATTTTCGGCGCGATTTCGGCGGCGGTCGCGCCGATGTCCATCAGCTTCTGCGCGCCTGAGAGAACGAAAATGGCGACAAAGGCAAGGCGGCCGATAATGAGGAGAATATTCATTGGTGGCTCTCCGCTCATCGCGCCCGGATAGCCGGGCTGAAATTCGCCTAAGCCAGCCTGATGCGACTGGAAATGACAAGGCGGGTAAAAAAACACGCCTTTTCAACGCTTTATTTCTTTGACTTTTCCCCGGCCCCGGCCTGGGCGGCGGTCTTGGTACCGCCCTTTGCCTTCGCCTTGCCTTTCCCGCGCGGGCGCACCGGCGGCTTCGCCTTGATCTCGACGACCAGCGCGCGGATCTCCTTGTCGGTTTCGTTCGAGGTCGCAGCCAGTTGCGAGGGCAGCCAGAGCGCCTCGCCGGCGCGGAAGCTCATCTCGAACGGCGTCTTGCCGGGATGTGTGAAGACGATGGTGCCGTCGGTGAGCGGGTAGACGAAGCTGTTCGGATGCGTCGCCGGCGCGGTTTTGCTGCGCGGCGGCAAGCGGATCTCTTTCACTTTGACCTGCTCGTTGTCGAGCAGCGAGCGGGATATGTCTTCGGCGGATTTTTGCTGTGCGGCGGCCGGCATGATCAGAGCCACGCCGATCAAGAGAAACCAACTAATGCGATGCATGGGATTTTCGAACTCTGCCTGAATGGTCTGAAAAGCACACCTTATGGAAAAGGCTTCGGCGCCGGCGGTATTTGCGCCCGCGCCGAAGCACCATTGAATGAAGGATTTTGTGTGGCCGAGCCTCTCAGGTCGACGAGTTCCGGCTATCGACCGAGTAGCGGCCCGCGCCGATCGCCGCGATCATCAGGAGCGCGCCGATGATGGCGAGATTCTTGTTGGCCTGCACCAGATTGCCCATGCGCGCCGCGCCTTCCATCGCCCACCAGTTATGAGCAAAGAGGATCGTTGCCACGGTGAACGCAGCGAGCACTAACGCGGCCGCCCGCGTTTTGTAACCGACCAGGACCATCAATCCACCAATGACTTCGACCGCGGCGATCAGATAACCGAGCCAGGTCGGCGGCGCGCCGCCACCGACTAGCGCCCAGAACGCTTTGGTGCCGGCAGAGTTGAGAATGCCGGTCACGTCCATGAATTTCTGCACGCCCGAGACGATGAAAACGACCGTCGTCAATGCACGGCCCAACGCATAAGCGCCATCCCACATGATGTTTCTCCCTGACCCGGTAATAGGGGAATTCCCCAGCGGCATCGTTATGAAACCCCGAGCAATGGCGGGCGGTTCCCCAACGAATGCTGTGATCAGAGGAATTGAGGATGGTTGTTGCGCCGCGAAGCGCGGAAGGAAAGATCAGGCGGCGGACACCCGCGAACCGAGCGCAATCAAGCTGCCGGAGCGATCGGGAACGGCCGAGGCCGCGGCGGATTGCGGGTCGATCGCGGCCAGCAATTCGAGAAAAGCCGTGCCCGGCAGCGGCGGCGCGAACACATAACCCTGCGCCGCACGGATGCCGCACTCGCGCAAGGCAATCACCTGCTCGAATGTCTCGACGCCTTCGGCGATCACGTCCATGCGCATGTTGCGCGCGAGATCGATCAGGGTTTCGACGATGGTCATCGAGGAATTCTCGTGACCGAGCGCGTCGATGAACATCTTGTCGATCTTGATGATGTCGACGCCGAGCTTGAGCATATAGGACAGGCCGGCATGCCCCGCCCCGATATCGTCGATCGCGACCTTGATTCCCAATCCCTGCAAAGCCGCGATGACGCGGCGCGCCGATGTCAGGCTGTCGAGCGATTGGCGTTCGGTGACTTCGAGCACGATCTGCGTCAGCCGGACCGGCGAGCCGTCAAAGATCTCGCGCACGTCCGACACGATGCCGTCGTCCATGAAATGCCGCGCGGCGAGATTGAATCCGAGCCGAAGAAACGGCCGCTCGACAACGGCAGGACCCACTTCATCGCGCACCTGGCGCATGACGGAACGCGTCATCTCGAGAATGAGGCCGCTCGATTCCGCGAGCGGAATGAAGGTCGCGGGCGCGGCGATCGTGCCGTCCGGTTTTCGCCAGCGCATCAGCACCTCGGCACCGCGCACCCGGCCGTTGGTGATATCGACCACCGGCTGGTAATACGGCACGAAATCGCCCGCCTTGAGCGCCTTCTCCAGCTCGGCGACCGGATTGTCGGGCTCGCGCTTGGGGAACAGGAAGAAAAATGCGAACAGCGTCAGCGCCACGACGCCGGTGAAGCCGAAGCCAAGCGTCTGCAGGTCCTGATAGTCGGTGGCGGCGGTGGAGCGTTGCATCGATGTATCGACCGTCAGCCTGTAGAGATCCGATGTGCGCAGGCTCGTGAGCTGGTCGGTCTGATCGCCCGGCGGGCCGACGTCGCTGATGAACGTTCCATCCTGCATCATCAGCCGCGCGTGAACCGACATCAGCCCGCCGCGCGACGACGTGCGCGGCACCAGAAGGTCGGCCGGGATCATCGCGGCCAGCATGTTCTCGCCGTTCACTGCGGGACGGCGCACGCGAATGAATTTCGTCCAGTCGCCGATCCTGACGAGTTCAAGCACGACATCGGAACGCGTGCCGATTCCCTGCGCCGAAAGCACCGCGCGCGCGCCGGGCACCGCGCCAAGATCGCTGCAGAGCATCTTGCCGTCCGGCATCAGAATTGAGAATTCCTTGACTGCCCCGAATTTCAGATTGGAGGCCCGCAAAGCTTCGAGATGATCCGGGCGGCATGAGGCGACACCACGCGCAGCAAGGTCATCGAGCAACATCACGGCGCGCCCGATGCGATAGTCGGCGATCGCGATCGCGCGGTTCGCGGCGATGTCGAGCTCATTCTGGCTTTGGCGCTGGACGAAAGCGTCGAGCCAGACGTTCAACAGCGCCATCGGCACGCCCGCAATCAGCGTACCGGCCACAACGGCGAAAATCTTTCTGATTCCGGCCGACACAAACGCCCCCATACCTCCGGTCACAATGGGGGGCGCACGTAAAAACCGCCTAAATTCCGCGGTTGTTCGCGCGCGATTGCGCAATCACAGGGAACTCGGCGCAAGCATGGTTAGCGAAACGTGAATACGAGCGCCGTCGATGATGCAAATGATGATAGATTAGGCGTTAACAACAGGCGTCGCGTGTGGAGAACGACATCGATGATCCGGATCATCAAGGCGGTTTTGCCGGCGCTGCTTCTGGCGGCCGCCGGACACCTGAGCCTCAGCCATGCGCAGAATACGAGCCCACAGGGCCGGATCGATATTTTCGACGCTCATCTGCACTACAACCAAGAGCCGGTGCCGTTCTATGAGCTCGACAAGGTGCTCGAGCTTTTCCGGCGCAACGGGATAACCGGCATTCTTGCGACCAGCCGGCCGAACAAGGGCACGCATCAGCTCGTGGAGGCCAAGCCACAGGGCTTGTGGGTCGTGCCGTTCGTCCGCCCCTACCGCACGCGCGCCGATCTCCAGACCTGGTTCAACGACGAAGGCATTTACGATCTCGTCCTCGATGAATACAAACGCGGTTTTTACCGCGGCATCGGCGAATTCCATATCTACGGCAAGTCGGCGGCTTCGGAGATTGCGAAGCGTATCGTGAATTTCGCGGTCGAGAAAAATCTCTATCTGCACGCGCATTGCGACGAGGAAGCGCTGCTCATCCTCTTTTCACACAATCCGAAAGCGAAAATCATCTGGGCGCATACCGGATTTTCGACGTCGCCCGAGCGCGTCGCGGAGCTGTTCGAAAAATATCCGGCGCTCTGGGGCGAGCTATCCTATCGCAGCGGCATTACGGCGAATGGCGGTGAAATCGCGCCGGAATGGCGCGATCTATTCGCGCGCTACTCGGATCGTTTCCTGATCGGGTCCGACACCTGGATCAACGAGCGCTGGTTTTCCTACGACGCCATCATGAAAAGCTATCGCGACTGGCTGGTGCAGCTGCCGCCGGATCAGGCCAGGCGCATCGCGTCGGGCAACGCAGAACGGCTGTTCGGCCCGCGCAAGGCGGAGTGACGGAGCGCCCCATGGCAACGACCGACCGGCTGTTCGCGGGATCCATTCCCGAAATCTATGATCGGTTCCTGGTTCCTCTCATCTTCGAGCCGTACGCGCGCGATCTCGCGCAGCGGCTGGCCGCGACCAAAGCCGAGCGCGTGCTGGAGACCGCGGCTGGGACCGGAGTCCTGACGCGTGCGATGGCGTCGCGGCTGCCTGCGCAAGCCAGCATTTCGGCAACCGACTTCAACCGGCCGATGCTCGACCATGCGGCGGCGCGCCAATCCGATGATCGGCGGGTTGTCTGGCGACAGGCCGATGCACTGGCGCTGCCGTTCGAAGACCAGGAGTTCGATGCAATCGTCTGCCAATTCGGCGTGATGTTCTTTCCCGACAAGATTCAGGGATATCGAGAGGCACGCCGGGTGCTGAAGCCCGGCGGCCATTTCCTGTTCAACGTGTGGGACCAAATATCGGAGAATGAGTTTGCCGATGTCGTCACGCAGTCGCTGGCGACGCTCTTTCCACAAGATCCGCCTCGGTTCCTGGCCCGTACTCCGCACGGCTACCACGACGTCGATCGGATTCACGAAGAGCTGAGCGCGGCAGGATTTGCGAAGATTTCGATCGATGCCGTGGACGCGGTCAGCAAAGCCGCCTCGCCGCGCGATCCGGCCATTGCCTATTGTCAGGGAACGCCGCTGCGGAACGAGATCGAGGCGCGGGATGCCTCGCGCCTGGAAGAAGCGACGAACCATGCGGCTGAAGCTCTCGCAGTTCGATTTGGCAATGGCCCGGTCGAAGGCCGCATTCGCGCATTCGTCGTGACCGCCATTCGCTGATC
>CAYJNT010000091.1:0-12349 GCA_964370945.1 uncultured Hyphomicrobiales bacterium | reverse complement strand
GAATTCGAGATCATCGGCTGGATTCATGAAGCGATCGACGAGGGATCAGGCATCATCATCAATCCGGCCGGGCTGACGTTCACATCGATCCCGATCCTGGACGCGCTCAAAATGTTTCCAGGTCCGATCATCGAACTGCACATCTCGAACATCCACCGACGGGAGGAGATCTATCACCATTCGCTGGTCTCGAAGATCGCAACCACGATCATCGCCGGCGCGGGCGCGCGCGGCTATCCGCTGGCGGTCACGGCCATGCTCGGATTGCTGGCCGATGCCGGCGAAAGAATTCCCGCCTGAGCGTCTAGGCTCCTCCAAACTTCAACCCCGCCGGAGACGGCGGGGTTTTTGTTTGGCGCATGGAGCGCAATCCGGCGAAGTGGAAACCGGTTCGCCGCAAGATTGCGCGACAAATAAGATCAAGCGGCAATCTTGCCCTCGGGCGTATATTTGTCGACCGCGTTCGGCAATTCTTTCGACAACCTGGTGAGCAATTCCTGCTCGCTCAAACCGGTCGTGCGAGTGAGCGCCTGCAGAACGTCGGGGCCGAGCGCCTGCTTCAGGTCCGGCGGCGCGATCTGGCGGTTGGGGCCGGTGCCGACCCAGGAATCGACCGTCTCTTTCTGGCCGTTCTGGGTGAATTGCTTCAGGAGTTCATCGAGGCCGCCGTTGAGCAACCCGCCGACGCTGGCGCCCCCGAGCAGGTCGCCAAGGCCGCCGACTTGACCGCCGACTTGACCGCCGACTTGGCCGCCAAGCTGGCCTTGTGAAGACGGACCGCCCGCCGCGCTGCCGCTTTGGCCCTTGTTCGAGATGCCTTTGATGATCTCGCCGAGTTTGTCCCTGTTCTGATAGCCGGCGATGGCCAGAAGACCCAGCAGCGCCGTCATCGAAGGAAATCCGCGACTCATTTTCCTCTCCTTCGTTTGGTGAAGTCTTGTGAATTCACGTGGGCGCGCGGTTCTTCGAGACCGCGGCCCAGACCGCGAGCACGATGATGGCGCCGACAACGGCGCCGATCAGTCCCGCGCCCTGCCCGGCCTGATACCAGCCGATCGAGTGGCCGATAAAGGTGGCGAGGAACGCGCCGACGATCCCGAGGATCGTGGTCAAGATGAAGCCGGAGGGCTCATTGCTGCCCGGCATGATGAATTTCGCGATGACGCCCGCGACGAAACCAATGATGATGGTCCAGATGATGCCCATGCCTGCCCAATCCCGTTTCGCGTGTGACAATTGCGTGCAAGAGCTTGGGCACAACTCAGCGGATGGCATTTGGTTCGGCGGATACCCGAAGACCATCGCATGAGCCGGCCATTTCTATCGGAAAATCAGTGTGCCGCTAGAGCGCAATCCGGCGAAGTGGAAACCGGATCGCCGCAAGATTGCGCGACAAGTAAGGAATCTAGAGTCTGATCCGATTCAATTGAATTGGATCAGACTCTAGTCCGCTCAGCGCATTCCGCCGCTGGCCGCGATCGGCGCCTGCGCGAATTTCAGCACCGCGCCGCCTTGCGCGGCCGGCGTGGCGCCGTTCGGCGAGTAGATGCCGCGGCGGCCGGTGACCGCCTTGAAGCTATCCGTCAGGCCCACAACCGTTTCGGCCGCGCCGAGCGACAGGAATCCGTCCGGCGCCGTGAGTTTTGCCAGGCGATCGATGACGTCGACCTTGGTCGCCTGGTCGAAATAGATCAGGACGTTGCGGCAATAGATGACGTCCATCATGCCGAGGCTGGAAAAATCGCGCAGCAGATTGAGCGGCCGGAATTGCACCATGGCGCGCACGTCCGACGCGAGCTGCCACATCTCGCCGACCTGCGTGAAATTCTTCACCAGCAGCTGGATCGGAAGGCCGCGCTGAACCTCGAACTGGCTGTAGATGCCGGCCTTGGCCTTTTCCAGAACCTCGGTCGAGATGTCGGTGCCGATGATCTCGATGCGAAAACCCTCGATCTGCTTGGCCATCTCCTTGAGCACCATCGCGATCGAATAAGGCTCCTGGCCGGTGGAGGCGGCCGCGCACCAGATGCGGATGCGCTTCTGCTTGGCGCGAGTCGCGAGCAGGGCCGGCATGATGAAATTCTGGAAATGCTCGAACGGCAGCTTGTCGCGGAAGAAGAAGGATTCGTTCGTGGTCATCGCCTCGACCACGTCGTTGGTCAGCGCATCGGCGCCCGCGCCGCGCAGCTTCGCGACCAGTTCGGTCAGGGTCGACAGCCCGGCCTTGCGCGCGACCGGCAGCAGGCGGCTTTCAACGAGATATTGCTTGTCCGCCGACAGCACGAGGCCGGACCGATCCTTGAGCAATTTACGCAGGAAATCGTAGTCGGTCGGCGTCACGGCCGTTCTCCAAGAAATACTTTGACAATTTTTGGCGCAATGTCGTTGAGCGGCAATATGGCCGAGCAAATCCCGGCTTCCGCGGCGGCGCCCGGCATGCCCCAGACCACGCTCGTCTCTTCGTCCTGCGCGATGATCGCGCCGCCGGCCGCGACGATCTCCGTGCCGCCATCGGTGCCGTCGCATCCCATGCCGGTCAGAATGACGCCGAAAGCGCCGTTGCCCCAGATCTGGGCGGCCGACGAGAATAGCGGATCGACCGCCGGCTTGCAGAAATGCACCGGTGCGGAATCCTCCAGCGCGATGACAGGATGTCCGTCGCGCTTTTTCACGCGCATATGGATGCCGCCGGGCGCGAGATACATGCGGCCGGGCAGGATTGGCTCGCCGTCAACGGCCTCGCGCACCGCGCGGCCGCTGACGCGCGAGAGATGCTCGGCGAGGATCGTGGTGAAGGTCGGCGGCATGTGCTGCGTGATCAGGATCGGCACGCGGTCGGCGATCTTGCCGATATGCGAGACGACCTCGGTCAAGGCCTGCGGGCCGCCGGTCGACGAGCCGATCAGCAGCGCCTTGGGCTGCAGGCGCGGCATCGCGCGGATGGCCGTCGTATGGTGCGATTTCGCACTATGCGTGGCCGGAGTGAGCGCGGGCGCCGGCTCGACGCGCGGCAGCGAAGCGAGCGCGGCAGGCGCAACCGGCGCGCGGGCGTGAATCGCGGGCCGGCCGAGGCGGCGCGAGCCGAGCTGGCGAACCGTCTCGATCAGTTCGCGCCGGAAATCGGCAGACGCAACGCGCTCGTTCGCTTCGGGTTTTGGAATGCAGCAGAGCGCGCCCAGCGACAGCGCCTTCATGCTGATCTCGGCATTCCGCCGCGTCAGCGTCGACGCCATGATAATCGCGAGATTCGGCTTCTTCTCCAGCAGCTTCGGCAGCGCGGTGATGCCGTCGATGTCGGGCATCTCGACGTCGAGCACAACGACATCCGGATTGATCCGCTCGAGCTGCTCGATCGCTTCGCGGCCATCGCGCAGCGATCCGACCAGCTCGAGGTCCGGCTCCGCGTCCACCCAGCGCTTGACGAAACCACGCGCCACAAGCGCGTCGTCGACAATCATTACGCGGATAGGGCGGGAAGATCCGGCGGCTGCCGTCTTGACTGGAGCTGTTACGTTCACGGACAAGATACTCAACGCTACAACACGAAGGGTGGCGGGAGGTCAGATCAATCCGACTTCCTGGAATTTCGCTTCGACGATGTCCTTGTCGAACGGCTTCATGATGTATTCGTTGGCGCCGGCATGGAGTGCGCGGGCGATATGCGCGACGTCGTTCTCCGTCGTGCAGAACACCACCTTCGGGCGGTCGCCGCCGGGCAAGCGGCGCAGCGCCTTCAGGAAATCGTAGCCATCCATTTTCGGCATGTTCCAGTCGAGCAGGATCGCATCCGGAAGCAGCTTCTGGCAGGCGTCGAGCGCCTGCTGGCCGTCCTCGGCTTCGACGATCTGGAAATCGAATTGCTCGAGAATGCGCCGGGCCACCTTGCGGATGACGCTGGAATCATCAACGACCAAACAGGTTTTCATAGCACCCTCACCTTTAACTCAGCCGGCGAGCCATCCCGCCGGTACGCACACAGACGAAACTCTTTATGCCGCCATCGCAGCCTTCGCTGCCTTGTTCGCGGCCGGCTTCATATCGAGCAGCCGCGCGACGTCGAGAACCACGAGCAATTCCTGATCGAGGCGATGCACGCAGGCCGCGACGCGAGCGAGCCGCGCGTCGAGGTTGACCGGCACCGGTTCGCGGCTGTCGTCGCGCAGCTTGAGAACCTCGCCGACCGAATCGATCACCAGGCCGTAAGACTCGCCGTCGCAATCGATACCAACCGCCATGGACTCAGCCGTGTCCTCGCGCTTCGGCAAGCCGCGGCGGCAGCGCATGTCGATCGCAGTCACGATCCGGCCGCGCAGATTGAGCACGCCCGCTATCTCCTCGGAGGCGAGCGGCACCGGAGTCAGATGACCCGGCATGAACACGTCGTGCACGCGCTCGATCGGCAGCCCGAACAATTGCTCGCCGATCATCACGGTGACGTATTCGGTTTCGTCGCTATGGGTATTCTCTGTGGTCTTCATGGTTACGCTGCCTTGTGGGTGTCGTCGCTATGCTCCTTGAGCGCGGCGACGAGGCCCTGACGGTCGAATTTGGCGACGAAGTCGTGGAAGCCGGCTTTGCGGACTTTCGCGATTGCGTCCGGCGAGGTCATCGACGAGAGCGCGATGATCGGCGTATGCGCCGCGTTCTTCTGGCTGCGAATCGCCTCGGCAAATTCGAAGCCGTCCATGCCGGGCATTTCGAGATCGGTGACCACGACGTCGAAGGACTTTCCGGCCTTGACGACCGAGAGCGCTTCCTGGGCGCCGGGCAGCGCGGTGACCTCGTAGCCGGCTGCGCGCAGGACCGGCGTCAGCATGTTGCGGAAGAAGGCCGAGTCTTCGACGAAGAGGAGGTTGCGGGCTGCCGGCGCATTGTTGGCGCCGCCGGTGCCGCGGAACCAGTCGGCAAAGGCCATCGGCAGGAAGTGACCAACATCGAGAATCTCGGTTGCCTCGCCCTTGATCACGGCGGAGCCGAGAATGCCGGGCTGCTCGCTCGGGATCTCGATATTGAGCGAGTCCTCGACAATATCGACGATCTCGTCGACCGCCAGCGCCATGCAGCGCACGCCGTCGGCGAAGACGAGCAGCGACTGCGTGCCGTCATTCTTGATCTTGACGTTTTCATTGACACGGATGAGCGGCATGAGCTGGCCGCGATATTGCAGAAGATGGCGGCCGTTCGACAATTCGATCTTCTTGGCCTCGACTTCCTCAAGCCGCGTGACGAGCGCCAGCGGCACCGCCTTGGAATCGGAAGAGCCGGCGCGGAAGACCAGCAGCGACGTCTTGTTCTCGACATGGCCGGCATCGGAGCCGTCGACGTGCTCCATGCCGTTCATCGCCGATTGCGTGGAGGCGCCGACCGCTTCGGCGACGCCGTTCGGGTCGAGAATCATGATCACCGAGCCGTCGCCGAGAATGGTGTTGCCGGAGAAGGCCGAGATGTGGCGCAGCTTGGTCGCCATCGGCTTCACCACGATTTCCTCGGTGTGGAACACGCCGTCGACCACGATGCCGAACATGCGGCTGCCGATCTGCGTCACCACGATGAAGCCGGTCTCGACCTCCTGGGTGTCCTTGCTGTCCAGATTGAGCAGACGTCCGAGATGGATGAGCGGAAGGAGCTTGTTGCGGAGCCGCAGCACCGGCGTATCCTTGATGTGCTCGATGCGGTGCTCGGTGTTGTTCTTCACCCGCACGAGTTCGATCACCGCGAGCTGCGGGATCGCGAAACGCTCGCCGCCCGCCTCGATGATCAACGCCGAGATGATGGCAAGCGTGAGCGGAATCTTGATGGTGAAGATCGAGCCTTCGCCGGGGATCGACTTGACGTCGACCGAGCCGCCGATCTGATCGATGTTGCTCAGCACCACGTCCATGCCGACGCCGCGGCCGGAGACGCTCGTGACCTGCGCGGCGGTCGAGAAGCCGGGCGCGAAAATGAAGCGGTGGATCTGCGCTTCCGACATCTTCTCGATTTCGGCGGCGCTGGCGAGGCCCTTGGCGATCGCCTTTTCCTTGATCCTGTCGGTGTTGAGACCGCGACCGTCGTCGGCGATCTCCATGATGATGTGGCCGCCCTCGTGAAAGGCGGAAAGGCGGATCGTGCCCTTTTCAGGCTTGTTCGCCGCGATGCGGTCGGCCGGCGTCTCGAGGCCGTGATCGGCCGAATTGCGGACCATATGGGTCAGCGGATCCTTGATCCGGTCGAGCACCTGGCGGTCGAGTTCGGTCTCGGCGCCGTGCATTTCAAGCTCGATCGACTTGCCGAGTTCGGCGCCGAGATCGCGCACCACGCGCGGCAGCTTCTGCCAAGCATTGCCGACCGGCTGCATGCGCGTCTTCATGACGCTTTCCTGCAGCTCGGCGGTGACGTTGGAGAGCCGTTGCAGCGGCACCTTGAATTCGGAATCGGCCTGGCGTCGCGCCATTTCCATGAGCTGGTTGCGCGTGAGCACCAGCTCGGAGACCATGGTCATCAGCTTTTCGAGCGTGTCGACATTGACGCGGATCGATTGGGCCGCGACCTTGCTTTCGCCATTGCCGTCGTCCTTGCCACCATTGGCTGCCGGCGCGGCGTCCGATTTCGGAGCCGGCTTCGGCGCAGGTGTGGGCGTGGGCGCCGTGTCCGGTGCCGTCTCGCGGAAGGCGCGTTCGAGATCGTCAAGCGAGACTTCGCCGGGCTTGAGCGGGCGTTCCAGGACCTGCTCGCACAGCGTGCCGGCGGTTTGCGCGGGCGCAGCGGCGGGCGCGACCGGCGCCGCAGCGGCCGCCGGCGCGGACATCGCGGCAAGCCCCTGCTCCACCATGCTGTCGAGCTGGCTGATCAAATCGGTATCGGCGCCTTCCGGTTCCTGCTGTTGCGCCTCGAGCGTGTCGAGAAGCTCCTTGATCCGGTCGATGGTCGCGAGGATCACGGTGACCGCTTCCTCGGTCACCGGCATGCCGTCGCGGAATTTGCCCATCAGCGTCTCGGCGGAGTGCGCGAGCGTCGCGAGCCGCGGCAAGCCGAGAAATCCGCAGGTGCCCTTGATCGTGTGCACCAGACGGAAAATGTTGTCGAGAATCTTGGCGTTGTTGGGGTCCTGTTCGAAGCGGACGAGTTCGACATTGACAGTGTCGAGACTCTCGTTCGTCTCTGTGAGGAATTCGCGGAGCAGGTCGTCCATACAAAAAAACCCTTCACGCCAGAATCGCGCTGGCGACACGCGCACTGGTGCATTGTGGTATGCAAGTGTTTAATATTGGTTGCTGTTTTCCGCGCGATAGCGCGCGTTAACGAACGATTAACCGTTCGAGATCAGTCGTTGCCGACGCGCGAAATGCGCGACTAGGAATCTATCGCGCCGTCACGGCGACGGCGTCGCCGTCCATCGCGATCGAAACGGCAAGCCCGCATTGGCGCGCGAGCAGGCCGGTGTAATAAGGCTGGATCGCATGCGCATCGACCGATCCGCCATGCGAGCCGCCGGCCAAAAGATCCGGCACCGCCGGAGAAATCTTCGCGTTGGTGCCGGCGGCAGTCACCTTGAATCCCATGGTTTCGCCGCTGCCGGTGGCCTCCGCCGTGAGCGCGCCGCCGCGCGGGATCGTCTGGCCTGCGATCACAAGCATATTGAGCAGGAGCTTGACCCGGTTCTTGGCGAGCAGCACGCGCGGGACGTTCCAGGCGAGCTTGGTCTTGTCATCTTCGAGAAATCCGCGCGCCACCGTCTCGGCGTCGCCGAGATCGATCTGCGCCCCGGCGGAGCCCGCGGCTCCGAAGGCGATGCGGCAGAATTGCAGCCGGGCCGATGCGGTCTTGATGCTTTTCTTGATCAGGTCGAGGGCGAAGGTCTTGGTCTCCTCGTCCTTGCCGTCCTCCATGACTTCGAGGCCGTTGACGATCGCCCCGACCGGGCTGATCAGGTCATGGCAGACACGCGAGCACAGAAGCGCCGCGAGATCGAGACCTTCAAGATTGACGGGAGCGGCCATCGGAAAGCTCCGGAGGACAAGGAAGGGACGTGGCGCGACTCAAAACATCGTCACCGAATCGCTGGTGTGATACACCGCGCCCGGCGATGCGCCAAGAACAAGGATCGGAAGGTCATATGCGGGATTTAACCGCGCCGGCATTGCTTGACGCCCTGACGTTGCTGGTATCTCAGGCGGGCGCCGAAATTTTGCGGATCGCGGGCGGCACGCTGGCGGCGCGGCAAAAATCCGATGCGACGCCGGTCACCGCCGCGGACGAAGCCTCCGAGGCCATGCTGCTTCAGGGCCTCGCGCGGCTGCTGCCCGGAATCGACATCATTTCGGAGGAGGCCGCGGCTCGAAGCATGCCGCCAAAGCCGGGCCAGACCTTTATCCTCGTCGACCCACTCGACGGCACCCGGGAAATTTTGGCGGGCCGCGACGAATACACGGTCAATGTCGCAATTATCCATGGCGGCCGACCGGTGACCGGCGTGCTCGCGTCGCCCGCGCGCGGACTGATCTGGCGCGGCGCGCAAGACAAGCCATCGGAGGTATTGCAGGTTCGTCCGGGCAGCGGTCCCGATCGCGCGGAACGCAAAGCCCTATGCACGCGCGCGTTTTCGCCCGATCATCCGGTCGCGCTCGTGAGCCGCTCGCATCTCGATGCGGAAACGGAAAAATTTCTCACCCGCTGGCCGCGGATCGAACAGCAGGGCTGCGGATCGGCGCTGAAATTCGGTTTGCTCGCGCAAGGCGAGGCCGATCTTTATCCGCGCCTCGCGCCAACCAGCGAGTGGGATATCGCCGCCGGCGACGCCATCCTGACCGGTGCCGGCGGTCTCGTTCTGACACCTGACGGCCATCCGGTGCTTTACGGGCAAAGCGAACGGCAATTCCGCGTGCCGGCTTTCATCGCCTGGGGCGATGCCGCGGCCGCGCGCTCATAAATTCAAGGAACGAGATTGCGCTCCACGTCCGCCCATTTCTCGTCGGCCAATGCGCGGACCGCATCCGGATCGGCGGAGAACCGCTCGCGCGTCTCGGCGGTGTGGAACAGATAAAGCTTCTTTGCGTGAACGAGCCAAAGTTGCGGATGCCCGGCGGCGGCGACACCGCGTGCGACGCCAACCGGATCGTAGCCGCCGAATTGCGGGGAATAGACTTCCGGATCGGCGGCAAAGGCCGCCATGTTGCCTTCGTTGCGGAAGCGCCAGGTCACGCCGGAGGAGCCGAGTTCATAATCCTCGACACCCATGCGCGGAACCGCATCGGTGAAATAGGCCACCGGATCGAAGCCGGAGATTGCAAGACCGGTATGGCGGTCTGTCACAATCCGCTCCGTGGTCTGCGCATGGGCGGGCAAGACTTGAAACGGCAAGACTTGGAACGGCAAGACCTGGACCTGGAACGCGGCGACCAGCGCGAAAAGGCCGCAAAAAAACGCCGCGCGGCGCGGAAAACCTGCACCAGGCCTTTGTTGACGGCACTGCGCGGTCATGATTCGGTCCTTAAAGTGTTCCGATTCGGATGCTGGTCTGTCGGAATGATACCGGCATCCCCGTGAGTAACGGGTTAAGCACTCGAACTCGCAGGCTTGGTCGGGGGGACCTTTTGAGCCACCACACTTCCTTCCAGAACGGGAGCACTTGATGCGTTCATTTTTCCGATTCCTCGGCCTCGTGATCGTGTTGGCGAGCCTTGGCGCGCAGCCGGCGGCGGCGCAGCAAACCCAATATTCCTCCAATGAAGTCTTGGACGCAGGGCACCGCTTTTTCGGCGGCATATCGCGTGGCCTGGCGCAGGTGGTCGAAAAGGCGTTCAGCCAATGGGGCCAGCCGAACGGCTATATTCTCGGCGAGGAAGCGAGCGGGGCGTTCGTGGTCGGCCTGCGTTACGGGGAAGGCACGCTGTTTACGAAAAATGCCGGCGACCTGCGGGTCTTCTGGCAGGGGCCGTCGGTCGGCTTCGACACCGGCGGTGAAGGCGCCCGCACCATGATGCTGGTCTATAATCTTCCCGACACACAGGCGATCTATGAACGCTTCGCCGGCATCGATGGCTCTGCCTATTTCATCGGCGGCTTCGGCATGACCGCGCTGACCGCGGGCGGCGTCGTCCTGGTTCCGATCCGTTCCGGCGTGGGACTGCGGCTTGGCGCCAATATCGGCTATCTGAAATTCACCCCGCGCGCGACCTGGAATCCGTTGTGATCCGGTCGATCCCTTTCGCCTGAAAAACAGCGACGGCGGACCTGCGAATTTGCTTCCGTAAGCCCCCGGCCCCGGTTTAGGTTAACCACCGGGGAAACTGGATAAATCCGCGTCCGGCTGTCATCTTCAAGACGGTCGTTCGCGGACGGCCGGTTTCACGCAAGATCAGTTTGTTCTGTCCGCGTCAGGGTATCCCGCATGATCGAACCGGCGATGTATTTGGCGATCGGGTTCCTGTTCGCTAGCCTCCTCGGTGTCATTCTCATCCCGCTGGTCCATAACCGCGCCGTGCGGCTGACCATGCGCCGGCTCGAAGCCTCGACGCCGCTCTCGATGGCCGAGATCCAGGCCGACAAGGATCAGTTGCGCGCGGAATTCGCGATGTCGACGCGGCGGCTCGAGATGAGCGTCGAGCAGATGAAGGCGAAGACGACGAGCCAGCTCGCTGAAATCGGAAAGAAGACCGACGTCATCAACCGGCTGAAGGCGGAGCTCGGCGAGAAAACCTCGACCATCTTCGCGCTGGAAGCACGCGAGAAGGCGCTCAAGGATCAGTTGCGCGGCACCGAGGAGGAATATTCGGTCAAGACCTCGTCACTGCGCGAGACCGAGCGGACGCTCTCCGACAAGGTCGCCGAATTGTCGAAGCTCGCGCACGAACTCGACGAGCGCTCCGCGACCGCCGACAGCCAGAAGGTCGAACTCGTCGCGCTCAAGACCCAGATCGAAGCCTTGCGCGACCGCATCGGCGACTATGAGCGCGAGATCCGGGAAACCTCGACGCGTCTCGATCATCAGCGCATCGCGGCGGCCGAGGCGACGACGGAATTGTCGAACGAGCGCAGCCGCGTCGAGAATCTCGGCAAGCGGGTCGGCCAGCTCGAGCAGCAGCTCACGGCGCAGGTGAGCGAAGCGGAAGCGCTCGCCAGGCGCGCGCAGGACATGGATACGCGACTGAATGAACAAAGCCGGCTGCTCGCCGACCGCGAAAGCGAATGCGACCGCCTGCGCGCCGAACTCGATTCAGCGCGCGGTTCCGAATCCGATTTGCGGGCGAGGATCGCGACCACAAGCCAGAGCCACAAGGAAGCAACCGCGAGCCTGGCTTCGGAGAAATCGCTGCTCGAAAAAGAGCTCGAACGCTCGCAAGCCGAACGCGCCCGCCTGCAAAGCGAAATCGCCTCGATGAAGCGCGAGGCGGAAGCCTCCTGGGCGTCCGAGCGCGTGGAGAACGCGCTGTTGCGCGAGCGCATCAATGACGTCGCCGCCCAGATCGCGCAGATGACGGTCGTGCTCGAAGGCCCGAATTCGCCGATCGAGGCGATCCTTGCCGCCGATAGCGCGACGGCAAAGAGCGCCGCGCGCACGGGCAGCAAGACCGCCGCGGAGCCGGATAAAAAGGGAAATCTGGCCGAGCGCATGCGCGCGCTGCAGGCACGTGCCTCGCGCCTGCCCTCGACCACCTGAGACCGCTCTCGTGCCGGAGGCCGCCCGCGCGCGACGTCACGGGGCGCGAGCGCGCCTTCTATTGTTGATCGTCGCAGCCGCAATGATGCTGGCGCCCCCGGCAGCGGCCGAAAACCCGCGGATCGCAAAAAACCGCGCGGCCGACCGCGCGACGTTCACCGACGCCGAAATCAGCAGGGGATTCTTCAGGGTGGCCTTCGGCGCGGAATTCAATACCGCCGGCCGCATCGACCGCATCCGCAAATACGAAGTGCCGGTGCGCGTCTATGCCGACAATCGCGGCCGACCCGACCGGCGCAAGCAGGTCGCGGCCGTGGTCGCCGATATCAAATCCAGGATCGCCGGCATCGACATCGCGATGGCGCAGACACGAGCGGAGGCCAATGTCGTCGTGACGCTGGCGCGCGACCGCGACCTGCCGCGCTTCATCCGCATCTTCTACGGCGCTGAGCGTGCCAAACAGATTCAAAAATCGCTCGAACCGCAATGCCTCTCGGGGTTCCGCAAGGACAATGATTACCGCATCCTGAAATCGGACGTGCTGATCGCCGTCGACGCCGGCGATTTCATTTTCTACGATTGCATCTACGAGGAGTTGCTGCAGGCCCTTGGTCCGATCAACGATGATGACAGCATCCCCTGGACCATGTTCAATGACGACGTCCAGAAGGGCTTCTTCGACGTCTACGACCAGTATCTGCTCAACATTCT
>CAYJNT010000090.1:0-12392 GCA_964370945.1 uncultured Hyphomicrobiales bacterium | reverse complement strand
CGACTGGCAGCCGGTGCCGGACAAGCAGGTCTATGACAACGGCTTCAAGACTCAGTGGGAAATGTTCATCCGCCATGTCGTGGAGGACGCGCCGTATAAGTATACGCTGATCGAAGGCGCCAAGGGCGTGCAGCTGGTCGAAAACGCGCTGCAGAGCTGGGAGGAGCGGCGCTGGGTCGACGTTCCGAAATTGTCGGTGTGACGACGATGAAGAACTACATGGTCGCGCAGCTTGATGAAGTACCGGGCGTGCCGTGTCCCTGCGGCACCGCGCGCCGCGCCTTCGCGAGCGACGACAACAAGCTCGCGACCGTGCACCTGACCGAGATCAGCGCCGATGCGCAGGTGCATTACCACAAAAAGATGACCGAGATATACGTGGTTCTGGAAGGCGAGGGCTTCATGGAGCTCGACGGCGAGAGCATCCCGGTCAAGCCGCGCTCCAGCGTCCTCATCAAACCCGGCTGCCGGCATCGCGCGGTCGGCAAGATGAAATGCCTGATCGTGCCGATCCCGGCATTCGACGAAACTGACGAATGGTTCGACTAGGAGGAGGCCCCCTCATGAACCGCCACGAACGCACCGGCCAGACGCTCGCGATCGAATTGCCGCGCGCCGACCGCTCGCTGGAATTGTACAAGCTCGCGGCGCCGCGCAATTTTCCGGCGCGCATGACCGGCAAACTCAATCGCGTGGCTTTCGCCGCCGCGCATGTCGTGGCCGATCCGCTTGCGGAGGCCGACCCCTGGCTCGATGCGCCGATCGACTGGGACCGCACCATCGCGTTTCGCGAGCATCTGTGGGATCTCGGCTTCGGCGTTGCCGAGGCGATGGACACCGCGCAGCGCGGCATGGGCCTGAGCTGGCCGGATTCGCTCGAACTGATCCGCCGCTCGGTCGCGGCCGCCGAGCCCCGTAACGGTGTCGTCTTTTCCGGCGCCGGCACCGATCATCTCGCGCCGGAAGCGGCGAAGAGCATCGACGACGTCATCCGCGCCTATGAAGAGCAGATCGCGGCGATCGAAAAATTCGGCGGCCGCATCATCATGATGGCGTCGCGCGCGCTCGCCCGCGTCGGCAAGTCAGCCGACGACTATGCCAAGGTTTACAATCGCATCCTGAGCCAGGTGCGCGAACCGGTGATCATCCATTGGCTGGGTGACATGTTCGACCCGGCGCTCGCGAGATATTGGGGCACCAAGGACCTCGACGCCGCGATGAAGACGGCCGTGAGCATTATCAACGCCAACGCAAAAAAGATCGATGGCGTGAAAGTGTCGCTGCTCGACAAGGACAAGGAAATCGTGATGCGCCGCCAGCTCGCAGACGGCGTGCTGATGTATACCGGCGACGATTTCAATTATGCCGAGTTGATCGCCGGCGACGACAAGGGCTGTTCGCATGCGCTGCTCGGCATCTTTGATGCCATCGCGCCGGCGGCGTCGGCCGCGCTTGTCTCGCTTGCGGCGGACGACCGCAAGACCTTCGACGATATCCTCGCGCCGACCGTGCCGTTGTCGCGGCATATCTTCCGCAGCCCCACGCGCTTCTACAAGACCGGCGTGGTGTTCATGGCCTATCTCAATGGCCATCAGGATCATTTCACCATGATCGGCGGCCAGGAAAGCGCGCGCTCGACCCTGCATCTCGTCGATATTTTCCGGCTGGCCGACCAGGCGGGTCTCTTGCGCAATCCCGATCTCGCGATTGCACGCATGCGGCTTATTCTGGAGGCGCGGGGCGTCGGAATCTGATTTGATGCGTAATTTCTCCAGAGACCATCGCTGGCTTTCGATCAACACCGCGACGGTCCGCAAGCAGGGTGATTTCATTGCCATTGTCGAAGCATGCGCGCGGCTTGGCATCCGCGCGGTCTCGCCATGGCGCGATCAGGTCGCCCATGTCGGGCTCGACAAGGCGGTCAGGGCCGTGCGCGATGCCGGCCTCGATCTCTCCGGCTATTGCCGTGGCGGCATGTTCACAGCCGACAAGGCGCATTTGCAAGAAGCGCGCGACGATAATTGCCACGCCGTGGACGAGGCGAAAGCGCTCGGCGCGCCGTGCCTTGTGCTCGTTGTCGGCGGATTGCCGCAATATTCGCGGCCTGGCAGCGCGGCGAGCAAGGATATCGGCGCCGCGCAGCGGATGGTCGAGGAAGAGATCGGCATTCTTTACGACTATGCCCGTCAAGCGCAATTGCCGCTCGCCATCGAACCGTTGCATCCGATGTATGCCGCCGACCGCGCCTGCGTGAACACCACGCGCCAGGCGCTCGATATCTGCGACCGGCTCGATCCGGCCAAAGGCAACATGCTCGGTGTCGCGCTCGACGTCTATCACATCTGGTGGGACTTCGAGCTGTTCGCGCAAATCAAGCGCGCCGGCAAATCGCGGCTGCTCGCCTTCCACGTCTGCGATTGGCTGGTGCCGACCAAGGATATGCTGCTCGACCGCGGCATGATGGGCGACGGCGCGATCGATATTCCGAAGGCGCGCGCGGCGGTCGAGGCCGAAGGGTTTTCAGGCTACGTCGAAGTCGAAATTTTTTCAGAGAATTGGTGGTCGCGTCCGATGGAGGACGTGCTCAAGACCTGCATCGAGCGCTATCGCACGGTTGTTTAGTCGTTAGTCGTTCGCATCTAGGCGCTCATTTGCCGGAGCGAGGCTGTCCGGTGCATCGGGACGCGTGAGCGTATCGTCGTTTCGCCGCTCGGTGACGCGCTCGAATGTTTCCAGACGCGCTTCGTCGTCCTTCGCCGGCTCCTGTTCCACGCTGTGCTGCCGCGGGCGAGCTTTCGGTTTCGTCATCGCACTCTCCCTGGAACCTGAATCAACGTTTCAAGACAATCGAGTGTTCCGGGAACATCGCTTCCGCACGCGCGTTGACGGTCATTACCCCACAAAGGAGGAACCCGCGATGGATTGGAATCGCGTTGAAGGCAACTGGAAACAGTTCAAAGGCAAAGTGAAAGAGCAATGGGGCCGGCTGACCGACGACGATCTCGCGCAGATCAACGGCAACCGCGATCAGCTGGAAGGCAAGATTCAGGAACGCTACGGCATCGCGCGCGATCAGGTGCGCAAGGACATCAACGACTGGTATGGCGCCCAGCGCTGGTAGCCGGCGCGGCGTTCGAGACAAGGGCTCCTGAAAGGGAGCCCTTTTGTATGAGAAACGCCAAGGAATCAGAGCCGCAACAATTTTTTCACCATGACTTTTGGCGCGTCGTTGACCTTCCCGACCGACACCGCCGCCCGAAACGCTTGCATTTAACGCGGCTTCAAATGCTTTCGGACTAACTGTCGTCCGCAAAGTTCGGGACAGGACCGCCGATAAGAAGTGGTCGACGTCCCTGATGTTGGGGCGTTGGACATGTCCGTGCATATTGTGCGCGATCTCGCGTGCGTCATCACGATCGCCTCGTCAGCGATCTGGCTCTGCCCGGCTGCGGCGGCAGGTGATCTGTCGCCGCAGCCGTCGGCGATCACGAGCGCGCCGGTTTCTCAAGGCGTCGCCATCGCGCATTCCCCTTCTCCGGAGCCGACCGGCGCGGGACCGCAATCCGCCCGCGGCGGTCTGCTGCAGAAATGGAATTCCGCCGCCACCGAATTGCGGATCGACATCGACATCATTGCGGCCTGCCGCGCCGATCCTGCGGCATGCGAATCGCTAGCGGCGACACACATGATCGCGATTGTCGAAGAGGCGCAAAAGCGGGACGGGCGGGCGCGGATCGGCGAGATCAATCGCGCGGTCAATCTCGCCATCGCGGCGGCGAGCGATCGGAATCAATATAGTGTCGAAGACAAATGGGCCTCGCCGCTCACGACCTTCGCATCGGGCCGCGGCGATTGCGAGGATTATGCGCTTGCAAAATACGCAGCTTTGCGCGCGGCGGGCTTTGACGACGCCGACATGCGCCTTTTGATTGTCCGCTTGCCGCGATCGCAGACAGATCATGCCGTGCTGTCGGTCCGCCACGAAGGCCGCTGGCTCATTCTGGACAATCGCCGGTTCGCGCTGCTGGACGCCGCTCATCTCGATGCCGAGCCGCTCTTTGCGCTACGCGAAAACGACAGGCCGGTTTATTCGGCCGCCGCCTCGGGTTTTGAACCCTATTTGCTGTAACACCAATAATTCAGCTGCGGTGCCCGAGCTCGGCCAGCTGCTTTCGCTGCTGCTCGACGATCCCTTCCAGCCGCGCGATATTCTGCAACAGCCGCTCGCTGGTGAGTTTGAGGAAATAAAAACCGAAATCGGGGTCCTGGAAGTAAAGCTCAAGAACCTTGTCGTAGGTGACGGTCAGCACCTCGCCGTCCTCGATGCATTCGACGCTTTGGGTGCGGCGGCTGTCGGGCGTGAGCACGCCGAGCTCACCGAACAATCGTCCAGGCTGGAGCTCGACGCCGATCTCGCTGACCAGATATTTCCCGCTGACCGTATAGAACATTTCCAGCGCGCGATCGCCTTTCCGGAACAGCACGGTGCCCTTCTTGTATTTGCGCCGCTTCATGAAGGGCTTCAGCCAATCCATGTTCAGGTCACCCTGCGCGGAACTCTTCACTTTGCTGATCAGGTCACGCAGCTGATAGAGGCGGAAAAAATTGATCGGCAGCAGCGCGACATACATCAGGAAGGTCGGAAAGGCGGGCGCGAGATAGCCGTAAAGCAGGAAGAAGAAATTGCTGACGATATTGGCGACGCGCAGCCGCGCCATGGTCTTCATATAGAGCGCCGAAACGAAGAAGATGCCGCCGATCAGCCCGAATAGCGTGGCGATGTCCATTTTCGAAATGGCCAAGGCCATGAGCTGATCGATCATGTTGCCCATCGTGAGGTTTCCGAAATCCATCTCAAATCCTCCGGCGGGTGCGGCGGCGAAAGCGCGTCACCCGGACGTTTCGAATATTTAAAGCTCTATGACCTGTCCTTCGACGGCCACCAGCGTTCCCTTGCGCAGGCGAGCCGCCTCGAACGCGACCTTGTCCATGAAGGCGTCGTCGTGCTCGGGCGCGTGATGGAACAGGCAGAATGTCTTGATCCCGGCGGAGTCGGCGAACTGCAGCCCCTGGCGCCAGCTCGAATGGCCCCAGCCGGATTTCGAGCCGATCTCGTCATCGGTGTAGGTGCAGTCATAAACGGCGAGATCGGCGCCGCGCGCGAGCGCGACAAGGCGCGGGTCCGGTCCTTTCGGCCGGATCTCGTTGTCGGTCAGATAGGCGAACGATTTGCCTGCGAAGTCCACGCGATAGCCGGTCGCGCCGCCGGGGTGATCGAGCGGTACGGTCTTGATCGCGATCCCGCCACCGAAGTCGAGCGTCTCGCCGGCGCGAAAATCGCGGTACTGGATGTCCGCCTGGAAAATCTCGACCTCGACCGGAAAGAGCGGATGGCTCATCAAGCTTCGCAGCGCGTCCTCGAGGTTGAAATCCGGCAGCAGATGACCGGCTCGCAGGCGGAATCTGTTCGCACTGGAAAAGAATGGGGCGAAAAACGGAATCCCGCTTACGTGGTCGATATGACAATGGCTTAACAGGATGTCCGCATCGAGCAACGCGCCGGACGCCATCAGCTCATCGCCGAGCGCACGGATGCCCGTTCCACCGTCGAAAATGATCAGCCGGTGTCCGCATCGCACCTCGACGCAGGAGGTATTGCCGCCAAAGCGCGCGGTCGCGGGGCCGGGACAGGGGATGCTTCCGCGCACGCCCCAGAAACGGATCGTGAATTTATCGCTCATCGCAAAGATCCAGGCATTGACGGGCCGTCAAACCAATGGGCGGGGAATCACTTGGTCTCGAATGCGTACACGCCGTCCCAGTCGTCGGGCGGTTCCTTGTCCTGGAACGACCGGATGCGAGCCAAGTATAGGTTATAGATTTCGCCGAGGCCAAAATTATTCGCCGCCTGGCGGCACAATTGCAAAGCGGCAAGCGCATTGTCCCATTCGCGCTTGCGATAAGAGGAGAGCATCGCGGCATTGAGCTCGCGCATCTTGCCGAACTCGGCGCTGCCGGCAATGTCCGCGCCGCCCAATATGGTGTAGATGCGCTCCGGCTCGGTCTTGCCCTTCACCGTGATCAGGTCGAGTTCGAGTGCGGCGAATTCGCCCGCGGCCTTTTCGGCGGTCGCCGCGCCGATAACGATCGGCGTGCCGTAGGATTTCGAGCGGCCCTCGAGGCGCGAGGCGAGGTTCACCGAATCGCCGAGCACCGAATAATCGAAGCGCAGATCCGATCCCATATTTCCGACCACGCAGGTGCCGGTATTGATGCCGATCCCGATCTCGATCGGAATGAAGCGCTGGCCGGTCGCGCGCGCCTCGATCTCGCGTTCGAAATTGAGCGCGTCGACACGCGCCAGCATGTCGAGTGCCGCGCGGCAGGCATTGCGCTCATGATCGGCGTCGTCGAGCGGCGCATTCCAGAAGGCCATGACCGCGTCGCCCATATACTTGTCGATTGTCCCTTTGCGCTCGATGATGGCGTTGGTCATCGGCGTCAGGAAGCGGTTCATCAATTGCGTCAGGCCCTGCGGGTCGTTCTTGTAGGTCTCTGAAATCGTGGTGAAGTCCCGCACGTCGCTGAACATGATTGTCATGGCGCGCGCTTCGCCGCCGAGCACGAGCTTGTTCGGCGACTGCGCGAGCTGCTCCACGAGCGCGGGCGACAGATATTGGCTGAAGGCCGAGCGGATGCGCCGCCGCTCCTTCTGGGCGCGCATATAGCCCATGAATTCCATGGTCACGTAGATCAGGAGACCTGCGAGCAGCAGGAAGCTGATGTCGAGCAGGATGCCGGTGGCCGTGAAGAAGTACCAGGACAAACCCGTCACGATCAGCGCGATCACCCCGAACAGGACGAGCAGCGCGCCGGCGCCGAGCGCGGGCGCGAGCAGTGCCAGAGCTAAGCCGGCAACGAGCGTGATCGCGAGCTCGGCCAAGGTTGCCCAGTTCGGATGCGACAGCACCGCGCGCGACAGCACCGTTTCGAGTATCTGCGCGTGGATTTCGACGCCGGGCATCGCCGGATCGAGCGGCGTGGTCTTGATGTCGAGCAGGCCGACCGCGGAGGTGCCGATCAGCACGAGCTTGCCGGCAAACCGGTCGGGCGGAACGCGTCCCTCGATCACGTCCTTCGCCGACACATAGCGTGCCGGATCGTGCGGGCCGAAATGGATCCAGAGCTGGCCCGAGCGGTCGGTCGGGATGTCGAGGCCGGGGACCGCGACGCTTTTCACGCCCGCAGCATCGGTGTTGACGAGAATGGCGCCGGAATTCGTCACCACCCGCAACATGTCAAGCGTCAGCGCCGGAGCGACAATGCCGCCCGCTTTCACGATAATCGGAACGCGCCGCACGATGCCGTCACGCTCGTTCTTGATGGTAAGAAGTCCGCGTCCGGCGGCGGCTTCTTCCAATACCGGGACATTACGCAGAAGGCCAGGAAACGTGATCAGAAAGGCGCTTGGATCGGGTCCGCGCGTCGCAATCCCGGTCCGGGGTGCCGACGGCATCGGGACCGTCGTTTGCAGAATGCCGGATTGACCGAGGATCACGCGCGATCGCTTGAGGAGATCGGCCAGGACTGCGTCATTGCTCGGCAGGTTGCGAAGTTTCGCCTTTGTTTCCTCGTCGACATTGCGAAAGCTCTGCACGGCGAGAGCCGGGGACAGACGATCCTGCTCCGGAAACAGGACGTCCAGGGCGATCGCAACGGCGCCGAGACCATTCAGCCGTTCGATCAGGTCGGCAACGAGCGTGCGCGGCCACGGCCATTGTCCGAGCGCGCGCAGGCTGTTCTCGTCGATGTCGACGATGACGACCGGTTTGACGGTCGGAATGCGGGGTTTCAGGATCTGATAGACGTCGAAGCTGCGCAGCCGCAGGTCTTCCACTGACGGCGGATCCCAGATCCGCAGCGCGATCAGGCCGGCGAGCATCGCAAGTCCGACCGTCCGCCGCACGCCGAAAAACCGCGTGAACCGCGAGCGCTTCCGGCCTCTCAATCGTCCGGACAATTCGGCAAGCTGCCGCAGCCGCTCCTGTCCGGGCAGGCGGAACCGCGATGTCGGATCATTTTTCACGGAATGCGCGCGAGAGCTGATCGTAAAGCGGCTTGACGAGATAGGAGATGACCGTGCGGTCGCCGGTCTGAACGAAGGTCTCGACCGGCATGCCGGGCACGAGTCGCACCTCGCCGAGACGGGCGATTTCCTTCGCGGTCATGCCGATGCGGATGGTGTAGAACGCCGCGCCGCTGCGCTGGTCGGTCGAGATATCGGCGGAGATGCGCGTGACCGAGCCGAAGATTTCCGGCGTGGTGCGCTGGTTGAAGGTGGTGAAGCGCAACAGCGCTTTCTGGCCGACCCGGAGCTGGTCGATATCCTGCGGATTGACCTTGGCTTCGACGGTCAGGTTATCGGCGTCGGGCACGATCATCATGATCGCATCGCCGGCGGTGATGACGCCGCCGACCGTGTGCACATTGGACTGGAACACGGTGCCGTCCTGCGGCGCGCGGATATCGATGCGCTTGAGCTGGTCCTCGGCGGTGACCTTGCGCTCGACGAATTCGCCGATCTTGCCGTCGACGTCGCGCAATTCCTTGGCGACTTCGCTCGAAAGATCCTGGTCGATCTGCAGGATCTGCAATTCAAGCTCGGCGATTTTCCCCTTGGATTGCGCGACCGAGGCGATCAGCGACCCGCGCTCGCCGTCGAGCCGCGTCGCTTCGCGCTCGAGCTGGGTGAGGCGGTTAATCTGGATCAGATTTTTCTGGAACAGGTCGCGCACGCCGATGAGCTCGCGCTCGATCAGCGCGATTTCCTTGCCCTTGGCGGTCTGCTGCGCGGTGAGGCCCCCGATCTCTTCCTGCAATTGTCCGACGCGCTGGCGAAGCTGCGAGCGCTGCCCGGTGCGCGCATTGCGGCGCAGATCGAACAACTTGCGTTCGCTCGCCATCGCGGTCGCGACTTCCGGGTCGTTCTGGCGGGCCAGAAGTTCGCCGGGAAATTGGATCGCGTCGAGGCCGTCGCGCTCGGCCTCGAGCCGCGCCTTGCGCGCCGCCAATTCGTTGAGGCCCTTGGTGACGATGGAGAGGTTGGCGCGCGTCACGGTCTCGTCGAGCCGCACCACCACGTCGCCCACCTTGACGCGATCGCCGTCGCGCACGCGGACTTCGCCGACCACGCCGCCGGTCGGATGCTGCACCTTCTTGATATTGGTATCGACCACGATCGCGCCCGGCGCGATCAGCGCGCCCGACAATTCCGTGGTGGCGGCCCAGCCGCCGACGCCGCCGACCAGCATCAGCACGACCGTGACGCCGGCAACCATGTGGCGCTGGATCGATTCGCTCGTTTCCACGGTCGGGGTATCGGCCACGGTCAGCTCCCGGAATCCGGCACGATCTTCAGCGGCCGCGGCAGGACCGGCCGCTGCAGCACCTTGTTGAGGACCTCGTCCTTCGGGCCGAATGCTTGCTGACGGCCGGCGTTCATGACAAGCACAAAATCGACCCCGGCAATGGCGCTCGGCCGGTGCGCGATCACGATCGCGATGCCGCCGCGCTCGCGCACGCCCAGGATGGCGCGGCTCAGCGCTTCGTCACCTTCGGCATCGAGATTGGAATTGGGCTCGTCGAGCACCACCAGGAACGGATCGCGGTAGAGCGCGCGCGCGAGCGCGATGCGTTGCGCCTGGCCGGCCGACAAGGCCGCGCCCTGTTCGCCGACTTGCGTGTCGTAGCCGTCGCGCATCTTCACGATCAGGTCGTGCACGCCGGCCGATTTCGCCGCCTCCAGCACGTCCTCGGCCTTCGCATCGTCCTCGAAGCGCGCGATGTTCTGCGCGATATTGCCGCTCAGGAGCTCGACGTCCTGCGGCAGGTAGCCGATGTGCGGTCCGAGCGTTTCCGGCGTCCATTGATCGAGTGCCGCACCATCGAGCCGGATTTTTCCGCGCACCGGTTGCCAGACCCCGACGAGCAAGCGCGCGAGGCAGGATTTCCCCGATCCGCTCGGCCCGATGATGCCGAGACCGGAGCCGGCCTGCAGCGTGAACTGGATATCCTGCACGACGATTTTCTGGTCGCCGGACGGCACCGCGCTGACCCCCTCGACCGCGATCGAATTCTGCGGCGCTTCCAGCGCCATTGGCTCGCCGCGTTCCGGGAAGAAGGCAAGAAGCCTTGTCAGCCGTCGCCAGCTCTGGCGCGCGGCCGCGAAACTTTTCCAGTTGGCGATGGCGAGGTCGACCGGCGCGAGCGCGCGCGCCGACAGGATCGAGCCCGCGATGATAATGCCGGCGGTCGCCTGCCCATTGATCACGAGCCAGGCGCCGACCGCGAGCACGCCCGATTGCAGGATCATGCGGAAGATTTTCGAGACCGCGCCGAGCCCGCCGGCGACGTCGCTCGCTTCGCGCTGGGTCTCCATGTATTTGCGGTTGGCCTCGCCCCAGCGCGCCGCGACGCGCGCCGCCATGCCCATCGCAGTCAACGCCTCGGCATTGCGCTGGGAGAGTTCGGCGACGCCGTTACGAAGGTGCCCGAGATGCGCGACCCGCTGCATCGGCTTGCGCGTGCGGAATTCGGTCAAGAGCGTGATCACGGCGAGCACGACCGCGCCGAACAGGGCGGTGAAGCCGATCAGCGGATGGAACATGAAGCAGATGACGAGATAGAGCGGAATCCAGGGCAGGTCGCAAAAGGCGATCGGCCCCATGCCGGACAGGAACGAGCGGATATTGTCGAGGTCGCGCAACGGCTGCAGGCCGTCGCTGCGGCTCCCGGTTCTCAGCGGAATGCGGATCAGCGTGTCATAGACCCGCCCGCTCAATTGCTCGTCGAGGCTCGCGCCGATGCGCACCAGGATGCGCCCGCGGATGAAGTCGAGCACGCCCAGGGCAATGAACAGCGTCATCGCGAGGACCGTGAGGGCAACGAGCGTCGGCACCGAGCGGCTCGGCAGCACGCGGTCATAGACTTCGAGCATGAAGAAGGCGCCGGTGAGCATCAGGACATTGCTCATGCCGGAGAACACGGCGATGCCGATCAGCGCGGTCCTGCAGGCCGAGAGCGCGGTCGCGAGTTCGGACGGCTCGGCGCCGTGCGGGCCGGCGCTGGCAGGTTGCGGTCGCTGGGCGGCACCTGGGAGTCCGCTGGAGATCATGCCTGCCTAAGGTCCTGAAAACGCCCGTCTTTTCCCGGCTTCGGCCGGCGCGGGTCATCCTCGCCTGATAAGTCTCGGGGCGATTACCATCATGCCATCGAATGACGATTTTGTCGCGGTTCCCGAAGGGGACAGGGTTAATGGACAGCTAGATCGGGTGGAAGATGAAGTTCGCTGCCGAGAGCTGCTGCGCATCCACTCCAGTCAAAATGATTGAACCCTCGTAGCCCAGATCGATGAGGGTATCGCAACCGACCTGTTGAATGTCGAGTTCCGCGAAACTGGAGAACGGCGCGGCGTCAAAAACGATTTTGTCCATGTCTGCGCCCGCGTATGCGTGGAAATCAGCGATGACGTCGTCGCCGATCTGCTGCTCGTTGAACGAAAACACGAAGGCGTCGTTTGCGCCGTTACCCTTAAGCTCGTCGTTGTGTCCGGTGCCGAAGATGATGTCTTTCTCTTGTGTTCCGAAAAGAGCGATGTCCTCTTCGCCCGTCACATTGAAGACGAAATTAACCTTGTCCGTGACTCCCAAGGCATCAGTGATCGTCAGTGTCACCTTGTCGGTCTCCGCCGGTTCATTATCGGCCACGTAGGTGATCCCCGACAGCAATTTCGTGTTGATCTCGCTCAGCGTCCCTTCGAACGATAATGTCTGCGACGGCTCGCCTTGGGCGCCGTTGAATTTGAGCGCCCCGTCTTGGGCTTGAGCCGTGACTGTGAGCGGCCCCTGCGCACCGGCATCGACATCCGATATCGAGAGCCCGAAGACCGTTGCGTCGTAAGGAGTTCCTGCCAAATCTTCGACAGATAGATTTTCGGTTTGAATGACCGGCGCGTCGTTCGAGCCGGCGATTTTGAATTCCACGGTGTGGGTAACCGGCTCGTCGTTGCCGTCGCGCACAGCGACATTGAAGGACTCCGTCACGATCTGACCTTCGGTCAGCGCCTGCGTGTCGGGATCGTCGTTGTCGAGATAGTAGGTCATCTCGCCCGTTGTGATGTTGAACGTAGCGAAGCCGTATGTTCCGACGCGTGTGAATTCAAACTCGAACTCGGCGACATAGCCGACGGACAAGGAATAGCTGGCTGGTGCGTCGTTCCAGGTGCCGTCGCCTTCCATCACAAGAACGGATTCGTTGTTGTCGTAGTTGTTCGGTTCGAGCGATCGCCAGTTGATGTAGCCTGTTGGCGTTCCGTTGAGACCGCCTTCCCAGAA
>CAYJNT010000089.1:2492-12398 GCA_964370945.1 uncultured Hyphomicrobiales bacterium | reverse complement strand
ACCTTGACGCCGCCGGCCTTGCCGCGTCCGCCGGCATGGATCTGCGCCTTCACCACCCAGACCGGGCCGCCGAGTTCGTTCGCGGCTTTCACCGCCTCGTCGACGCTGAAAGCGGGAATGCCGCGCGGGGTTGGAACGCCGAACTCGCGAAGGACCGCCTTCGCCTGGTACTCATGGATATTCATTCCACCCCCCTACGCCACAACGCTTGCAGCGGTTTTCTAGTTCGTCATCGCCCGAGTTCAGGCGCGATCTTGATGCAGGCATCGACAAGCGTTTGAACCGCCGCCGCTGACTTGTTGAACGCTTCCTTCTCGGCGCCCGCGAGATCGATCTCGACCACGCGCTCGACACCCTTTTCGCCGATCACGACCGGCACGCCGACATACATGTTCTTCACGCCGTATTCGCCCTTGAGGAACGCGGCGCAGGGCAGCACGCGCTTCTTGTCCTTCAGATAGCTTTCCGCCATCGCGATCGCCGACGCGGCCGGCGCGTAGAACGCCGATCCGGTCTTGAGCAAGTTCACGATCTCGGCGCCGCCATTGGCGGTGCGCTTGACGATCTCGTCGATGCGCGCCTGCGTCGTCCATCCCATCTTCACGAGGTCCGGCAGCGGAATGCCGGCGACGGTCGAGTAGCGAACGAGTGGCACCATGGTGTCGCCATGGCCGCCGAGCACGAAGGCGGTGACGTCTTCCACCGACACGTTGAACTCGTCGGCCAGGAAATAACGGAAGCGCGCGGAATCGAGCACGCCCGCCATGCCGACCACCATGTTCTTCGGCAGGCCGGAGAATTTCTGCAACGCCCACACCATCGCGTCGAGCGGATTGGTGATGCAGATCACGAAGGCGCCAGGCGCGTATTTCTTGATGCCGGCGCCAACCTGCTCCATGACCTTGAGATTGATGCCGATAAGATCGTCGCGGCTCATGCCGGGCTTGCGCGGCACGCCGGCGGTCACGACGCAGACCGCTGCGCCTTCGATCGCATCATAGGAATTGGTGCCGGAAAAACGGCCGTCGAACGAATCGACGGGCGAGGACTGCGCGATGTCGAGCGATTTGCCCTGGGGGATGCCTTCCGCGATGTCGAACATGACGACATCGCCGAGTTCCTTGAGGCCGACGAGGTGGGCGAGCGTGCCGCCGATCTGCCCCGAACCGATCAATGCAATTTTTGGACGCGCCATGTGCGGAAAACCTTGGTCTGAGAAAGCCGCGATATCACGGCCGCGCGGTGGTTAGCCCGTCCAACGAGTGCCGACAAGAAGCCCTTTGACCAAGGTCGTTCCCGTCTCCTATAATACATTATTCCAACTGTATTCGACGTTGCCAAGAGGCTTGTCGTGCAATGCGGCATGATCGCTTTGCAGCGCAATATCTGCAAGCGCGCAGCGATAGCGGCAGAACAAGATGATCAGGTGTCGACGATGTCTTCGTCCAGCTTGGCCGCCTCGGCCGAGCGCGGGCCGTGCGGCAGCGACAGATAGCTCTGCGATCCCATCTCGATCAGGCGCGAGGCGGTGCGATCGAATTCGAACGCCTCGTAGCCTTCGTCGGCGCGATAGAGCTCGTGCGGGGCGGCTTGCGCCGACGCAATCAGCTTCACCGAGTTGTCGTAGAGCGTGTCGATCAGCGCGATGAAGCGCTTGGCGGCATTGCGCGTCTCGTAGCGCATGACCGGAACGTGATCGAGCACGATGGTGTGATATTCGTGCGCGATCCGCAGATAATCGGCCGCGCCGAGCGGCTGCTCGCACAGATCGTGAAATGAAAACCGCGCCGCGCCGAACGTCGCTTTCGGCACATGGACCGGATGACCTTTGACCATCAGCGTTGCCGGTCCGCCGTCATTGTCGAGTGCGAGGCGCGACCAGGCGTCGTCGAGCGCGGCCGCGGCGGCGGCATCGTCCGGCACATACCAGACTTTGCCCTTGACCAATTTTTCGAGCCGAAAGTCCGTGCGGGCATCGACGCGCATCACATCCATATGCTGCTTGAGCATTGAAATGAACGGAATGAACAATCCCCTGTTCAATCCGTCCTTGTAGAGGTCGTCGGGTTCGACGTTCGAGGTCGCGACCACGACCACGCCGTTCTCGAACAGCTTCGTAAACAGACGCCCGAGAATCATCGCGTCCGCAATATCGGTGACATGAAATTCGTCGAAGCACAGAAGCCAGGCATCCTGTGCGATCGCGGACGCAGCGAGCAGCACCGCGTCTTCGCCGTTGCCCTCGCCGCTTTTCATGCGCGTGCGGAAGAAATGCACACGCTCATGCATCTCGGCCATGAACTCGTGGAAATGCACGCGCCGCTTGCGCGGCACCGCGCTCGATTCAAAGAACAGATCCATCAGCATGGTCTTGCCGCGACCGACACCGCCGTGAAGATAAAGTCCCTTCACCGGCGCCTGCGTCTTGCGGCTCGCAAACATCCACCCAAGCGACGACGACTTGCTCGCGAGATGATGCGTCGCGAGCTTGTCTTCGATCTCGGAAAGTTTTGCGACCGCAGCTTGCTGCGCCGGATCGCGTTCAATCCGGCCGGCGGCGACGAGGGCGGCGTGATGCGCGCTGATGGTGACGGGCATGAAGGGGCGGACCGGTGCGGGAAGGAAGTTCCGATGCGAGGCATAGCCGCGTCGCGGGCGCGCCCGCAAGCCGCCATGCGTCGGACGGGATACTCCTCTGCATAGGGCCGATTCGGCGATATTTTGCTCTGAAAATCAGCGCGTTAACCAAAGCGGCTCAAAATTCAGGCTGGCTCTTGTCGCAATTCTGCTGCATCGCAACATTAGGTTCCGATTCGCCGCGGATCGCTTGTCCGCGGCACTGTCTTCTGGGGAGGAGACGGAAGGAGGGTCTTTCGGCGGCAACGTCAGGAGATTCCAAGAAATGCACGAACTGATCCCCGACGGCGGCGTGATCCGGAAATTGTGGATCCACGAAGCCGATCAATACCGCGAACATCTGTTGCGGCTGGACGCCGCGAGCCGGCGCAACCGTTTTGGCGGTGCGGTGTCGGACGCTCGCATCCGCGACCATGTCGACGGCTCCATTCTGCTCGACGCGGTGATCCATGGCTTTTTCATCGACGGCGTCTTGCGCGGCGCGGCGGAATTGCGACCGACCGGATCGCCGTTTTCCGGCGAGGCCGAGGCGGCGTTCAGCGTCGAAAAGCCGTGGCAAAGCCACGGTGTCGGCTCCGAGCTGCTGGCCCGCACATTGCTCGCTGCCCGAAATAGAGGCATCAAATTTCTGCAGATGAATTGTCTGGCAGACAATCGCCGCATGCAGCAGCTTGCGCGAAAATTCGATGCAGACCTTCGCTTCGATTTCGGCAGCGTGGTCGGCGAGGTCACCTCGCCGCGCCCGACCCCGCTTTCGGTGATGCGCGAAGCGCTCGCCGACGGCCAAAGCGTCGCAGCCGTGATGCTCGAAGCACACTCGCGATTATTCAAACCAACGTGATGCAGAAATTCTTTACCGGTCGGCGCCGCCGCGTTAACTCGCCGGTGCGATTTGCGGCGTAGCATGATTCGCGACGGCCGCCCGCCAGCGGGGAACAAGAACGATGACCAGCATCGAAATCCGCGTGCTTGGATCAACCGGCATCGAAGATCACCATGCCCATCTCTTGCGGCTCGATCCGGCGATCCGGGATTTGCGGCTGGCGGCGGGAACCGACGATCGCGGCATTGACGGCCATTGTCTGCGTTTGATCGGATCGCAGGCTGTGCTGATCGGCGCTTATTGCGACGGCATTCTGCGCGCGGGCCTCGAAATCATTCCGGACCGCACCGCGCGCGAGGCCGATGCGATTTTCACCGCGGAAGCCGACTTCTCCTCACCCTCGATCGCCCGCATGCTGATCGCGCGCATGTTCGACGAGGCGCGCCGCTACCGGCTCACGCGCTTGACCTTGCGCGGCTTCGATGACGTTGCATTGCTGAACCGGATCGCCGAAGCGCATTTCGTCGAGATCGTGCCGGGCTCGCCGCTGCGCCTGTGCTTCGCGCCCGCGCTTCCCGCGGCGGCGACAGATGCGCCGGCTTTAGCGCATAGCTACGCGTGACGGCTCTTCGAGCGCGAACGCATCCTCGATGACATACGGCCCGCCGCCGACCGAGGCGCGCGAGGAGTAAAGGACGAAACGCTCGACGCGGAATGCCGACGAGCGGAACAATCCGCGCGTCGCGAGATAATCGGCAACCTGGCGGCTCGATGAAACGCGCAGCCGCGCAAGCGTAACATGCGGCGTGTATTTGCGTCCCTCCGGATCGAGCCCGACGCGCTGCATCAGCCGCTCAAGCTCCGCCTGCAGTTCCAGAAGGCTCGGCGACGGCGCGACCGACGCCACGATCGCGCGCGGCTTGCGGCCGCCGAATGACGACAGCCCGTCGAGCCTGACCTCGAACGGCCGCCGATTGACGCGACCGAGCATCGACACGATCTCGTGCGCGAGGCCGGGTTCGATATCGCCGATGAACCGCAGGGTGAGATGATAATTCTCCGGATCGATCCAGCGCGCGCCCGGCAATCCGCCGCGCAATAGCGACAAGGTCTGGCGAACATCGTCGGGAATCTCGAGACCGATGAAAAGACGCGGCATCGAGACCTCCATCGCTAAAAGCGCAATCCGGCGAAGCAGGAACCGGCTCGCCGCACGATTGCGCGACAACTCAAACACAGGAAACGCAAGCAACAGGCTATAGCAAAAGAGATTCGCCGCCTGACCGCAAGGGCTTACGCGCCGCGTTTTTTGCGAACCCGCGCAATCAGCTCTTCAACTTTCGGCATGATGCCTGAAACGATTTGTGACACGCCTGCGGCATTTGGATGAAGGCCGTCTGACAACGCGAATTTCGCTTGCGTGGCAATGCCTTCCAGAAAGAACGGGTAATAGACGAGCCCGTGGCTGGCAGCGAGTTCGGGAAAGATTGCATCGAAGTCGCGCGAATAGTCCTCGCCCATATTGCGGCCGGCGCGCATGCCGCAAAGGAGCACCTCGATCTTGCGCGCTTTCAGCCGTGCGATGATCGTGTCGAGCGCCGCCCGCGTCAGCTTGGGATTGACCCCGCGCAGCATATCGTTGGCGCCGAGCTCGAGGATCACTGCTTCGGTGCCATCCGCGACCGACCAGTCGAGCCGCGACAATCCGCCCGAGGCGGTGTCGCCGGAGACGCCGGCATTCTCGATCGCAACCGCGACGCCTTTTGCCTTGAGCGCCTTTTCGAGCTTCTCGGGAAAGGCGTCGACCCGGTCGAGCCCGTAGCCTGCGGTGAGCGAATCCCCAAGTGCGACAATTTTGACCGGCCGATCCGCAGCTTCCGCCACAACAGATCCCAACAAAATCGCGGCGCAGCTGACGAGCGCGAAGATCGCCGTTTTCAGGCTATGGACCGCGACGCCTCGCTTCCCATATGACCGGAACGCGCGGCTTGGAGTGCTTTCATGTTGAGCGGAGTCTTGAAAGCGCTCCATCGTCTTGTTTTGTCGCATTTCCGGACGGCGAATCGATACCCATCCCGGATCAAGTTCGGGACGGGCTTTCGCCTGGAAATGCTTTAATTCCGTCACGATCAAAAGCGAATTCATTCCCTGCATGGATGCCATTTCCTCAAAAGCCAAGCCTGCCATTTCGCTCTCGCAGGTCAATCTCTCGCTCGGCCGCGGCGCGGCCCGGGTGCATATCCTGAAAGACATCGAGCTTCATATCGGGCGTGGCGAGGCGATCGGCCTCGTCGGGCCTTCGGGTTCGGGCAAGTCCACTTTGCTCATGGTCATGGCGGGGCTCGAACGCTCCGATTCCGGCTCGATCACTGTCGCGGACGAAGACCTGACCAGGCTCGACGAGGATGCGCTCGCACGCTTCCGTGGCCGCAATGTGGGGATCGTGTTTCAGTCTTTCCATCTCATCCCCACCATGACCGCGATCGAGAATGTCGCCGTGCCGCTGGAACTCGCCGGCATCGCCGATGCCTTCGAGCGAGCGCGGCGCGAACTCGACGCGGTGGGCCTCGGCGAACGGCTCTCGCATTATCCCGCGCAGCTTTCTGGCGGCGAGCAGCAGCGCGTGGCGCTGGCGCGGGCATTGGCGCCGGGTCCGTCGATCCTCGTCGCCGACGAGCCGACCGGAAATCTAGACGAAAAGACCGGACAGCATGTGATCGATCTCCTGTTCAAGGGTCATGTTGAGCGCGGCACGACGCTCATTCTGGTGACGCACGATCCCGCGCTCGCCGCGCGTTGCGACCGCGTGGTGCGACTGCGCTCCGGCCGCATCGAGGCGGCCGTGCGCGCATGAGCGTCCGGGCCGAGAGCGTAAGTCCTTCGCGGCCATCGTCGCTGATGGCCTTTCGTTTTGCGTTCCGTGAATTGCGCGGCGGCATTCGTGGTTTCTACGTCCTTGTTCTCTGCATCGCACTTGGCGTGATGGCGATCGCGGGCGTGGGCTCTTTTTCGGAAAGCCTCACCGGCGGTCTCGCGCGCGAAGGGCGCACCATTCTCGGCGGCGATGCCGCCTTCTCGCTCATTTATCGCGAGGCGAGCGAGGGCGAAAAGCAATTCCTGCAAAGACGGGGACAGGTGTCCGTCGCAGCCACGATGCGCGCGATGGCACGCGCCTCCACCGACACGATGAGCCTGGTCGAGATCAAGGCGGTCGACGGCGCCTATCCGCTGGTCGGCACCACATTATCAGAGCCGGCCATGCCGCTCGCCGATGCGCTTGCCGAACGAAGCAATGTTTTCGGCGCGCTGGCCGATCCGGCTTTGCTGGCGCGACTCGACCTCGCGCCGGGCGCGCGCGTCACGGTCGGCGCGGCCACCTTCGAAATCCGCGCGGCGTTGCGCAATGAGCCCGACAAGCTCGCCGGCGGCATCGGCTTCGGCCCGTGGCTTTTGATCAGCGAAGCGGGATTGCGCGCGACCGGCCTCGTGCAACCCGGCAGTCTGGTGCGCTGGCATTATCGCGTGAAACTACCCGAGAACGATGCGAGCGATCGGGCGGCGGCAGCGCTCGTCTCGGCTGCCCAAAAGCAATTGCCCGAAGCCGGCTGGGAAATCCGTACCCGCAGCAACGCTTCGCCGGCGCTCGAGCGCAATGTCGAACGCTTCACGCAATTTCTCACTCTGGTCGGATTGACCGCGCTGCTCGTCGGCGGCGTCGGCGTCGGCAATGCGGTCAAAAGCCATCTCGACCGCAAGCGCGACACCATCGCGGCGATGAAAGCGCTGGGCGCGACCGGAACGCGTGTGTTCGTCATCTATCTGACGCAGGTGCTGGCGCTCGCGGCGATCGGCGCGGTGATCGGCCTCGCCGCCGGCGCGACCTTGCCGTTTGCGATTTCGTCCTTGTTCGGAACGGTCATCCCGCTACCGATGGATCCCGCCTTGCATTCGGGCCAGCTCGCGCTCGCCTTGCTCTACGGACTGATGACCGCGCTGGCCTTCGCCATCTGGCCGCTCGGCCGCGCGCATGACATTCCGGTCTCGGCGCTGTTTCGCGATCACGTCGATTCCAAAGGCCGGTGGCCACGCCGGCAATATGTGATCGCAACAATCATCGCCGGCTGCACGCTGGCGGCGCTCGCCATCCTTCTCGCCTACGACAAGCGCATCGCGGCGATTTTCGTCGCCGCAGCGGCCGCGACATTTGTCGCGCTCCGGCTGATCGCGTCGCTGATCATGGTAGGGGCACGGAAATTGCCGCATGCGCGTGCCACGGCGTTGCGGTTGGCGATTGCCAATATCCACCGCCCGGGCGCACTGACCCCGACCATCGTTTTGTCGCTCGGGCTTGGCGTCGCGCTTCTGGTCACCGTCGTCGAGATCGACGGAAACTTGCGCCGGCAATTCGAGGCGGCCCTGCCGGACAAGGCGCCGGCGTTTTATTTCGTCGATATCCAGGCGCAGGACGCCGAACGCTTCGACGCATTCATAAAGGCGCGCGCGCCGGGCGCGCGGCTCGAGCGCGTGCCGATGCTGCGCGGACGCATCGTTGCGGCGAACGGCATCAAGGCGGAAGATCTGAAGCCGCCGCCGAATATCGCCTGGGTGCTGCAGAGTGACCGCGGCATCACCTACACCGGCGAAATTCCACAAGGCTCGCGCCTGGTAGAAGGAGAATGGTGGGGCGCCGATTATCAAGGCCCGCCGGTGATCTCATTCGAGAAGAAAATCGCCGAAGGCCTCAATCTGAAAATCGGCGATCCGGTGACGGTAAATGTGCTCGGCCGCAACATCACCGCGAATATCGCCAACACGCGCAGTGTCGACTGGCAAGGCCTCGGCATCAATTTCGTGCTGGTCTATTCGCCGAACGCATTTCGCGGCGCGCCGCATACGCATATCGCAACGCTCGGCTATCCCGGCGGCTCGACGCTGCAGCAAGAGACGGCATTGCTCAAGGCCGTGGCCGACGCCTTTCCGCAAGTGACCACCGTGCGCGTGAAAGACGCGCTCGACGCGGTCGGCGGGATCGTCGCCAATCTCGTGCTCGCGATCCGCGGCGCCAGCATTGTAACACTCCTCGCCGCCGCTTTGGTTCTCGCCGGTGCGCTTGCGGCGAGTCATCATCATCGCGTCTATGACGCCGTCATTCTCAAAACGCTCGGTGCAACGCGCGCACGGCTGCTTGCCGCCTATGGCCTGGAATATTGTCTACTGGGCTTTGTGACGGCGCTTTTCGGAGTCGCGGCCGGCTCGGTCGCGGCGTGGCTGGTTACCACCCGGGTCATGGACCTTGCCTTTGTCTGGTTGCTGTGGCCGGCCCTTGCGGCGGCCGCGGCCGCGCTTGTCATCACCGTCGTTTTCGGCTTGATCGGGACCTTCAGCGCGCTCAGTCACAAACCCGCGCCGGTTCTCCGAAACCTTTAATAATTTGCGACAATCAGCCGCGTAGCGGGATCAGACCTGCGACCTTCGGCGCTAATGAATTGCCATGATCGGGTGTATTGTCGGACAAATCCCGAGCGGGGCGACAACCGCACTCGGTGCTCTCACTTGGACCCAAAGGAGTTCGGCAATGTCCGACTTTGATCGTAATGCGGTAGCCGGACGGTACGGCCAGGCGGCCGGCCGCGAAGAAGCAGCCGTCATAGACCAGGGCCTGCGGGCCTACATGCTGCACATCTACAATTACATGGTGCTCGGCCTTGCCATCACCGGGCTTGCCGCTCTCGGCATTTACATGCTGTCGATCACGAACGACGCCGCAGCCGCGGCAAAAGTGATGCGCGGCGGCTCAGAAGTGGCGGCGCAGATTCGCACCGGACTGTTCCTGACGCCGATCGGTTACGCGTTGTTCGTCAGCCCGCTGAAATGGGTGGTCATCCTCGCGCCGCTGGCCTTCGTCCTCGTGCTGAGCTTCGGCATGGAGCGCATGCGGCCGGCTACTGCGCAGATGCTGTTCTGGATTTTCGCTGCGCTGATCGGCGTTTCACTCGGCGCGATCTTCATGGTCTATACGCATACCTCGATCACCCGCGTGTTCTTCATCACGGCGGCGTCGTTCGGCGCCCTGAGTCTCTATGGCTACACTACGAAGCGCGATCTCTCGGGCATGCGCACGTTCCTGTTCATGGGCCTGGTCGGCTTGATCATCGCGGGTCTTGTCAATCTCTGGCTCGGCAGTTCGATGCTGCAATTCATCGTGTCGGTCGTCGGCGTGCTGGTCTTCGCCGGCCTGACCGCCTGGGACACGCAACGGCTGAAGAGCGAATATGTCTATGCCGCTGCCGACGGCGAGACGATGGAGCGATCGGCGATCATGGGCGCGCTGTCGCTCTATCTGAACTTCATCAACATGTTCCAATTCCTGTTGAGCCTCCTTGGTACCCGCGACGAATAAGCGGCGTTTCAAGCCTCCAATGAAAAAGGCCCCGGCTGTTGCCAGG
>CAYJNT010000089.1:0-2392 GCA_964370945.1 uncultured Hyphomicrobiales bacterium | reverse complement strand
CCCGGCTGTTGCCAGGCCCCGGCTGTTGCCGGGGCCTTTTTCATGGGCGTTTACAGGTATTTCGGCCCCTCCCGCCGGATTACCGTTTGGTAAGCGGGACTGGCGAACGGGCCCGGCAATCACTAAATTCTTGCGCGAATACCGCCCCGGCGGAAACCGGGACTTGAAAGAGGGAATGTCCATGTCGGATTTCGACCGCAATGTCGCAGCCGCGCGCGGCGGCTATGCTGACCGCGCCGTCGTCGATGCGGGTCTGCGCGCTCACATGATCCGCGTCTACAACTACATGGCCGCCGCCGTCGCGCTGACGGGTGTGGTGGCCTGGTTCACCTTCAACGCCGCCGTCAACACCGACGCGTCCGGCGCCATTCTCGGCATGACCGCGTTCGGCCAGTCGATCTTCTCAGGACCGGCGCTGATCGTGCTGGTGCTTGCGACGCTCGGGCTCGTCTTCTTCATCAGCTTCCGCATCCAGACGCTGTCGTTCCCGACCGCGATGACGCTGTTCATGGTCTATGCGGCCTTGCTCGGCGTGATGCTGTCGTCGGTGTTCCTGGTCTATACCGGCGCATCGATCACCCGCGTCTTCTTCATCTCGGCGGCATCGTTCGGTGCGTTGAGCCTCTACGGCTATACCACGCAGCGTGACCTGTCGGGCATGGGCTCGTTCCTGATCATGGGCCTGTTCGGCATCATCATCGCGATGCTCGTCAATCTGTTCCTGAAATCGAGCGGCCTCGATTTCGTGATCTCGGTTGTCGGCGTGCTCGTCTTCGCGGGCCTGACCGCGTGGGACACGCAGAAGATCAAGGAGATGTATGACGTGCAGGACGACGGCACCGTCGCCGGCCGCAAGGCGGTGATGGGCGCGCTGTCGCTCTATCTCGACTTTATCAACCTGTTCATGATGCTGCTGCGCCTGATCGGCGACCGCCGCTAGTAGCAGAACCGGTTTTTGCAACCCAACGCCCCGGCCTCTGGCCGGGGCGTTTTCTTTTGATACAGTTCCCGCCGTTTTATCGCTTGCCATGGAATGCCTTGCAATGACGTCCATTTCCATCCGCCCTGCCCGCCTCGACGATATCGAAACCGTCACCGCGATTTACAGCCACGCCGTCACCCACGGAACAGCGTCCTTCGAACTCGAGCCCCCGACCCAAGCCGAGATGACGCAGCGCATGAAAAGCCTGCTCGACGGCAACTTTCCTTATCTCGTCGCCGAATCCGACGGCGCGGTTGTCGGCTATGCTTATGCCGCCCTGTACCGGACACGACCGGCCTACCGGTTCAGCGTCGAGGACAGCGTCTATGTCGATCCCAAAGCCCAGCGCCTCGGCATCGGCCGCATCCTGCTCGACCGATTGGTCGTGGAATCGGAGAAGCGCGGCTTCCGGCAGATGATCGCGGTGATCGGAGATTCCAACCAGACGCCGTCGATCGAGCTGCATCGTGCCGCCGGCTTCGGCATGATCGGCACGATCAAGAATGTCGGGTTCAAGTTCGACCGCTGGCTCGATACGGTACTGATGCAACGCGCGCTCGGCGACGGCGCGCGGACCAAGCTTTAAAGCGCTCGCAGCTTAAGCTGTGACCAAACTCAGCGATGGATCGAGCACGCGCAGAACACGGTCGAGCTCGTGGCCGCGGCGCATGATGTGGCCGGTCGCGGAGATCACGCTATAGGCGCCCTGACGGCGCGCGAGTTTCGGATGCTTCTCGATCCGGTAGATCGGGTATTCGGAGGCGCGGCGGAAGACGGAAAACACCGCGCGGTCTTTGAGAAAATCAATCGCGTAATCGCGCCATTCGCCGTTGGCGACTTTACGGCCGTAGAGGCGCAGGATGCGATCGAGCTCGCGCCGTTCGAATGTGACCTGGTTGACGGGAGCGGCGGCCGGACGGCTGACCGGGGCTGCGCCCCCGCGAAACTGGCTCGGATCACTGTCGCCGAAGGTCATGCGGCGCCTCCTTTCATGACAATCTTATGATTGTCCCGCGGGGGCGATACCGCAAGGCCTCTCGTGCATTGAAAGCGGTAATCGCGTCGGAGGCGTGCATAAGGCTGCGTCAAAATGCGCTGCCGTAATCACGCAGCCGTCAGAGAAACCACAATAACGCCTAATTTCGGCCGAGCGGACGCCCCTATGGGCTGCGATATCGTGCGCTTACGGCCCGGTTCTAAAGAGTTCCGGATTCCTCAGCCCCCCAGCCCCCCGGGGCTCCAAGGACCGGGCCAATCGTTTCAAGTACGGTTCAATCCCCCAAATTTTTCAGGGCCGGCGTCAGCCGGCCCTTTTTTTGTTGGGAGTCGGGGGCGATCGATCAGCGCAGTGCGCAATCCGGCGAAGTAGAGGCTGGTGTCCCGAATCGCCGCGAGATTGCGCGAGAACTA
>CAYJNT010000088.1:423-12508 GCA_964370945.1 uncultured Hyphomicrobiales bacterium | reverse complement strand
GGCGGCGCGAACCCGGAATGAAATCGGTGGATTAATTCGCTCCGAGCCGGATTCCGGCGCGCAAATATTTCTGCGGATCGACCGCGTCGCCGTCGACGCGCGTTTCGTAATGCAGATGCGGCCCGGTCGAGCGGCCGGTGGAACCGATCTTGCCGATGGTCTGGCCGATGCGCACGCTCTGGCCGACGGTGACGTCGACGGCGGAGAGATGGCCGTAGCGCGTCGACAAGCCGTTGCCGTGATCGATCTCGACCATCTTGCCATAGCCGCCATTGACGCCGGCAATGGTCACCGTGCCGGTCGCGGTCGCGCGCACCGGATCGCCGGTATCGCCGCGCATGTCGATGCCGGTATGGATCGCGGGACCTTTCACGAACGGATCCATGCGCATGCCGAAGGGCGAGCTCAGGTCGATTTCGCCGAACACCGGCTTGCGCACGGGCAACGCCGCGAGCGTGCGGTTGAGTTTGTCGACATGCGCGCGCGCAAGGCTGATGCGATAAAGTTGCCGTTCGAACGACGCCGTGTCGCCGCGCATCGAGGCCGCGACATAGGGGCCGCCGGTCGCGGCAGGCGCCGCCATCTTCGCGTCGGGCGGCGGCGACGAGGGCGGCTTGCCGGCGTCGATGCCGAGATCGGAGAGCACGCCGCGCATGCGGCGCACACGTGAATCGTAGCTTTCCTCGATCACGGAGAGCGACGCGGTCTGCTTCGCTTCGAGGCGGTCGAGTGCATCCTGCATGCGGAAGAGCGCGCCTTCGACACCGCCGCGCAGGCTTTTGGCGCCGGCGCTCGAGAACATTGTCGGCGCGACGCGCGACTCCAGCCGCGCCTCACGGTCCGGCGGCGGCGTATAGATCACCGTGTCATTGATCGGGGACGGTTTGGCCGACCTGCCGCCGCGCACGGAATCAAAGATATTCTGGCGCTGGTTCGGCTTGACCGAGCCGGTGGTCACCGGATCGGCGCCGATGGTCGTCAGCGTGGTGGCGCGCGATTCGAGCGTCGTCTGCTTGCGCACGAGCGCATCGAGCTTCTGCTCGAATTGCTCCTGGTCGAGCAATTGGCGGCTGGTGATGCGGTCGACCTGCGCGCGCAATTCGGCGATGCGGTCCTCGTAGGCGAATTGCATTTCGGCCTGGCGGGCGATCAGGCGCTTGAGCACGTCATCGTGGAAAGCGAAATAGGTGCCGGTCACGACCGACCAGCCGGCCATGACGACGAGGCTGCCGACCACGATCCAGAACGCGATTGGACCGAGGCGGACCTGCCGCCCGGCGTGGGTCAGGGTGTAGTCGGCGGAACGGCCGCGGCGGGGCTGGGGATGATGGTGGTGCGGCGCCGGCGGCGCGGGCCGGGGATGTTCGTAGGCCCAGCCTTCGACAAAACGGCCGGAATCGCGGCGATCGTAAGAACCTTGGCGGTAGGACATCAACGCTCCCCGCCGGTTCCCTTGCAAGCCTGAGGCGGGCCGGCGCTCTAATGCGGCGATTTGAGCGGGGTATGGTTAATTTTCCGCAAATAAGTGCATGCTATGGAACTGCCCACGGGCAGGGCTGGCTTCGGGCCGGTCTTAGAGCTCTTTCGCGGCCTCGAGCACCTCTTGCGCATGACCTCCGACCCTCACCTTGGGCCAGATCCGCGCGATCCGGCCATCCGGCCCGATCAGCAGCGTGGTACGGGTGATTCCCATAAACGTGCGGCCGTACATGGATTTCTCGCCCCAGACCCCATAGGCCTTCAAGACTTTCAGGCCCTCGTCGGACGCGAGCGGGATTTTGAGCGCGTGTTTGCGCTTGAAGGCGTCGAGCCGGGCGACCGGGTCGGCGGACGCCCCCAGGATGTCGGTCCCGGCTTTGGCGAAGCTCTTTACGAGGGCGGAAAAGTCGAGCGCCTGCCTGGTGCAGCCCTCGGTATCGGCCTTCGGATAGAAATAGAGGACGAGCTTGCGGCCTTTGAAGCCAGCCAGGGACACCTGGCCGCCGCCATCGGCGGGCAGACTGAAAGTCGGGGCTTTATCGCCCTCCGAGAGGGTCATGCGCCTTCCTTTCGTCGCTTTCGACGGGTCATTCTGGCCGCGTCGATGGGGTGGGAGGAAACCGGCGGCCATAGCCAGGGCACGCCGGCGATCGTGAACAGGCCGACTTTCGCGCTCGGCCATTCTGCCGGGCCATACGCGCCGGACAAGGGGATGTCCGACCGGGCATGAATGACAGCAGGCAATCGAGCCGCATTGCGGCGCTTCACGCCCTGGAATCGACCTTCCAGCAACATTGCTCGAGGGCCGACCGGCGCTCGCGCTTTCGCAAAGCCTGGATCGGATTCCGCGCCGGCCTGAGACGCCGGACCGTTCGCCGCGTTTTGCAGGTCGCTGTCATTGTGCTTGCTGTTTTTGCGGTCGGTGCGGGCGGGTTATGGGCGCGGCTCGCCGCCGGCCCGGTCTCGGTCGATATCGCAACACCGCTGCTCGCCGCCGCCATCGAACATACCCTCGGCAGCCGTCATCGCGTCGAGATCGGCGGCACGCAGATCGAGCGCGACAATTCCGGCCGCATGTCGCTTCGCATCCGCGACATTCTGATCCGCGATGCCGATGGCGCACTCGTCGCCGGCGCGCCCAAGGCCGAAGTCGCGGTCTCCACCACCGGCCTTTTGATGGGAAGTCTGCACGCCAAGCGCGTCAGCCTTGTCGGCGCCGAACTCTCGGTTCGGATCGAGACCGACGGCCAGATCACCATTTCGACCGGCGCCGAACGCCGCCCCATCGCGGTGACGCCCGCGATCGTCAAGCCGGCGTTGGCCGACGCATCCGCGCCATTGGCCGTCGGTCCCGCGTCCGCGAATGCAGCCCCGGCGGCCCCCACCGGGGCGGAGAATTTCGCCGCGCTGATGGCCTGGCTCGACCGCTTCGCGACGGCAGACGCCGAAAACGAAATCCTTGGCGAGCTTGGCCTCAAGGACGGCAACCTGATTGTCGACGACCGGAGGAACGGCAAGACCTGGACCTTCGAGCAGATCAATTTCAGCATGAACCGTTATGGACGCGGCGGCATCATTTTCAATCTCGGCTCCGAGAACGAAGACCGGCCTTGGCAATTGTCGGCGGCCGTCGTTCCGAGCGGCTATCAGAAGCGCAGCGTCCGGATCGATGCGCAGCACGTCTCGACCCGGGACATCCTGCTCGCGATGCGCCTCGACGAGGGCGATTTCCAGTTCGACATCCCGATTACCGGAAGCATCCGCGCGGAAATCGGCGCGGATTTCATGCCGCAGGTGGTGGAAGGTCGTCTGAGGTCCGAGGGCGGGCGGATCGGCAACGCGAAAAACGAAGAGGAGTCGCTCAATATCGACCGCGCCGAAATGAATCTCGACTGGGACGCGACGCGCCGTTCGCTCGTTGCGCCGTTCAAGATCTCCTCCGGCAAGAGCCGCGTCACGCTGCTCAGCCGGTTCGAAGCGCCGATGCAGCAGGGATTGCCCTGGCGGATGATCGTCACCGGCGGCAGCATCGTGCTCGCAGGGCAGCCGGATGAGGCGCCGCTCGTTCTCAATCGAATCCTGATGCGCTACGCGCTCGATTTCCAGAACCGGCGCATCGATCTCGTGCAGGGCGAAGTCGCCGGCGGCGGCGTCAATCTCGCCATGTCCGGCAACATCGATTTCTCGTCCGGCGAGCCGCGGCTGTCCGGCGGCATGGTCGGCACGCCGATGAAAGGCCATCTCGCCAAGCGCATCTGGCCGATGTTCGTTGCCTCCAAGGTGCGCAGCTGGGTGTTCGAGAACATCCAGGGCGGCGAGGTGACGCGCGTCGAGCTGGCGGCCAATGCGCCGATGCCGACATTGAAAGAAGACGGCCCGCCGATCCCCGAAGACGGTCTTTCGGTCGAGGTCGACATCACCAACGCCACCGTTCGCCCGGTCGACGGATTGCCGGCCATCCGCGACGCCGACCTCACGACCCGGATCAAGGGACGCAATGTCGTGGTCAGCGTCGGGCGCGGCATTGTCGAACTCGAATCCGGCCGCAAACTGACCGTGAGCAACGGCGTATTCGAGGTGCCGGATACCCACCCGAAATCGCCGCCCGCCCGCGCACGGCTGAAGGTCGAAGGTCCGGTCGCCGCCGCTGCCGAACTCGTGGCGCTCGAGCGCCTGAAAGAGGCCTCCGGCGCGCCGCTCGATCCGGCAACGAGCCGCGGCAATGTCGTCGGGCAGATCTCGGTCGGGCTGCCGATCATGAAAGATCCGCCCAAGAGCGCACTCAATTACAATATCGCCCTCGATGTCTCCAATTTCGGCGCCGACAAGATGATGATGGGCCAGAAGGTCGAGGCGCAGACGCTGAAAGTCACGGCCAATCCGCAGGGCATGCAGATCAAGGGCGACGTGCGTATCAACGGGGTGCCCGCCACGCTCGATTACCGCAAGGCCCGCAATGAGCCTGAAACCGACGTGCGGGTGGCGCTCGTTCTCGACGACGCTGCGCGTGCGCGGTTCGGCTTCGATACCGGGCAGACCCTCACCGGACCGGTGCCGGTGAGGCTCGCGGGGCGCCTCTCCACCGAGAAGGAATCGCGGATCGCGGTCGAGGCCGATCTTACGCAGGCCAAGATCGAGAACCTGATGCCCGGCTGGGTGAAGCCGTCCGGCAGGCCCAATCGCGCGACCTTCACGGTCGTGAGCAAGGACAAGACCACGCGGTTCGAGGATGTGGTGATCGACGGATCGGGCGCGCTGGTCAAAGGCAGCGCCGAACTCGATTCCGCCGGCGGCCTCGTTTCGGCGAATTTCCCGGTCTTCGCGCTGTCCGACGGCGACAAGACATCGCTCAAGGCCGACCGCGCCAACGACGGCACGTTGCGGCTAGCGATGCGCGGCGAAGTCTATGACGGGCGCAATTTTGTGAAGTCCGTATTCGGCGGGCAATCGTCGGAGACCAAGGACAAGCAGAAATTTCATGACATCGATGTCGACGTGCGGCTCGGCGCGATGGCCGGGCACAATGGCGAAGCGCTCCGCGGCGTCGACCTGAAGATGACGCGGCGGGCGGGCCAGATCCGCACCTTCGCTTTCAATTCCAAGATCGGCCGCGACACGCAGCTGACCGGCGACCTGCGCGGCGCCGCACGCGGCCGACAGGTGCTCTATTTCGAGACCGACGACGCCGGCGCCTTGTTCCGCTTCACCGACAATTATGCGCGCATGCAGGGTGGGCAGATGTGGGTCGCAATCGATCCGCCGACGCCCGATCACCAGCCGCAGGAAGGTTTGCTCAACATCCGTGATTTCGCGATCAAGGGCGAGCAGAGCCTGGACCGCGTGGTGAGCGGCGCGAGCACCAGTCCGAAGGGCGTTGAATTCTCCCGCATGCGCGTGGAATTCACCCGTACGCCCGGCAAGCTCTCGATCCGGGAGGGCCTGGTGCGCGGACCACAGGTCGGCGCCACCATCGACGGCAATATCGATTTCGCAAGAAGCGAAGTGCGCCTGCGCGGCACGTTCGTTCCGCTTTATGGCCTCAACAATGCGTTCGGACAAATCCCCATCGTCGGGTTGTTCCTCGGCGGCAGCAACGAGGGCCTGCTCGGCATCACGTACGAAGTGGCGGGCGCCCCCAATGCGCCGGTGCTGCGCGTCAATCCGATTTCGGCGGTGGCGCCGGGCCTGCTGCGCAAGTTCTTCGAATTCCCGAACGTCGCGCCGCCGGCGCAGCGCCCGAGCGCGTATACGAGTCCGAGCCCGGCGCAGTAGCGCATGATCCCGAAAAGGGAGAACCAGTTTTCGGACAAGATCATGCGCAAACCAAAAAGCGCCTCAGACCGGCTTCACCAGCACGTGCTTTTTCTTGCCGAGCGATAGCTTGATCACGCCTTCGGGCGTGAGGTCTTTCACGGTCAGCAGCATTTTCTCGTCGGTCACGGTCACGTCGTTGACCTTCAATCCGCCGCCCCTGATCTGACGGCGAGCGTCGCTCGTCGATGCGACCAAACCCGCTTCCACATTGGCGGTGAGGATGCCAAGGCCGTTGTTGAGATCGGCGCGCTTGATCTCGATGGTCGGAAGCGTCTCCGCGAGCGTGCCTTCCTCGAAGGTGCGGCGCGCGGTCTCGGCCGCCTGATCGGCCGCGGCGCGGCCGTGCATCAACGCTGTGGCCTCGGTCGCCAACGTCTTCTTCGCGTCGTTGAGCTCCGCGCCTTGCAGCGCGCCGAGACGCTTGATCTCGGGGAGCGGCAGGATCGTGAACAGCTTCAGGAAGCGTTCGACGTCGCCGTCCTCGGTGTTGCGCCAGAACTGCCAGTAATCGTAAGGGCTGACGAGATCGGCATTGAGCCACACCGCGCCGGCGGCGGTCTTGCCCATCTTGGCGCCCGATGATGTCGTGATCAGCGGCGCAGTGATCGCGAAGAGCTGCGCATTCATCATCCGGCGGCCAAGGTCGATGCCGTTGATGATGTTGCCCCATTGGTCGGAGCCGCCCATCTGCAGGATGCAGCCGTAACGCTTGTGCAATTCCACGAAGTCATAGGCTTGCAGAATCATGTAATTGAATTCGAGGAACGACAGTTCCTGCTGGCGGTCGAGCCGCAGCTTCACCGAATCGAAAGACAGCATGCGGTTGACGGAGAAATGCCGTCCGACCTCGCGCAGCATGTCTATGTAATTGAGCGAATTCAGCCAATCGGCATTGTTGGCCATCACTGCATCTTTCGGGCCGCTGCCGAATTTCAGAAACTTGTCGAATGTCTTGCGGATGCTTTTCAAATTCTCGTTGATGATCTCATCGGTCAGAATCCTGCGGCTCTCGTCCTTGCCCGACGGGTCGCCGACACGCGTCGTGCCGCCGCCCATCAGCGCGATCGGGCGATGGCCGGTTTGCTGCATCCAGTACAGCATCATGGTCGGCAGAAGGTGCCCGATATGCAGCGAGGGCGCGGTGCAATCGTAGCCGATATAGGCCGTGATCGGGCCCGCCACGGCGCGCGCGTCCAGCGCCTCGGGTTCCGAGACTTGATGGATGAAGCCGCGTTCGGACAGAACGCGCAGGAATTCGGATTTATAGGCGCTCATTGCCTTGCCGGACTCTTATGTCGCTTGTCGCCTCTTTGGCGCGGCTGGTGTAACAGGTCCGGAGCGGGATTCAACTCTGGGGCAGCCTTTGCGGACCTATCGCGCCATCGGGCTGATGAGCGGCACCTCGATGGACGGCATCGATGTGGCGGCGCTCGAAACCGACGGGGAGACCATCGCCCGCTTCGGCCCGTCCGCCACGCATTTTTACCAGGAGCCTGAGGTGAGGCTGCTGCGGGACGCGGTCGAGGCCGCGCGAACGCTTGCGGATCGCAACAGCCGGCTAGGCGTCATCGCCGAAGCCGAGCACATGGTGACCACGCTGCATGCGGGCGCAGTTCGGGTTTTTCTCGACGCCAACGGCATCGACGCCAAGAGCATCGACGCGGTCGGCTTTCACGGCCAGACCTTGCTGCACCGGCCCGACCGGCAACTGACGGTGCAAATCGGCGATGGCCAAACGCTGGCGCGCGAGATCGGCATTCCGGTGGTTTACGATTTCCGCGGCGCCGATGTCGCGGCCGGCGGGCAGGGCGCGCCGCTCGTTCCGGTCTATCACCGCGCGCTGGCGCGGATGATCGAACGGCCGCGTCCGATTGCCGTGCTCAATGTCGGCGGAGTAGCAAATGTGACTTTTATCGGCGGCGTGCCGGACCCGTATGCGTGCGACACCGGTCCCGGCAACGCGCTGATCGACGATTTCATGCGCGAGCGCACAGGATTTGCGCACGATCCATCCGGCGAGAATGCCGCGCGGGGGCAGGTGGATGAAGATGCGGTGAAGCGCGTGCTCGCACACCCCTTCTTCAAGCAGAAATTGCCGAAATCACTCGATCGCAACGATTTCCGCACCTGGGTGGCGGCGCAAGCTCGCCTTTCCGACAAGAATGTCAGCGACGGCGCCGCGACGTTGACAGCGATCACCGCGGCGTCCATCGCGGCGATCATTCCGCTGTTGCCGGAACCGCCGCGAACCTGGATCGTCGCCGGCGGCGGTGCGCAGAATGTGACGCTCATGCGCATGCTGCAGCAGTGGCTCGCGCCTGCGAGCGTCGAAACGGCGACCGCAGCGGGGTGGAATTCGGATTCGGTCGAAGCGCAGGCCTTCGCCTATATGGCGGTGCGTCACTTGCGCGGATTGCCGATCACCTTTCCGACCACGACCGGCGTGCCGAAGGCGATGGCGGGCGGGGTGCTGGCAAGGCCTTAAGTTACTTCGCCTGATCGCGCACCACGCGCTCGATGCCCTTCACGACGCGCGCCAGGCGCTCGTTGTCGATCTTGTCCGGCGTGTCGGTCGGCTTGTGATAATGCGGATAGCGAAACAGCGCCGTGTCCGTGATCATCAATGCCTGGAAGCCGTGCCGCGCAAAGGCCCAGTGATCCGACCACGAAATGCCGGGAATGAAACCGGGCGACACGCCGCCGATGGTCGGAAATTGCGTGTGCGCGCGGAACGAGCGCATCGCTTCCTGCAGCAGCGCACGCGACCCAAGCATGCCGACAAAGGAGATAAAATCGCCGCGGTCGGAAAAGACGAGCCCGAATGGCGCGGGATATTTCTGGCTGCCGGCCGCATCGGAATAGAAACCCAGCGTTTCGAGCGAGTACATCGCCGTGACGCGCTCCGAGCGTTCCGCCAGTCTTTTCGCATATTGCAGGCTGCCCATGTCTTCGGTGCCGAAATAGGGGAGCTCTTCGTTGACGAAGAGAACGAGCCGGATGCGTTTTCCACTCTTTCCTTTGAGCGGCGCCAGGAGCCGCGCCAGTTCGAGCACGGCCGCAGTACCGGTCGCATTGTCGTTCGCGCCCGGCGTCCCGATCGCGCTGTCGTAATGTGCGCCGACGACGATGGTTTCGGCATCGGGCGTGGCGGCATCGATCGTCGTCTCGATATTGCGGACGCGCTTGCCACGCGTGGTGAATTCCTGCGGCGAGGGCTTATAGCCGGCGGCCGCGAGCGTGCGCTCGATATAGCGCGCGGCTTTCTCCAGCTCGTCGTAATTGTCGATATTGTGCTCGCGCGCTGCGATCGCTGCGATATGGGTCTTGAGCCGCGTAGCGAGCGCGCGCTCGTCGGCCGTCAAAGCCGGCAGCGACCCCTGATGCGGCGTCCCCGGAACGCCGAGCATGTAATAATAAGCGCCTAACCCGGCGCACAGGAGAATCGCGACGAGACTTGCGGCGACGATGAGCAATGTCCGTCTCGCCATCGGCGCCGCTCCGACGTTAGGCGGCGCTGGGCTTGCGCTCGATCTTCAAACGCTTGTCGAGATAGGCGCCGACCGACTGCATCAGCGGCTCGATCTTGCCGTCGAAGAAATGGTTGGCGCCGGGAATGATCTTCTGCTCGATCACGATGCCCTTCTGCGTCTTGAGCTTGTCGACCAAGCCCGTGACGTCCTTCGGCGGCACCACGATGTCCTTCTCGCCATGCACGATCAGTCCGGACGACGGGCAGGGTGCGAGGAACGAGAAATCGTAGAGATTGGCCGGCGGCGTGATCGAGATGAAGCCCTCGATCTCGGGCCGCCGCATCAGGAGTTGCATGCCGATCCAGGCGCCGAAGGCGACGCCGGCGATCCAGCAGGAGCGCGCTTCCGGATTGATCGACTGCGCCCAGTCGAGCGTCGAGGCGGCATCTGACAATTCGCCGGTGCCGTGATCGAATGAACCCTGGCTCCGCCCGACACCGCGGAAATTGAACCGGATCACCGAAAAATTTCGGTGCACGAACGCATAATAGAGTTGGTAGACGATCTGGTGATTCATCGTCCCGCCGAATTGCGGGTGCGGATGCAGGATGATTGCGAGCGGAGCGTTTTTCTGGGCGGCCGGGTGATAGCGGCCTTCGATCCGACCTTCCGGACCGGTGAAAATGACTTCAGGCATCGGGGTGTTCGACCTCGGCGATCGGGAGTTTTCGTTCCTGCGCAGCGCGGCTATGCACTAAAGCGCGCTTGACGGGATGAGCGGGCCCACGTAACTATTTAGAACCATTCTAAAGTAGGAAGGCGCCTCTTCAGCCGCAACCGCTGAAAGCGGGGCCATCCAGGCGTGACCCGGCTTTCTACCATGATTGCAGGGGCCAAATGCAAGCAAGATCGAAAGCCTGCTAAAGGTACCGCGTCGCAAACTTGAGCCTTGGTATTGAGGTAGTCATGGCCGAACGGGCCTATCTGGACTGGAACGCGACGGCGCCGCTGCGGGCGGAAGCCAAGGCCGCGCTTGTGGCCGCGCTCGATTTGTCCGGTAACCCGTCCTCGGTCCATGGCGAAGGCCGTGCTGCGCGCCGACTGATCGAAGTCGCGCGCGAACAGGTCGCGCGGCTTACCGGTTCCGATCCGGCGGACGTGGTTTTCACCTCGGGTGGAACCGAAGCCAATGCGCTGGCGCTGACGCCGTTCGTGATGCGTGGAGGCGACAAGACGCCGCGGGAGCGGCTGCTGATCAGCGCGATTGAGCATCCGTCGGTGCGGTCGGGCGGGCGGTTCCCGGCTGAGGCCGTAAGCGAGATCCCGGTAACGCCGAGGGGCGTGGTCGATCTCGCCGCCCTCAAAGTCATGCTCGCCAAGTCCGTATCATTGGGCGGCCGCGCGCTCGTGTCGATCATGCTAGCCAACAACGAGACCGGCGTGATCCAGCCGGTGCGGGACGCCGCCGACATTGTGCACGAGGCCGGTGGCCTTCTGCATGTCGACGCCGTGCAGGGGCCGGGCCGCATCGCCCTCGACGTCAAGGCGTTTGGCGCGGACGTTTTGACCCTGTCGGCGCACAAGGTTGGTGGTCCGAAGGGCGTCGGCGCGCTAATCCGCGCTCCGGGAATTCACATTTCAGAGCCGCTGATCCGAGGCGGCGGACAGGAACGCGGCGCACGGGCGGGAACCGAGAATGTCACGGGGATCGCCGGTTTTGGTGCGGCTGCCGACGCGGCCTTGCGATCGCTCGATGCCGATATCGCCCGGATGCGAAGCCTGCGAGACAAGCTGGAATCGGACCTCAAGGACACGGCTCCGGAGGTCATGATCTTTGGCGCTGGCGCTGATCGGCTGCCGAACACGACGCTGTTTGCCTTGCGCTGCATCAAGGCCGAAACCGCCGTAATCGCCTTTGATCTCGACGGGGTGGCGGTGTCCTCGGGGGCGGCCTGCTCGTCAGGCAAGGTCCAGCCCTCGCACGTGCTTGCCGCCATGGGCGTCCAGCGCGCGCTGTCCGATGGCGCGATCCGGGTCAGCGTTGGCCCGGCGACCACAGATAGCGACCTCGAAAGGTTCCGTAATGCTTGGAATAAGCTCTCGAAATCACTACTTAAGGAGCGAAACGGGCTCGCCGCTTGAGGCGGCCGCCCTTGGCTCCCCGCAAAAAGGTGACGCAAGCGCGAAAGCGATAAGACCATAACCGACTTCTCCAACCCGCGGTCCTTGAAACCGCGAAGAGGGACAAATGCCGGCCGTACAAGAGACCGTCGATCAGGTCCGACGCATCGACGTTGACCAATACAAGTATGGGTTCGAGACCATCATCGAATCCGACAAGGCCCCGAAAGGCCTGTCCGAGGATATCGTCCGCTTCATCTCGGAAAAGAAGGGCGAGCCTGCCTGGATGCTGGAGTGGCGGCTCGAGGCTTATCGCCGCTGGCTGACCATGCGCGAGCCGACCTGGGCGCGCGTCGATTATCCGAAGATCGATTATCAGAACTACTATTATTATTCGGCGCCGAAGAAGAAGCCGACGCTCAATTCGCTCGACGAAGTCGATCCGGAAATCCTTCGCACCTATGAGAAGCTCGGCATCCCGCTACGCGAGCAGGAAATGCTGGCCGGCGTCGTGCGCCCCGAAGGCGAACGCCGCGTCGCGGTCGACGCCGTGTTCGATTCGGTTTCAGTCGCGACCACGTTCCAGGCGGAGCTGAAAAAAGCCGGCGTGATTTTCATGCCGATCTCGGAGGCGCTCCGAGAGCATCCCGAACTCGAGAAGAAATATATCGGCTCGGTCGTGCCGGTGACCGACAATTTCT
>CAYJNT010000088.1:0-413 GCA_964370945.1 uncultured Hyphomicrobiales bacterium | reverse complement strand
TTCGGCGGTGTTCTCCGACGGCTCGTTCGTTTACGTGCCGCCCGGCGTGCGCTGTCCGATGGAATTGTCGACTTATTTCCGCATCAACGAGAAGGACACCGGCCAGTTCGAGCGCACGCTGATCATCGCCGACAAGGGCTCATACGTGAGCTATCTCGAAGGCTGCACCGCGCCGATGCGCGACGAGAACCAGCTGCATGCCGCGGTGGTCGAGCTTGTCGCGCTCGAAGGCGCCGAGATCAAGTATTCAACGGTGCAGAACTGGTATCCGGGCGACGCCGAAGGCAAGGGCGGCATCTTCAACTTCGTCACCAAGCGCGGCGACTGCCGCGAGAAGAATTCGAAGATTTCCTGGACGCAGGTCGAGACCGGCTCGGCGATCACCTGGAAATATCCGAGCTGCATCCTGCGCG
>CAYJNT010000087.1:0-12644 GCA_964370945.1 uncultured Hyphomicrobiales bacterium | reverse complement strand
GCGTACTGGATCCCGGCTCGCGCTCGCTATCGCTCGCTTGGCCGGGATGACGGCCGTCAGGTCTTCGGCTTGAAATTCACCCCCGGCGGCACCGGCACGTCGTCCGGCACGAAGAAATCGATCTGCAGCGGCTGGCTCGGGTCGGCGCGGTATTGGTCGAAATTGGTGACGCCCTCGGCGGCCAAAAACGTGTCGTCGATCAGGAAGCGGCCGGTGAAGTCCTTCGGCTTGTGGAAGACGGCATAGGCCGCGTCCGCCAGGATCTCCGGCTTGCGCGACATGCGCATCATGGCGTCGCCGCCAAGCAGGTTCTTGATGGCGGCCGTGGCGATGGTGGTGCGCGGCCACAGCGCGTTGACGGCGATCTTGCCGCGCGTCTCGCCGGCCAGGCCCAGCACCACCAAACTCATGCCGTACTTCGCCATCGAATAGGCGGTATGCGGCGCGAACCATTTCTCCTTCATGTCGAGCGGCGGCGACAGCATCAGGATGTGCGGGTTCTCCGCGCGCATCAGATAGGGCAGGGCATATTTCGAGACCATGAAGGTGCCGCGCGCATTGACCTGATGCATCAGGTCGTAGCGCTTCATGTCGGTCTGCGCGACCGGCGTGAGCTGGATGGCGCTGGCGTTGTTGACCACGATGTCGATGCCGCCGAAGGTCCGTGCGGTTTCCTCGATGGCCGCCGCCACCGAGGCCTCGTCGCGCACGTCGACCATCAGCGGCAGCGCGCGGCCGCCGACCTTGGCGATCTCCGCCGCGGCGGTCTGGATCGTGCCTTCGAGCTTGGGGTGCGGCGCGACGGTTTTGGCGGCGATGGCGACATTGGCGCCGTCGGCGGCGGCCCGCAGCCCGATCGCCAGCCCGATGCCGCGCGACCCGCCGGTGATGAAAAGCGTCTTGCCCTTCAGTGACATCGCCGTCACTCCGCCAGCGCGGCTTCGGCGTCGGTGACGCTGTCGGCGCCTTCGGTCACCGTGCGTTCCAACCCGGACGCCTGCACTGCGATGTTCTCGGCGAAGAAGCGCGCCAGCGCCGTGCGCGCCGCGCCGTCGCCTTGCCGCAAAGCGGTGAGCGCCTGCTCGGCCAGCATGCAGCCGCCGGCGGCATGGCCGAACAACCGGAGATAAGGCGTCGCGCCGGCGAGCGCGTTGGCCGAGCCCTTCTGCGCCAGCAGCCATTGCGTGGCGCGTTCGAGGCAGTCGATCGCCTCGTTCAAGCGCGCCGCGGTCGCGCCGAAGGCGGGCGCGTTGCTGGCCTGCACGGCTTTGACCGTCGTGCGCAGTTCGTCGAGGTAGCGCGCGACCGTCTGGCCGCCGTCGAGCGGCAGCTTGCGCGTCACCAGGTCGAGCGCCTGGATGCCGTTGGTGCCTTCGTAGATCGCGGCGATGCGGGCGTCGCGATAGTGCTGCGCCGCACCGGTCTCCTCGATGAAGCCCATGCCGCCGTGCACCTGCACGCCGAGCGAGGCCACCTCGATGCCGACGTCGGTGGAGAACGCCTTCGCCACCGGCGTCAGCAGCGAGGCGCGTTCGTGCGCGCGTCTGCGCGCGGCCTCGTCCTTCGAGCGCAGCGAGCGGTCGAACGCGACGCCGGTGGTGTAGCAGATCGCGCGCGCCGCGCCGGTGAGCGCGCGCATGGTCAGCAGCATGCGCTTCACGTCCGGGTAGTTGACGATGACGCCCGCGCCTTGCTTGCGGTCGCGCGCGTATTGCATCGCCTGCTGCAGCGCGCGCTCGGCGATGCCGACGCCCTGCAGGCCGACGGCGAGCCGCGCGCGGTTCATCATCGTGAACATGCAGAGCATGCCCTTGTGCTCTTGGCCGATGAGGAAGCCGGCGGCGCCGCCGTTGTCGCCATAGACCATGGTGCAGGTCGGCGAGCCATGGATGCCCATCTTGTGCTCGACCGAATGGGCGCGCACGTCGTTGCGCGTGCCGTCCGGCATCACCTTCGGCACCAGGAACAGCGAGACGCCCTTCGTGCCCGGCGGCGCATCGGGCAGCCGCGCCAGCACGAAGTGGATGATGTTGTCGGTCAGGTCGTGCTCGCCATAAGTGATGAAGATCTTGGAGCCGGTGAGGCGATAGCTGCCGTCGGCCGCGCGTGTCGCGCGGGTGCGCAGCGCACCGACGTCCGAGCCGGCCTGTGGCTCGGTCAGTTGCATCGTGCCCATCCATTCGCCGCTGATGAGCTTTGCCAGGTAGCGCAGTTTCAGGTCGCCGGTGCCATAGGCATGCAGCGCGTCGACCGCGGCCATGGTCAGCGCCGGGCCGATGCCGAAGGCCATCGAGGCCGCGTTCCACATCTCGATGCAGGCGGCGTTCACCGCGTGCGGCAACTGCTGGCCGCCGAAGTCGGCTGGCGAGGCGAGGCCGTTCCAGCCGGCGGCGGCCCAGTCGGTGTAGGCCTGCTTCCAGCCCGGCGGCATCGTCACCGCGCCGTCCTTGAACGGCGTGCCGAACTTGTCGCCGACCTGGTTGAGCGGCGCGATCACGTCCGAGGCGAAACGGCCGGCTTCCTCCAGCACGCTGTCGACTGTCTGCTCGTCGAGGTCGTCATAGAGACCTTCGGCCAAGGCCACGTTCAGGCCGGCGGCATGTTTCAGGGCGAAGGCGATGTCGGAAACGGGTGCGCGATATGTCATGAGGTCAATCTAGCCTTACCGACTTTGCGGTCAAAGTGCCGCAGGGCGTCCGACGTTTGGTTTCTATGTGTTTCTTAATCCATATTATCGTTGCGAGTGTGATGATCCAGAGTCTTTCTATTGCTTTGAGAGATACAAAACCTAGAATTCGCTCCTAGATGGCACATCCGCTCCAAGCGTGGCCGTTTCCGGGCCGAGCCGATTTTCGCTGGTAAGCGAATGATGCGCGCACCCGGCCCGACCGCAGCCTACAGTCCGATCGTCAAATCCGCAGGCCGGGCGCTTGCGGTACTGGAATATTTCGCAGACGTGCAGCGTGCGGTGCCGGCCGCCGACATCCGCGCGCATCTCGGCATGCCGGCGTCCAGCACCACGGCGCTGCTGCAAAGCCTGGTCGCGCTCGGCTATCTGCATTACGAGCCCCGCAACCGGACATACGTGCCGACGCTGCGGGTCGGCCTGCTCGGCGACCAGGTGCATGGCCGGTCGTATGCGAGCCGCAGGCTCTGCGCCATGGTGGAGAACCTCAGCCGCGACACCGGGCACGTCACCGTGCTCGGCGCGCGCAGCAATCATCAGGCGCAATTCATCCATGTTGCGTGCGCGGGAGTGCCCAGCCACACGGTCAAGCGCGGCGCCCTCGCGCCGCTCACGCGCACCGCGATCGGCTGGATGCTGCTCAGCCGTCTGTCCGACCAGGAAATTACGCGGCTGTGCACGCGCGTCAACGCGAGCGAGGCGCCGGACAAGCGCGTGTCGCCGTCCTGGCTGACCGATCAGATCCAGGCGGTGCGCGAGAACGGTTACGCCTTCATCTTCGGCACCATGATGCCGGGCGTCGGCGCCATCAGCATGCCGGTGCCGACGGTGGCCGCCGGGCCGCCGGTCGTGTTCGCCGTCGGCGGTTGCGGCGCGGCCTTCGTGGCGCGCAAGAACGAACTGGTCGCCGCCATGCGACAGAGCGCCGAGCAATATGCCCGCGAGCTGGCGGCCTCGTAGGACGGCGGCCGGCGGCAGCGTGCGCCGAGACCGCTGTTTTCGCTTGGGAAATTCCCGTTAGAAAGCCCGCTTGCGGGCGTTGATCGGGCGGCCTTGCGCCGCTATGGTCCGCGCCGACGAGCGTCGGGGCTGGTCCGGCGGCGGCCGTCGCGCGCACCGGTATTCCGGCGAGATCATATCCGGCAAAGTTTTGGGGCGTAGCCAAGTGGTAAGGCAGCGGATTTTGATTCCGCCATCCCCTGGTTCGAATCCAGGCGCCCCAGCCAGTGTTTTCAATAAGTTACGCCGATCCCTGAATTTCTTAGCCTCGCTATAGCCTCTTCAATTTACCCGCTTCAGCCGTCGAGCATCGCCAGATTTTGTGAATTTTTGGCGCGTCGTCTCGTGTGTAACCGGATCCTATTGAATGTGTCCGTGGGCAAAAAACGCGGCAGGAAAAAGTCGATTACTCTCCCCGACCTGGCAACGAAGTCGAGAACATATCCCCGTTTTGGTCACGCTGCTGACTCTGTGACCGGCTCGACGGACGGCTGCGCTGTGCGCATCGTCGTGTGCGGCTGGCTGAAATTCACCGCGCCGGTGCGGGCCCATCGAAAGACTGCCCAGCCCGCGCTTCATCGAGCGTCCGCTCTATCAGATACCCTATGACCGGCTCGCTCAGTTCCCGGGCAATCCCCAGCGCGCTTTCTAGATGGACGATCATTGCAGCACGCTTTGGCGCGGAATCAATCATGGGGTTTCTCCGGCAATCTTCCGGTATTAGTCATCATCGGGCCCATCAGTGCGCACATTAAACAAAATTGAGTTGTGGTCCGAAAATAGTTTGCAGAATGCATCATGTTGATAGGGCGTTCCGGGATAGGGCCCAAGCACAAACGAGTCCTTGTCAGTCGACTATGACGACACCGGCCGGCAAACGCCCTTGATATTCCTGTCCGCGCTGGTACGCCGCTCTATGAACAAGTGAGCCGGGTGGTATCGTGCGGCGCCTTCCAAGATTCATGCGCCGCCGCCATTCGTTTCGTTGCCAGTCAAAATGCTTTTTCAAGAGGAATTCTGCGAGCCACCAATACCCGGTCAAGGATTCGTGCATTCGCGCTGTGGGATCGGGCTTCACGTATGCTCCGCCGGCAGTCCCAAGGACGATCTGCACCTTCGCCTTGTCCACGGCGAGGCCCGCGGCAACGGCTTCATCCAGCATCCATTTCAATGCGATTTTCGACAGACCACTTTCGCCTTCGGGATAACCACCGCCAACATCACAATGAACGCCAGGAAACCAGACCTGCTTGAGGTCGCGCGGGCCGTTTGCCGCAGCATTCTTCGCAGGCCGCCAAAGATTGGTTCGAAAGAAAGCGCGGCGTTCGTCAATCGCGATTGCGTGCCGGCCATATTGAATGTCGGGGTTGCTAGCCGTGTAGGGTAGGTGCAGCGGATTTTCGATCCAGCCTACCGAGCCCACAGTGTCCCAAACACCGAGAAACCACGGCTTGCACTCCCGGAGTCGGCCGAATGTAGCTTTGAATTCTTCCGCCAGTTGGAAGTATTGCGCTCTGTCTTTGTTGTCGCGGCTCTTATTAATCGCCGACAGCATCCGGATGGCGTAAGGGATAAGCGGTTCGTTGCCGGCAGGTATGAGCCCGTACATATGAAGCAGAGACGCGACCGCGCGGACGGTGTATGCGCCCCGGCTGAAACCGAACATGAAAATCCGGTCACCAGCTTCGAAATTCTTCATGAGAAAGGCGTAGGCGTCGCGGATATCGGCGGAGAGGCCGTATCCGATCGCCTGGCCGAGCACCCGTGTGATCCATCTGGCCGGCCGTGTCAGAGCGCCGGGCGGCTCCATCGTGCCGAGGCCAGGGTGGTAGTAGATAGTCTGGGTCGCCGGGTCCTGGATTAGCGTCGAGAACAGCTTGATGACATTCGTCCGGTCGGACGAAAACTCATTCGCCGTTCCATCGCAACACAGGACGACGTTTTTCACAGCGCCCCCGAGCCCCACCTTCCATCGGTGGTTTTGTATCCTGTTTTCTGCAACTGGTCCAGAAGACGCGAACCCAGCCACGAAGCCTGACCGGCATCAGCCGAACGGGCCATCGTGCCAGTTGGCGGTAACGCGCGTCACCGCATCATTCGGGCCATACTTCTGCACCGCTTCGCCCCACCTTCACTTCGGCAAGTCGCCCTGCATAGCCTCGATCCACGCATCGCCGCGCCTGCACGCATTATCGTCCGAGGCGCCGCCGGGCCACTTGGCCCAACAAAATCCCCACCTACGCGCTCTTTTCAATTCGGTCGTCGTCTAACCATTCCACCGACAGGCGCCCCACAGCCAGCTGGCGCACGCGCAGACGGGATTGCCGGCGCCCGACTAAATACTCGCGGAGCCGCACGCGATCGCCCTCTGAAAGGCCGCCCAGGACGCGCATGATATCGAGCAGGCCGGGTTCCTGTATGAGGTAATGGACCTCCATCAGCCGGGAGAGGCTCCCCACTTCCTCAAGTATCTCACGAACAATATCGATTGGATGGAGCTGTGCCCCATCAACCCTATCATCACGCGACAGCTGGGACATCTTGTACACCTGGGACAAACGCACGCGTGGGGCCCCGCCGCACCAGAACGGAGCGTTGTGCAAGCCCGCACGCCTTGCAGATTCCGGCGAGTGCTTCCGGCGTTACATCGATCAAGACCGCGACAAGCCATTCGTCATCGTGGACATCCGGCAGCCCGAGCGGACGGACACGCCAGCCGTATTTCAGGAACTTGGGGAGCCAGAAGGTGTTCATCACGACGGAGATGCCGGTAAGGCCTTCCTGGAGCCCATAGTCGATCATGGAGGCGATGATCGTGCTGCCGATCTTGGAGCCGCTGTGTTCCTCGCGGCGTTCCGGCACCACAAATATGCGGGTCCACTCGGCGATGTCCGGGCGCCTGGGCACGCCGCGCTCCGAGGCGAACCGGGAAAACACGTCTGCAATGAGGTGCGGCCCGGTCGTCGGCACGAGCCGCAGGCCGCCAACCACCCGGCCGCCTTCAATACCGAGCAGGTAGACCGTGTCCTCGATGTCGAACTGGTCGTATTCGCGCTTGTTCGCGCGCGGCGTCAGGCCGCGCCAGCGCAGTTCCTCGATGTAGATGCGGTGCCGTATCTGGTGGTGCTCATCCAGTTCGCGTTCGTACAAGTGGCGGTTGGCGCTGGTGATTATGTGAACGTCGACCATGATGCCCCTCCGGAATAGCGGACCCTCCCGGAAGCATGGTCTGCTGGCGCATAGCAGCCGATAATCCCTAAATCTGGGGATTGACGCCTAAAGGGAGATTTCACCGCGACGCAGGGCTTGGACCACCGTAGCGACGCGGTTCGGCGTATCGAGCTTGGCGGCAGCGGCCTTGATGTGGGCGACGACGGTCTGTTCGGAAATCCCAAGAATCCGGGAAATCTCCCAGGATGTCTTGCCGGCGGCTGTCCATTGCAGGACTTCACGCTCGCGCTTGCTCAGGAGGCGTGCGACCGGCAATGCCTTGGGCGTGCATAGCTCCACGGCCTTGGCGTGCGCGTACAGCGCCATCAGGTGCAGGGCGCGCTTGACGTGGCCAACTATTTCCACGCGCTCACCGGCAACGGTTACAACGGCCTGGAATCCTTCCGAGGTGTGTATCGGCACGCAGAAGCCCCGGTTCATCCGGAAATCTATCGCGCGCTCCATCACCTCCCTAGCCTTGGGCTGCCTGAGCGGATCGTAGGGCGCCTCGGTCCACTCGAATGGCTTGGTCGCGCGGAAACAGTGCGCGACGACGGGATCGTCCTGTACGAGGTTGTTCTTGGTGTAGTGCTCAGTCCAGCCCGCCGGCCAGCCGTTGAGCATCATGAGCGGGTCGATACGGCCACCGGGATTGGGTAGGCCGGTGACGAGCCAGGCGTGGAAGCCGTAGCGCGAAAGCTCGCGGTCCAGCCGGCGCATGACCTGACCCTGGTCGGACATCCTTTCGATATCGTCGACGAATTCAAAAGCCGTGCGGCTGATATCGAGGCTGTCGTCCCCCATACACACCTCCACCGCGTTCTAGGCGTTACGCAACGTCCGGACTTCCTCGCTCCTATCGGTAATGATCGCTTCAAGAAGGTCGGCTATCCGCCGCCGCATGGCCGGGTCCTGAATGCGCGCCAGCGCGACGGCGATGCGGATTCCTTCCTTTGTGCTCAATGCGTCGGAGACAGCCGTCACGATGGCATCACAGGAACTCTTCGTTGGCTCTGCTTCGAGACCTTCGAAGAAATAAGACAGCGGGACGCCCAGCGCCTGGGCGATAGCGTGCAGCCGTCCCGTCCCGATGCGATTCATCCCCTTTTCGTATTTCTGGATTTGTTGGAAGCTGATCCCGATCGAGTCTGCCAACGTCTCCTGCGAAATGCCCTTCGCAAAACGCGCGGTGCGCACCCGGCGGCCGACCTGGATGTCCACAGAGCCTAACCGGCGACTAGCCATAGGTGATCCCCGGAATCGGATTCATCTTATTAAAACACAATCTGTGATTGTTACAACCACAGAGATAAGTATCCATTGGCAGTTTCTCAGAGCTGATCACATCTGTCCGACGCGTGATCGGCCGGTTGCCAGCGGCGTGCTTCACCGCTAAGAGCGCGGACGCCGTGAACAGATTTATTCAAATCGCTGCGCCTATTCTGATGCTCGCCGCCCCCGCCGGCGCGGTCACCGGCAATGCGCCGCCGGCGACCGGGTGGGCCGCCCGCTCGATCGTGATGATCGTGGACGCACGAGAGGACCTGTGCACCGGCACGGCGCTGGCGCCCGACCTGGTGCTCACCGCCGCGCATTGCGTGGCGCGACCGGTCAAATACGAGGTCAAGGCCTACCAGAGCGGCCAGTCGGTCTCCGTGCGCTCGGTCGCGGTCCACCCGCGCTTCGATATGGCGAGCTACACGGCGAGCCGCGCCACCGCTGACCTCGCGCTCATCAAGCTGGCCGCGCCGCTACCCGACATCGTCGTCCCCGCGGCGCTGGCGGCGCCGCGCCGGGTCGCTGCCGGCGAAACGCTCACCATCGCCGGCTTCGGCGTCACCGTGGCCGGCACCGCGCGCGGCCTGGGCGTGCCACGGATGGCCAAGCTCGCCGTCACCGGCAAGCCCGGCTCGTTGCAGATCCGCCTCTTCGACAGCGCCACGCGCAACCAGCGCGCGGGCCTCGGCGGCTGCACCGGCGACAGCGGCGCGCCCGCCTTCGACGGCGACGGTCCTCTCGTCATCGGCGTGGTGAGTTGGTCCACCGCCCCGCAGGATACTGAGGGCTGCGGCGGGCTGACCGGCGTGACGCCGCTGCTTAATTACCGCGCCTGGATCGTGGAGACGGCGCGGAAATTCGGCAGCCCTCTTTAGCCCGCAAAGCCATTAAGCGCATAACTCCGCCAGAGCTGCATGTTGCCGGCGGACGGCGCGCGTGCTGCGCGCTCGACTATGTCGCGGACAACGGCTTCGGAAACAGGCGTCGGCAAGAACGCTTGGCATGAATAACGGGATGCAACGGCGTCGCGCACGTCCATATCCGAGACTCTCCGTATAGCGGGTGGTTTGGGTAGCAATGCAAATGTATCCTGTGTTAGGGCGCCTCCGGACAGGAAAAATTGAATCGCCATTTAATAGGACGATCGGCGAGATAGAGTCATTTCCTGCCGGATTGTTTAACACTTATCCCAATATTCGGAGGTTTGATCCTGTGGAGGATCGGCGCGATTTCATGCGCCGGGGCTATAGTGTCCGGACCCAACATGCGTCCCGTTTCCCGAATGCCACCGCGTAGGCCCTATTTTGCAGGCCCCCGGCCCACCGTTCCAGTTCTTACAAGGGCCGCCCAATATGTCCGTAAATCAACGGACCGCCAGCAATACTCCATCGAAAACCAGAAACAGGTCATCGCCGAATACGCGCTGTGTCATGACATCGAGATTGTACGAACGTATGCCGATGCCGGACGCAGTGGGCTTCAAATCGAGGGGCGCGACGCGCTGAAGCAGCTCATTTACGACGTGCAGAACGGTAGCGCGGATTTCAAAACCATTCTCGTTTACGATGTCAGCAGGTGGGGCCGGTTTCAGGATGCCGATGAGAGCGCCTATTACGAGTTCATCTGCAAGGCGGCGGGCATATCCGTCGAATATTGCGCTGAGCAATTCGAAAACAACGGGAGCGTCGTCGCCACGCTATTGAAAGGCATGAAGCGGGCGATGGCCGGCGAATATAGCCGCGAGCTGTCTGTGAAAATCACCCAGGCCCACAGGCGTTATGCGCAGCTCGGCTTTCATCAGGGAGGCTCGCCTAATTACGGGCTTCGTCGCGTTCTTGTCGATGAAAGCGGTGAACCGAAGCTGTCCCTCCGGGATGGGCAGGAAAAGAGCCTGCACAGCGACCGCGTTATCCTCGTACCCGGCCCCGCAAACGAAGTTCGAATCGTGCGGGATATTTACCGCCTGTATGTCGACAAACGCATGTCGCACAAGCGGATCGCGCGGTTATTGAACCAAAGAGGACTTCGCAACGGCCGCGGAAACTCATGGTCAAATTACAACATCAGAGAGATTCTCGGAAACGAGAAGTACGCCGGCACGTTCGTGTATGGCCGCACGTCTTACAAGCTCCTGAGCGACCGAATTCACCTTCCGCGCGAGCAGTGGATACGCGCGAGAGGAGCCATCCAGCCGATCATCGACGGGGAAACGTTCTCTGCCGCACAGCGTCTTTTGGACGAGCCCTGGGCGTTCAATGACAACGAGCTTCTTGACCATCTGACGGCGGCTTGGTGTGCGTCGGGCTATCTGTCCTCCCTGGTAATCAATCGGACCAAATACGCACCCTGCGCGACAGCTTACCTGGAGCGCTTCGGGAGCATCGCGAATGCGTATCGCATAATCGGATACAAGACTGTTCACAATTACCGATATGCCGGAATCGCGGATTTTCTGCGCCGGATACATCGCGAGACGGTGTGTCGGCTCATTTCCGATGTCGAGAAACGCGGCGGCTCGGTCCTGTTCGATGAGGGATCTCAATGTTTGAAAGTCAACGGTACTTTTATCGTTTCAATAGTCGTCATCCCTTACTTAATTCCCAAAAAGGGAGAACTCCCAGGATGGACACTCCGTTTCGATTGCCTGCCTAAGGGCGATGTTATTCTCGTGGTGCGGATGAAAAAATTAAACGAAGATGTTTCCGACTACCATCTGTTTCCGTTCGGCTGGCTCCCCAAACCGAGATTCCGCTTCACGGATGAAAACATATCCCAATTCAGGCCGTACAGGTTGGCATCACTATCAAGATTTTTCACTTTCTGTCGCAAAGAATATCTCAAGACTCCGGCGTAAAGCGCGATGCGCGTGCATCCTGCTCATCGGGCGCCTATTAGTGCCGGGCGCTTGCTGCTCGCATTAAACGATTAGTCTGCCTAGGTCTGCTTTGCGCTGCGAGAGGCCATCGTGCCATACTCGAACGGAAAGTTAAATTAGGCTCACGAGAGATCCGTTCACATCTTGCCAAGGGTGCCCAAAGAAGTCGGGTCGGGTCAAAGACGATAGTTCCGCGAATAGAAACAGTGGGCGGCGGTCTACAGTGCGAGTGGCCGAGTGGACCATGTTTTTGAGTCGTTCTTGATTAGTGGTCGTTACCAATACACGAAAATTCTTCCAGCCGAAGCGACCGCTATGAACCACCTGCGCTCGCGTTGCCTCATATGCGATAAACTTTCTGAGCATACTGGTTTGAGCGAGCGCGGCCCGCTCTATTGGCATCGTCCCGCGATCGCATTCGACCACAAACGGACGCCGACGGCCGTCCGGCAGGATCAAGGCGAACACATAATCCGGTATGACGCCGATCTCGGTGGTCTGCCCTTTGAATTGGACGCGGACCCGCCATCTCCATGGATTAGTGTCTTGCCGGGTTTGTTCAGGAGCGGATTGGAGAAGCTCATCAGATTCTATGAGCCGCAGGTTAGGGCGAGCGCGACACGCCGAAGCGAGTGCCACCCGGAAATCTGCAACCGAAAGCGTATGCCGCAAGAATTGACGCGTGCTCTCGCTGTTTTTTCGTGACCAATCGATACTCGCCTGGTCAAACCCGTCGCGCTCTTTCAGGAGCCGCGCACCTTGATTGCCGAGCGCATACACTAAGGGAGCGCTTCCACCGCTGCGCACATGATATTCAAGCTGCGAGCGTGGCCGGTCGAGATATCCTGCATGATATAGCAGTGTGAGGCGCTCACAAATCTTCTTATGCGGAGCATCAAGCAATTGCGAAATGTGGGTCGAGCGCAAGAAGCGATGCCGAGCGACCTGCCGTACGATTTCAATGTCACGTTCGGTGAGCCGGAATGAGGGGAGTGCTTCGGCGCGACGAAATCGCGGCCGACGAGATGCGCTATTATGTTTGGCATAAGTCATTCGCGTGATTTATCACGCGCCTTCAGTCTTCTGGCGTATGCAGTGCATAGCCCCGCAAATTTAATCTAGAGCGCATTGTTGCTCATGGCGCCGCATAGGTTCTCTCCAACCTTCGATGGTCAAATATCGCGACGCCTCAGCCGCTCCAATCAACTTCGTCGAAGGGCGGGGCTGGTCTGTCGCGAGTTGACGCGACCAAGGGTGGAAATGCGCGGGTCGGTTGGGATGGCGACTGGTTACTTCCTTGTGATAAGGAGGAAACTCTTTTCCCGGATGGTGGAACCGCTGGCACATCGCCGGTTACAACCTGTAGCAGGGCTTGGCCTTGCTCAGGTGACATGGACGGCGCTTCGGCGGACTTTCGGGGCCGGTCAGGCGAGGAGGTGCGGGAGCGCGCTGTTTCGGACGGAGGTGCGTGAGGCTCCAGTTTCCAAGGCAGGTCCGGCTCATGGAGCCGTACGATTGGTTCATCAGCTGCTTGTGGACTAACGCGTGCTCGGTTTTCCCTGATGAGAGCGTCGTATGACAACGGCGACATGGTGG
>CAYJNT010000086.1:3761-12678 GCA_964370945.1 uncultured Hyphomicrobiales bacterium | reverse complement strand
TGGGAGCGAAAGTCGCGGGCTCGGTGTCGAAGAAGACGGACTATGTGGTCGCCGGGCCGGGCGCCGGATCGAAGCTCAAGGACGCGCAGAAACACGGCGTCACCGTGCTCTCCGAAGACGACTGGGCGACGCTGATCGCGCGGTAACTTACCGCGTCGGCGTCGGCCGCACCAGAACCACAAACAGCACCATCGCCAGCCCCGCAAGAACGAGCATCGTCCAGGCCAGCGGCTGCGCCGTGGACGAATGCTCGATCACCGTGCTCATCGCCTGCGCGGCCGCGGCGCCAAGGCCCATCTGCACGAAGCCGACAATTCCCGAGGCGGTGCCGGCTGCTTGCGGGCGCACGCTGATCGCGCCGGCGACGGCATTGGGCAGGAAAATGCCGTTGCCGCAGGAGAGCAGGAATTGCGCGGGGAACACCGTCTCCGGCCCGCCGAGCGGAAACGCATGCGCCAGCACGATCGAGACGATGGCGCCTGCGATCTGCAGGCCGATGCCGGCGCGAATCATATTGTCCACGCCGAAGCGCGGCGAGACGCGCGCCGCGATCAGGTTGCCGACCATGTAGCCGAACGCCGTGAGCGCGAACCACGCGCCGTATTCCGCCGACGAGCGCCCCATGATGCCGATCACAAGATGCGGCCCGCCGCCCAAGAATGAGAAAAATGTCGCGGTCGCGATTGCGGAGGAGAGTACATAACCGACGAAATTCCGGTCGCGGATCAATTCGCGCGTTTCCCGCACCATGAAACGGACGCCGCCGCCGGTGATGTGGTCCGGCCGGGTTTCAGGCAACGTCATGAACGCCCAGGACAAGACGACGAAACTCGCGATCGCGACGAACACGAAAATCGATTCCCAGCCGAGCGCCGTGTCGAGCAACCCGCCGATCAGCGGCGCCACCATCGGCGCCATCACCATCACGGTCGTCACCCAGCCGATCATGGATGCGGCGCTCTCACGATTATAGAGGTCGCGAATGATGGCGCGGCCGATCACAAGCCCGGTCGAGGCACCCAGCGCCTGCAGCGCGCGCGCAAGGATCAGTCCGCCGATGCTCGACATCGCGATGGCCAGCACGCTCGACAAAGCGGTGATCGCAAGCCCCGCAATCGCCACCGGCCGCCGCCCGAACCGGTCGGACAGCGGCCCGAGCGCGAGCTGCGAGACGGCCAGCCCGAACAGATAAAGCGAAATCGTGAGCTGCACCGTCGCGGGATCGGTGTTCATGGTCACGACCAGGTTCGGCACCGCCGGCACAAGGATATTGAGCGTGAGCGGCCCGAGCGCCGTCATCGCCATCAACAGCGCGAGCAGCATCACGGGCGAAACGGGTGCGCGCGGCGGCGCTTGAGTCTTCGGGGTTTGTGCGTCCACGAATGGAACTTTCAGGTCAGCGGGCGGGTCGCAGAGCGCAGCCAGCCTAGCGTCTCTTTATCGACCAGCGGGCCGATCATCTCTGCGACGCGCGCATGGTAGGCATCGAGCCATGCGATTTCGTTCGAGCTCATCAGGCCGGGATCGATCAGGCGGCGGTCGATCGGCGCCAGCGTCAACGTCTCGAACGCATTGAGCGGGCGCTCGCCGCCCGCGACCTTCGGACCTTCGACGACCAGCACCAGATTCTCGATCCGGATGCCGTAGGCGCCGGTTTTGTAATAGCCGGGCTCGTTCGACAGGATCATGCCGCGCTTCAGCGCCACGGTGCCGAGCTTGGAAATGCGCGCCGGGCCTTCATGCACAGAGAGATAGCTGCCGACGCCATGGCCGGTGCCATGATCGAAGTCGAGGCCGTGCTGCCACAGATATTGCCGTGCCAGGGTATCGAGTTGCGCGCCGGTCGTGCTGTCCGGAAAAATCGCGCAAGCGAGCGCGATATGGCCGCGCAGCACCAGCGTGAAATGCGTGCGCATCTCCGCGGTGGGTTCGCCGACGGCAATGGTGCGGGTGATGTCGGTGGTGCCGTCTTCGTATTGTCCGCCGGAATCGATCAGGAACAACTCGCCCGGCTTGATGGCCCGGTCGGTCTTCCGTGTGACGCGATAATGCACGATGGCGCCGTTCGGGCCGGCGCCGGAGATGGTCGGGAACGACACGTCCTTGAGCAACCCGGTCTCGCGCCGGAAACTTTCCAGAGCCGCGACCGCGTCAATCTCGGTCAATTTGCCTTTGGCCGCCTCGCGGTCGAGGAAGGCGAGAAAGCGCGCCATCGCCGCGCCGTCGCGGCGATGCGCTTCCCGCGTGCCCTTGATCTCGATCTCGTTCTTCTCCGCCTTCATGGCGGCGATCGGATCCGGTCCGCGGGAGACTGTGCCGCCGGCCTGCGTGATGATCCGCGACAGCGCGTCCGCGGCCGTTGCCTGATCGAGCCGCACATTGGCCTTGGCGCGGCCCAGCGTCTCGAGACCCTTGGTGAAATCCGCCGGCTCGCCCACATCCGCGAATTCCTCAAGCCGCGAACGCATCGCGTTGTCGAGCTTGCGGCCGTCGATATAGAGCGCGGGGCGGCCTTCCTTCGGAATAATCGCATCCGAGATCGGCAGCGGCGTATGCGCGACGTCGCTGCCGCGGATGTTGAACGTCCAGGCCACCGCATGCGGATCGGAAACAACAAGCGCGTCCGCACGCGAGTTGGCGATCATGTCGCGAATGCGCAGGAGCTTGCTTTGGACGTCCTCGCCGGCAAAGCGCAGGTCGTGCGGCACGATTTTACCGAGCGGCGGCGCGGGACGGTCGGTCCAGATCGCATCGACCGGATTTCCATCGAGCGGCACAAGCGTGGCGCCCGCGCTCGCGCAGGCTTTGGCGAGCTTCTCGGCGCCGTCGCTCGTGTGCAGCCAGGGATCGTAGCCGAGCGTCGCGCCGGCGGAGAGGTTTTTGCCGATCCATTGGGCCGGCGGCGTCTCGACGAGATGCGCGATGGTGAACAGCGAGGCGTCGATCTGGTCGCGCGCCTGCAGGGTGTAGCGGCCGTCCACGAACAGGACCGCGCGATCGGCGGTGATGATCGCGGTTCCGGCCGAACCGGTGAAGCCGGTGAGCCAGGCGAGCCGCTCTTCCGACGGCGGGACATATTCGTTCTGGTGGGCGTCGGCACGCGGCAGGATGAAGCCCGACAGCCCGCGTGCCTTTATCTCCGCCCGCACAGCCGCGATCCGCGCGGGGGCTTGCGCGCCGGACGAGGCGTCGTCGAAGGTCTGGAATTGGGCCTGGAACATCTGTCCGCAATCTAGTCACGGCGCCAAAACGCGGCAACGCCGTGACCCCAAGGGAGGCAATCGATCACGAATTGTGCGATGCGGAATAAATAACGTCGATCGATGCAGCGGCACGCAACTTTCGATCCCGAATACGTCGCCTTTATTACCGAAAAATGAAAGCTGTATGCTGGTTTAGCAGGGTTCCCATGTGATCTTGTCCCTGCTCGAAGTGCCCGACTCATCTTATGTTGCACTGCAGAAGTCAGGAGGAATACCGGGAGTGTCCTCGAGCTTCATAAAGAAGGAGACACACCATGGCTGCAATTACCTACGGTTCGCACGGCGCGACCGCCGAAAAGAAGATTTCCGAGACCTCGGCCAAGAAGCCGGGTCTGCTGTCCCGCCTGTGGGACAACATTGTCGAGGCGCGCATGCGCCAGGCTGAGCGCGAAATCCGCATGTATCGCCACCTGCTTCCGGCCGATTACGAAATCGCCGGCAGCAAGATCGGCTACAAGAACGAAGATCAACTTCCGTTCGTTCGCGCCCGCGACTGATACGGCTCCGGTCTAATTCACCGGTTTGCAACGCCCCGGACCTTGTCCGGGGCGTTGCCGTTTAAAGCTTAGCCCGGCCGGCGCATGACGAGCGTCATCCAGTCTTCAAGCTCGATGCGGCGCTCGAGCGCCAGGCCCTGCGCGCGATAGGCCGACAACGCCGCCGCCGCATGTGCTGGCAAAAGCCCCGACAGCACGATGCGTCCGCCTGGTGCCAGCAATCGCGCCGCCGGCGCGGACATCCTCATCAGCGGCGCCAGCAGAATATTGGCAAAGATCAGGTCGAACGGCGCGTTCCTGCGGAAAGCGCCCGCCGACAGCCCGGTCGCGCGGATGGTCTGGATGAACGGCGCCGCGGCGTTGCGCCGTGCATTGTCGCGCGCGGCGATCACCGCCTGCTGGTCGATGTCGCTCGCCAGCACGTTCCTGCGCAACCGCCGCGCGGCCGCGATGGCGAGCACGCCGGAGCCGGTTCCGATATCGAGAATGCGCCGCGGCGCTCTTTGCTTCGCGATCGCATCGAGCGCCAGCAGGCAGCCGCGCGTGGTGCCGTGATGTCCGGTGCCGAAGGCGAGCGCCGCTTCGATCTCGATGCCGATGCGATGCGCGGCGATCTGGTGGCGATCATGGGCACCGTGAACGACAAAGCGGCCGGCTTCGACGGGTTTAAGGCCCTCCAGGCTTTTCTTGACCCAATCGGTGGTGGCGATGGTGGAGAAGGACACGGCCTTGGCCGCGTCAGGGCCGGCAATCCGGCCGATCAGGTCACGGATCGCGTCCTCGTCGGGCGGGTCGCGGAAATGGATTTCCACCAGCCAGGCTTGGGCGGTTCCTTGGGCGTCCTCGGACGCTGAAACCGCGGCGGTGTCCGGATCGATGGATTCCGGCAGCACGTCCACAATGTGGCGCGCGGTCGCCTGATCGGCGCTCAATCGGGCGAGTGTGGTGGGCGGGGACGTCGTGGACATTCAGAAAGTTTTCCCCGCTGCTCACAGGCTGGAGCGCGCCAAAACGCAACTCGAAAATCACGCGATCAATCCACAGGCTCTTCAACAGCCTTTCAACAATCTATCGACAGCCACGGCATTTCAAGACGTGCATCTTTCCGCGCACGCGCCGCAATCTTTGCCCGCACTTGTCCACGCCGCTGCTCAGCGGCTCCTTCTCCTGGGTTTGAGCGGCCAAGGCAAGCGCGGAGCCATCTTCCATTCACGCCAAACGCGCATAGATGCTTGACGACGATCCTTGTCCGGAGACCGGCGATGTCGCAACCGATCGTGGTGTCCATTCCGCACAGATTGGGGCAGGCCGAGGCATTGCGCCGCCTGCAGGGCGGACTGACACGCGCGGCCGCGGGATTTCCGGTGCTGCAGGTCGACGAGGAGCAATGGAGCGGCAGCCGCATGACCTTCCGGGTGCGCGCGCTCGGCCAGGCGGCGGCCGGCTTCATCGATGTTGAAGCGGATCACGTGCGGCTGGAAGTGACGCTGCCGTGGCTGTTGCAGAAGTTTGCTCAGGTCGCGCAGGCCGTGATCCGGACGCGCGGGCAGCTTCTGCTGGAAAAGAAATAGGCCTTAAGCGGCCTGTCCCTTGCGCTCCGGGAACGCCACGGGTCCGAAATTGAGTTCGGCGAGCGGCTTCGGCTTTGAGAACAGATAGCCCTGCGCCTGGGTGCAGCCGGCGGCCTGCAGCAGCGTGAACTGCTCGGCCGTTTCGACGCCTTCGGCCGTGGTGTCGATCTGCAGCGAGCGGCCAAGGCTCGTCACCGCGGTGACGATCGCCGCGCAATCGGCACGGTGCGGCATTTCCTGCACGAACGACTTGTCGATCTTGATCTTGTCGAACGGGAACATGCGCAGATAGGACAGCGACGAATAGCCGGTGCCGAAATCGTCGAGCACGATATTCAGTCCCAGCGCCTTCAGGCGATGCAGGGTGTCGAGCGTGCCGGCGCTTTTCTGCAGCAGCACGGATTCGGTGATTTCGAGTTCGAGCCGGCCGAACGGCAATCCGGACGCCTTCACCGCGCGCTCGACGATGCTGACGAGATTGTCGCTGCGGAATTGCGCGGCCGACAGGTTGACCGCAAGCCTGATGTGATCCGGCCAGGCGGCCGCGTCGGTGCAGGCCTTGCGCAGGATCCATTCGCCGAGCGTGCCGATCAGGCCGATTTCCTCGGCCAGCGGGATGAACTTGTCGGGCGAAATCAGCCCGCGCTCGGGATGCCGCCAGCGCACCAGTGCCTCGACGCAGCAGGTCCGCAGCGAAGCGACATTGATGATGCTCTGATAATGGACCTCGAATTCCTCATGCGCGATCGCGTTGCGCAGATCCACTTCGAGCGCACGGCGCAGCCGCGCCTCGGAGTCCATCTTGTCTTCGAAGAAGCGGTAATCGTTGCGGCCTTCGCTCTTGGCGCGGTAGAGCGCGAGATCGGCATTCTTCAACAGCTGCGTCGCGTCGGTGCCGTCATCCGGCGCGATCGCGATGCCGATGGAAATGCCGATGACGATCTGGTGGCCCTCGATCTCGTAAGGCGCGCCGATGGTGCGGATCAGGCGATCGGCCAGCGCCAGCGCCTCCTGCCGGTGGTCCTTGTCGACCTGTTGCAGGATCGCGAATTCGTCGCCACCGAGCCGGCTGACGCTGTCGGTCTCGCGCATCGTTTCCTGCAGCCGCCGCGCCACGGCCTTGAGCAGCGCGTCGCCGACCGGGTGGCCGAGCGTGTCATTGACCGTCTTGAACAGATCGAGGTCGAACACGAAGATGGAAAATCCATCGCCGCTGCGCGAAAGGCGCGTGAGGGCTTCGTCCATCTTTTCGCGGAACAGCACGCGATTGGCGAGATCGGTCAATGCATCGTGTCGTGCCATGTGAGCGATACGCGCTTCCGCGCGCTGGCGTTCAGTGATGTCCTCATGCGTCGCGACCCAGCCGCCGCCGGGCGCGGCCTGATTCTGCAGCGCAATCACGCGGCCGTCTTCCAGATGCGTGATCATGTAGACATATTCGCCCTGCGCGAATTGGCGCCGCAGACCCGCGAGATATTGATCGATGTCGGCGGAGAAATTGCCGGCGGCCTTGCGCAGCTTCAGGATCTCGGCGAGCGAGCAGCCGGGCTTCACGATATCGGCCGGCAGGTCGTACATTTTCAGGTAGCGCTCGTTGCAGACGACGAGCTTCTCCTGCGCGTCGAAGAAGCACAGACCCTGCGTCATATTGTTGAGCGCGGCGTCGACCCGGGCATTGGCCTCGGCGAGGCTCGTCTCGCGTTCCATGATCGAGGCCTCGGAGGCGAGGACGCGGCGGAACTGGGTGCTGAGCGCCTTGAGCAGCAGCGCCGAGCACAGGATCGCGAGCAGGGTGCCGAGACCGATCAGGATCGCGCGGCGGCGCCAATTGGCGAGCGCCGCCTCGCCGGACACCGCGACATTCACTACCAGCGGATAGTCGCGCAGCGGCCGCACGGACACGAGCCGCGGCTGGTTGTCGAAAACGCCGGGCGACGAATAAGCCCCGCCGCCGGCCGCCGCGATGGCGTACCACGGCGAGTCCGCCGGCATCTTGGTGAGCGAACCGTCGCCGGCGCTCGGATAGCGCACCAGTATGGTGCCGTCCTTGCGCAGGAACAGAAACGACAGCTTGCGCAGCGAGGTCAGCGATTCGTAGATGTGCTGGAAATATGCGAGCTTGACCCCGACCAGCGCGATGCCCAGAAACTGCCCGTCGTCGCCCGAGATCCGCCGGCTGAAGAAAACGGTCCGGTGACCGCTCACGCGGTTGTCCAGGAGTTCGCTGATGTAGATGCCGGAGCGCGTGCCGTTCTTGAAATACTGGAAATAGTCGCGGTGGCTGGCATTGAACTTCGTTGGCGGCCAGTTGCGCGATGAGTTGACGGTGTCGCCGTTGGCGTCGAGGAAGGCGATCACGTCGGCCTGCGGCAGGCGCGCGAGGCGCTCGCGCAGCAGATGATGGGTGTCTGCGCCGATTGTGCGCTCGCGGAATTCCTCGACCGTCCGCAGGCCGGGCGTTTCGAGTCGGTCCTTCAATTCGGCCATGACGAGGTCGATCGCCTGCACCGAGCGGCTGGTCTGCTCGGCGAGCACCGCCGCGATATTGCCGGTCTCGGTCTTGGCGTCGGCGATCGCATCCTCGCGCAGCGAATTGATCACAACGCCGATGGCGATCACCGCGAGGCCGATCAGGCCGACGGCGATGCAGATCAGGCTGCGATATGTCACCCGGCGGGTGCGATTGGGCATTGGAAAGAAACCGGTACGTTTGACCCCTCAGGTCCGGATCATGCCGCACGCGCGTTTCCCGCCCGCTAAACCGGAAGTGGTTCCTAGGGGTTGCGTTAACGGGGTGTTAAGCCGCTGCCCAAGGGGGCGACAAGCGCGCACCAATCCCCGACTTTTTGCGGCAAAACCGCTACGTTTTGCCCACCGGCTTCCTATATTTCGTACACCATGAGCGCGCATCTGCCGGATTTCCACGCATTGGTCGAACGGTTCGAGGCGCGGCTGCCGGATTCCATTGCGCGCAGTTCGCGCTACCTGCGCCAGCCGCAATCGCGCATGGTGCGCGTTCCGGCGGCCGTGCTGCTGACCTTCGGCGGCGTGTTCTCGATCCTGCCGGTGCTCGGGATCTGGATGCTGCCGCTCGGGCTGCTGCTGTTGGCCGTGGACCTGCCGGCGTTGCGCCCGCCGCTCGCGCGCATGCTCTGCACTGGATCGAGCGCAAATGGCCGGGCAAGAGTGTGCAGCCGCCGCCGGTCGATCCGAATTAGCTTTCCGTCGCGCGCACACTCTCTCAACCGTCATGGCCGCACTTGTCATCGCAAGTCGGGTCTACCCGACTTGCGACACTTAAGTTACGCGCAACTCGGGCAAGCCCGAGTTGCGTTGCCATCCACGTCTTGCTTTCTTGTCGTGGCAACCCAAGACGTGGATGGCCGGCATAAAACCGGCCATGACGAAAAATGAAAGTGCGCGGCGCGCGCGAAGCAACTTAAACCCTCCGCTCGATCTCCTCCGCGGTCGGCAGCCGTCCGTCGGGCGTGAGCGCGTCGACCGCTTCCGGCATGACGTCGCTCAAGCCTCTGAGCAATTCATCGCGCGGCATGCCGAATTGCGCGGCGAGGTCGTTGATGATCCC
>CAYJNT010000086.1:0-3661 GCA_964370945.1 uncultured Hyphomicrobiales bacterium | reverse complement strand
CCGCCCAGGTTTCCACCGGCTCCGCGCAGCAGATCCGCGAACGGATCGCCCTGCGCCCCGGAGACGCGCGCGCCGGGAAGTCCGCCGCGTCCTCCGCCGAGAATATCGCCAAGAATGTCACCAAGTCCGCCGCCCGGGCCGCCGGGTGCGCCGCGTCCACGTCCGGCGCCGGTGCCGCCGCCGAGGATGTCGCCGAGAATATCGCCAAGTCCCCCACCTTGTCCTCCACCAGGTCCGCCGTCGCCCGCGTCCATGCCGCGGCCATTGCCGCCGCCGCCCCGCGGCATGCGCTGCACGGACTCGCGCAACTCATCGAACTCGCTGCCGGAGCCGCGCGGCATTTGCGGCATTGGCGCCGGCGCGTCCGGCTCGGCCTGGCGCGGCACGCGCGGCACCGGGTCGCCGCCGCGCGGGGCGGGGGCCGGGGCGGGCCTTGCACCGCCGGCGCTCTGCGCCTGATACCAGCGCCACAGCAGGAGCGCGATCAGCGCCATGTTGATCTTGGAGGGATGTCCCTGCGTGTCGCGGCCGAGGATGACGTCGAGAATGCCCATGCGAGTTCTCCGGGAAGTGCGCGGATGCGCGCGCGGAATCTGGCGAGCTAACGCGGCGGGATTGGGGCGTGGATTTATGACAGCGCGACTTTGAATTGATTTGCGAAAGCTCTTTCACGCGTCATGGCCGGCCGAAGCGCGGCTTCGCGCGAAGAGGCGGCCATCCACGTCTTATTTCCTTTGTGCGGCAACCAAAGACGTGGATGGCCGGGACAAGCCCGGCCATGACGAAAAACTGAAAGCGGGTGCGTCGCGCCCCCAATTCCATCAATACCCGTACCCGCGCCGGTAATACGTCGGCGGCGGATTGCCATAATACGGATCGCGATAGCGCGAGCCGTAATAGGGCTGCGGCTGCTGCTGGTAATAGCCGCCGCCGTAATAAGGCTGCGGCTGCCGGTAGGCCGGCGGCTGCTGATATGGCCGCTGATAAGTGCCGTCCTGCGCGTAGCGCTGATCGCCGTAAGGCGCGCGGCTCTGATAGCGCGGATAAGTCGGCGCGGGATAACGGTCGTCGTTGCTGTAGGATTGACCGCCATAGGCCTGATTGTCGAGGCCGTTGTTCGGCACATTGCGCGCGACGAAGTTCTCATTCTCGCCCGGCAGCCGCGCCACATTCGGATTTTGCTCGGGCGCCGCGTTCGGAGACCGGTTCGCGGGCGCGCGCGCGATATATTGCGACGGCGCCGGCTCGGTGCCGGTCAGCACCACTTGCGTGTTGAGCACGCCGTCGGCTTTCACCAGGCTGAACAAAGTCGCCGCGTTTTCCGGCGCCAGCCGCACGCAGCCATGGCTCGCCGGCGTGCCGATGCGTTTCACCTCATAGCTGCCGTGGATGGCGTGGCCCTTCTGGGTGAAGAAGATGGAATGCGGCATCGGCGCGTCGTCCCATTCGCGCGAGAAGTGATCCTTCTCCATGCGGAACGCCTTGTACGAACCGGACGGCGTCGAATACCCGCGCTTTCCGGTCGAGACCGGCCAGGTGTAAAGCCGCTGGCCGTCCTGCGAGACCGTCATGCGCTGGGAGGATTTGTCGATCTCGACAAGGATCGCCGCGGAGGCGGGGAGGGGTAGGACAAAAGCGGCCGCGAACACGAGACCACGCAACCCGAGACTACGCAGGGTGACCATCTCGACACCTTTCACGCCACGCCCAACCGGCCCAGAGCCAATATAGTTCCGTTTACGGTCGAAACGAGACAAGGTTTCGTGAAAGGGTCAGCGGCAAACCGGGCCTTCCGCCGCATTTTAAATGCCATCTGAAATGCCACACGTGTGGCCGCGCGGTAACCCTACTTCGTTACGCCGTCATTGCTTTGGAATGCCGCTCCATCAATTCGTCATGGCCGGGCTTGTCCCGGCCATCCACGTCTTCCTTTTCGTCGTCACAAAGCAAGACGTGGATGCCCGGCAACGCAGACAAGTTTACGCAGTCTGCGCAAGCTAGACTGCGTGCCGGGCATGACGAAATCAGAATGCGTGCCCGCATCCTTCCAGATCAAATTGTCAAAGAGCCACGCTTCATCCTTCTCGCGGCGGGACTCCCGCGCGAGCTCAGTCCTGATTTTCGTTTGCCCGCTCTCGATGGAGCGGCTTTTCTTTTTGCTCCCTCCAAAAGAGGGAGCAGAGCGCCGTATGGCGCGGGGTAGAATCCGTGCTCCCCGAGCACGGCGACCAGCCTTGCGATCGGCCGGCCTCGCCTTACGGCGCTCCACCGCGGCGTCTTAAGTCCCTGGGGCCCCGCTTCCCTAATGTCCCCGGTGCGGCAGCTTTCGCCACCGGCTTAGCCGGGAGGGGCAAGGAACGAGCCCTGGGCGTCTGTCTTACGCCGGGAGGCCGTATCCAGGGACTCCCGGGATCACGGTTGCGAATCGTGACCGCAGGCGCCGCTCCTCATCCACGCTCAGTTTCGCTCTGCAGAGCGACCCTCTGTGGATGGGGATGTTTGGTAAAATATAACAGGAGTAAACCGTTGTCAAGAACAAAAATGGAACGGCGCGGTCATTCCGGGGCGGTGGCAAGACGTGGATGGCCGGGTCTTCGCGCGAAAACGCGCTTCGCCCGGCCATGACGAGGAGAGAGATTTTGCTCGTATCCAACCAAGTCGTCATGGCCGGGCTTGACCCGGCCATCCATGTCTTGGCGGCAACAACGGACTCAGCCCAGCGTGACGATTCGATCCGGCAACCCGCCGTCGCCTCACTGCTTCGGGATGCCGCTTTTCTTGATGCTCTCGGGCAGCGTCTTGGTGTCGCGCGCGATCTCCAGGCAGGTGAGCATCTCGACATAGCTCGGCGTGCCGCCCAGGCCGGCGAGCTGCGCGCAATGCGCGCGGTCGCGCGGCGGCCATTGCGCCCAGGTGCTGCCGATCTTCGCGCCGGCCGCCTTCTCTTCGTTCAGGCATTGCCCGTAACGCGCCTTGTCGGCGCCGGTATAGAACGGTCCTTGATGGTGTCGACGCTAATCTTCACGACTGCAACGCGAGCCATTTCGTTGTTACGAACATTCAGCAACTTGCGAGCTCAGTAGATAGGTGGTTACCGCAGTTTCCGCCGAATTATTTTGATATGATTCTCGTCGATGATCCCAAGTCGGTCACACCAACGCACGACCAGCCTCTATGTGGCGTTCCCTTCTCTGACCACTTTCCAAAGCCTTTGGCTGGCCCCTCGTAAGATTCTCTCATCTCCGGACCCCTCGGTCTCTTGCGACCTCTCACATGATAGCGCAATCTTGAGTTGAGTTGCATGCTGGGGGAGAACGAAATGGCTAAGAAGCGAAAACAAAAAGCGATCCGATATCGTCGCGCTCGCGCCGACGCAAAAATAAGTGCGATTACGAAAAAAATTGAGAAAAAATTTGGGCTGCCCAAGGGTTCGGTGCGCATCGTTAAGCCGAGAGGCCAGCGGATGCGCGGCGATGCGAAGGTGAGCAAACTCAAAGTGGCTTGGGGCCGCTAGGCCCTCACACCCGCTCCACAAAACTATCCACCACGCGCTTTTCACCGGCCTTGTCGAAGGCGATGGTGAGCTTGTTGCCGTCGACGGCGATCACGTCGCCGTTGCCGAACTTGATGTGAAACACGCGGTCGCCGACGGCATAGGCTG
>CAYJNT010000085.1:11220-12760 GCA_964370945.1 uncultured Hyphomicrobiales bacterium | reverse complement strand
AGGACACTAGCAACATTATGATTCTAGTGTGGTTTTGGTTCAGAAATTCCCTTGAGGACTCGCGGCGGGAATGAAGGGAATTTCTGAACCACCACACTAGATAAAAAGCAAAACCACCGACAGCGCGACGAGCGCCGCCATGATCGTGTTCACGATTCTGCGCGAGCGGTCCGATTTCAGCAGCGTGCGGATCGCCACCCCGAACAGCACATAGATGACGAGTGAAGGAATCATCACCAGCGTGAACACGGCGACGATGAGCGCGACCTCGGTCATCTGGTTGCCGCCGACGGTCGTGAAGGCCGCGATGATGCCGACGGCGAGGGTCAGCGCTTTCACATTCACCCACTGGAATGCCGCGGCTTCGACGAGCGTGAGCGGCCGCGCCCGCTTCTCCCCGTTTCCCGCCGGATCGCCCGCGCGCAATATGCGCAAGGCGAGATAGAGGAGATACGCCGCGCCCACGATCCGCAGGAATTTGTGCAACTCCGGATAGAGCGTGAAAATCTGCGCCAGCCCGAAGCCGAAGGCCGTGAACAGGGTGATCACGCCGACCATGATCCCGGCCATGTGCGGGATCGAGCGGCGAAAGCCGAAGGCCTGGCCCGAGGCCGTCAGCATGATGGTGTTCGGCCCCGGCGTGTAGGAGCCGGCAAGCGAGAACAGAGCGAGCGGGATCAGCGTATCGGGCATGCGGGGATATGGCTTGGCGGGCCGGAGATCCGGCCATAAGGTCGCGCCCTCAATAGCCGTCATGGCCGGTCTTGTCGCCTCAAGCCCGGCATGCCGGGCGGGCATAACAAGACTTGAGGAGAGCGTTCATGGATCTCGGTATTGCCGGCCGCAAGGCCATCGTCTGCGCCTCGAGCCGGGGGCTCGGCTTTGGCTGCGCCAAGGCATTGGCAGAGGCAGGATGCGAGGTCGTGATCAACGGCCGCGACGAGAAGAAGCTCAGCGAGGCCGCCGCCGCGCTCGGCAAGACCGGCGCGAAGATCACGCCGGTGATCGCCGATGTCGCCACGCCCGAGGGCCAGAAGCAACTCTTTGCCGCCTGCGCCGAGCCCGACATTCTGGTCAACAACAATGGCGGGCCGCCGCTCAAGGACTTCCGCGAATTGACCCGCCAGCAGATGATCGACGGCGTCGTCGGCAACATGATCGTCGCGATCGAGCTGATCCAGAAGACCATCGACGGCATGGCGGCGCGCAAGTTCGGCCGCATCGTCAACATCACGTCGTCGTCGGTGAAGGCGCCCCTGCCTGGCCTCGATCTCTCCTCCGGCGCGCGCGCCGGCTTGACCGCGTTCCTTGCCGGTGTCGCGCGCACGGTCGCCGACAAGAACGTGACGATCAATTTCCTTCTGCCCGGGCCGTTCGATACGGATCGGTTGCGTTCGGGGATCGAGAATGCAGCAAAGAAGCAGAATATCAGCGTCGAGCAGGCGCGCGCCGCGCGCATGAGCGGCGTGCCGGCGAAGCGCTTCGGCACCACGGATGAATTCGGGGCGGCCTGCGCGTTCCTGTGCTCGACGCAGGCCGG
>CAYJNT010000085.1:6830-11120 GCA_964370945.1 uncultured Hyphomicrobiales bacterium | reverse complement strand
ACCCATGATCGGTTTCATCGATCCGACCAAGGAAAGCTTCGCGGCCTTTCGCGAGAACGACCGGCCGGGACCGATCCACATGCTCAATCTCGTTCGCCTGCGCGAACGCGCGGCCTATCCGGACGGGCGCGAGGCGACCGGCGTGGAGGCCTATGCCGCCTATAGCCGCGACTCCGGCCCGGTCTTTTCGCGGCTTGGCGGCCGCATCGTCTGGCGCGGGCAATTCGAGCTGATGCTGATCGGGCCACCACTGGAGCGATGGGACATTTGTTTCATCGCGCAATATCCCTCCGTCGCGGCCTTTGTCGAAATGATCCGCGACCCGGTCTATCGCGAAGCGGTCAAGCATCGGCAGGCGGCGGTCGCGGATTCGCGGCTCGTGCGGCTTGCGTCGCTCGAACCCGGCCCGGGCTTCGGCGCATGAACGCCGCAACACAAAAAGTCGTGCTCGTCACCGGCGCCGCGCGCGGCATCGGGCTTGCGACCGCCAGGCGCTTCCTCGCCGAAGGCTGGCGCGTGGCCTTGCTCGATATCGATGGCGAGACGCTCACGCGGGCGCATGCGGCGCTCAGCTCACCGCAGACCACGCTGGCGCTGACCTGCGACGTCGCCGACGCGGCCGGTATTGCGAAAGCCTTTGCCGCGATCGAACAGCAATTCGGCCGGCTCGATGCGCTGGTCAACAATGCCGGGGTCGCGACCTTCAAGCCGATGCTCGAAACAGCCCATGCGGAATGGGAGCGCACGCTGGCCGTCAATCTCACTGGTCCGTTCCTCACCGTGCAGGCGGCGGCGCCGTTGATGAGCCGCAACGGCGGCGGCGCGATCGTCAACATCACGTCAATCTCGGGGCTTCGCGCCTCGACCTTGCGCGTCGCCTATGGCACCAGCAAAGCCGCGCTCGACCATCTTACCAAGCAACAGGCCGCCGAGCTCGCGTCACTCAATATCCGCGTCAACGCGGTCGCGCCCGGCCCGGTCGACACCGCGATGGCGAAGGCCGTGCATAGCGCGGCGATCCGCGCCGACTATCACGACGCCATCCCGCTCAACCGCTACGGCCTCGAAGCGGAAATCGCGGCGGCGATCTTTTTTCTTTGCGGCGACGAGGCGAGCTATGTCACCGGGCAGACGCTCGCCGTCGACGGCGGCTTCGACGCGACCGGCATCGGGCTGAAAACGCTGCGCGGGAAATAACAGCAGCATTTAGCCGGGCGCGATTTCCATCACTGTCCGACGCGACGGCGATTTCTCCCCGCCATCATGGGCGTGCTCGGGCGCAGAATGCACGCAACGCTCGCGCCAGGCCCCATGCGCTTCTTCCAGATGCCGAAGCCCTTTTCGCCGCAACGCCTCCCCTACCGAACGATTACCCTGATGCTCGGCTTGCCGGAAGCATTCTTCGGCGAGATCAATAAGCGCTTTGGCATTGTGCATCGGCAACCGCCCCCAATCTCAAAATCAAAACGTCTCCGCCGCCGTTTAAGGCAACAGCCATTGTCCGTGCTTGTGACTTCATCCGAAAAAAATCTCGCTCAATATGATGTAGATCAATAACCATGACCCATTTCGTCGCATGATTTATGAGCGTGCCGTGATGGCATGCCATTTCGAGCGGAGGACGTCATGCGACGGTACGCTCTTTACGCAGTGCTTGCGTTGTTCCTGGCGGTGCTGGGATTATCGTGGCTGACGCACGGCACCGGCGTCATCAAGAACGACACCAGCCGCAACATTTATATCCCGCAGGATCTGACCATGCCGTTGCAGGTCAGGGTCGCCTATAACGGGCAGGACATTTTCTTCCGTTATCGCTGGCCGGCGCGGCAGCCCTCGATCTACCACGACATGCTGAAATTCGAGGGTGGCAAATGGGTCCGCTACGGCGGCAGCGTCCCGGGGCCTCAGCCGCAGGGCATTTACGAAGACCGCGTCACCATGCTGGTGGACGACGGCAGCGTTCCCGAATTCGCCAGATACGGCGGATACATCACCGTCGGCGACCGCATGCGCTTCTTCACCAATGAGGCGAAGCCGGCGGAAGTCAAGGCGCATCCGTATCTCGGCGCGAAGCGAAATCAGGTCGAAGTCGGCAAGCACCTGCCGGCAACCCGGAAAGACATCAACGACTGGGCTTCGGTTGTCCCGGAGCAGGAACTCGCCGCGCTGCGCAAGGGCGGATACTTCCTCGACCTGTGGCATTGGCGAGCCCATCGCTCAAACCCGACCGGCGCCTCCGACGATCAGTTCGTGTTCGATGCGCGCTATGGCGACGCCGGGAAAGGCGCCTTCTCCACCAATTGGGACGCGCAGTTGAAGCAGCCGAAATTCATGCTCGACCCACAGAAAGCCGGCAAGCGCGCCCTGAACTGGGACGACCTCATCCAGCGCAAGCTTGGCTTTGACGACGTTTATTTCATCAGCGAGGAGAACTCTGTCCCCTTCGATGCCACATATGCCTGGAAGGAGGGCGATACGATCCCACGCCGGTTCTTACAGCGCGGTGACGGATCGCATGCCGACATCACCGTCTTCGGCAAAGCGCGGTGGCAGGACGGCTACTGGGACGTGACGCTCAAGCGCGCGATGGATACCGGCAAGCCCGCCGACGACAAGATCATGATCGACAAGCGGGTCTACAATGTCGCCTTCTCCGTCCATCGCAATTCGCTCGGCAGCCGGTGGCACAATGTGTCTCTGCCGGTCACGCTGGGTCTGGGCCGGGATGCCGAACTGGTCGCGACACGCTTCGAAGGCGCCGAGCCGGCGTGGAATCAGCCGTGGCACACGGTCACGCTGTTCTATCCCGGCCAGGTGAATTGGGCGAACCTCAACAGCAAGAAGCACGGCGGCGCCGAGAACATCAAGAAGGGCGTGCCGGTGAAGTACCGCCACAGCGAAATTCAACTCGCGCATTACGGCGTCGAAGTGGAATTCGCCGACGCCATCCGCCGCCAATGGCTGCTGACGCTGGCCGCCGGCATTCTGCTGATCGCCGGCTTCGGCGTCGCGCTCAACCTGCTGCTCACGCGCAAGCAAGGAGTTTGACCATGGCCGCCTATCACATCGTTCTGGTTCATTTCCCGATCGCGCTATGGATGACCGCGACACTCGCGATCGTGTGGCGCGCCGTCTCTGCCGGCCCGGTTGCCATCGCGATCGACCGCGCGCTCGTCCCCCTGCTCGTGCTCGGCTTGATTTCCGGGTTGGTGGCCTTTTCGGTCGGGCTGATGGTATGGCCATGGGAAACGATCTCCTCGACCCCGCTGGGGCGCAATCACATGCTGATCGCCGCCTGGACCGTGGCGTACTGGACTCTCCTGCTGGCGACGCGCTGGATTCACGGTGAAGCCGTGTGGGAGGGTGTCACCTGCTGGATCATGGCCGGACTGGCGCTCCTCGGCAGCGCGCTGCTCGGGGTTGCCGGCACGCTCGGCGGGCACCTCGCCGGCATCTACACCGAGGTTTCCGAAGTGCTGCGTTTCCTTGGCTGGGAGGTCTATACGACCTTCTACGTTCCGAACGAGACGCTGGCCGCGCTTGTCGTGGTGGCGCTGCTGATGGTCGGCCTCGGATTCTGGGGACGCGCGGCCGCGCCGGGCAAGAGCATGGCAAGCTGATAAACGGTTCAGCCTGTGCCGTCAGGCGATCGGTGACGGTGCGAAAAATTCGCTCAAATTTTCGGGTGTTCGGAGTGTCCGAACCGGGCACAATGCCTCGCGCGAGACTCTCCCAGGTTCAGGCGCCGTTTCGGGGGATCGGGGAATGGCGCGGAAAGTGAACCGAGAGAGTCTCTGATCGTCAATGCGGCGGGCGGTGCCATGTTCCGGCCTGCGACGATCTGGTCGAATGCGACGCATGCCGGCCGCTAGCGCTCCTCGCCGCCCCGACAACGCCGACCGGCTCGCCGGCGCGCCCGCGAAATAATCGAAATAATAATGTCAGACTTATCTATTGAGACAGCCGGTGGAATCCGCCCCGGCCTGCTCTCCCCTCGCCGCGTCGATGCCGGCGGCCTTGCGCAACTCCGAGTCGTCCAGGATCGACGCGACCATTGTCAGGATCGTTACGGGATTGGGCCGCGACCCGACCTGCCGGTAGATCGCGATAACCGAATCCATGTGCGCGAGCGCCCGCGCCATCACGCTCGGCGGCTCATCCTCCGGCCTCGTTCGCGGAACGATAGGTAAACGGACAACATTCATGTCCTATGTCCGCTTAAAGCAACCACACGCTGGAATGATGCATTCCGGACTAGTGCAATGATTCAGAAATTCCCATCCGACAGCA
>CAYJNT010000085.1:0-6730 GCA_964370945.1 uncultured Hyphomicrobiales bacterium | reverse complement strand
GGCTCGGTGATGATGATCCGGGGATCGCTCGCGTCTTGCTCGATCTTCTGCCGCAGCTGGCCGACATAGACCCGCAGATATTGCGTGTCTTCGCTATGTGCCGGGCCCCACACGGCCGTGAGAATCTGCCTGTGCGTGAGCACCTTGCCGGCATGGCGTGCGAGAAATGACAGCAGCTCGAATTCCTTCGGCGTAAGCTTGATCTCCTCAGCCCCGCGCGCCGCCCGGTGGCGAACGCTGTCGATCTCGAGATTGCCGACGTTCAGAACCGGCGTCTCATCCTGGCGCTGCATACGATGACGCAACGCCGTGCGCATGCGCGCCAGCAATTCGCCGATCGCGAACGGCTTGTTGACATAGTCGTCGGCGCCGAGGTCGAGCGCCTCGATTTTCTCGGCTTCGCGATCGCGCGCGGACAATACAACGATCGCGACGTTCGACCATTCCCGCACGCGGCGGATCACATCCTTGCCGTCGCCGTCGGGCAAACCGAGATCGAGCAGCACGATGTCGGGCGCCTCGGACGCGATCCGCTTGGTCGCCTCCGCGACATTGCCGGCCCCGGACACGTCGTAGCCGGTCGCTTCCAGCGCGGGCTTGAGAAACTTCAGGATGGCAGCCTCGTCATCCACGACGAGCACGCGGGTGTTGCCGGTCATGAGGCCGTATCCCCGCGCGGGAATATCAAAGTCACGCGCGTCCCGCGGCCGTTGTCATGCGGGCTGTCCGCCGCGATTGCGCCGCCATGTGCTTCCATGATTCCCTTGGCGATCGCCAGGCCAAGGCCGGAACCTTGTCCGCCATCGGCATTCGTGCCCGACGTCTGGCGCGCCTGCACGAATTTGTCAAAGACATGCGGCAAAGCGTCGGCCGGAATGCCGGGCCCGTCATCTGTGACGGCGATGGCAACGGATTTTGAATCGGTCGCGGCTTCGATCGTGATCCGGGTGCACTCCGGCGTGTGAACGACGGCATTTCCGACAACATTGCCAAGCGCCTGCTCGGCAAGCGTGGCGTCCGCCTGCACCAGCGGTGTGTCCGCGGGAAATTTGATGTCCAGCGTCTGCCGGGCGCCGCGCCGGCGCGCGGCATTCACGACCCGCTCGGCGACTTCACGCAGGTCGATCCAGTCGCGCCGCAATTCCAGCGCGCCCGCGTCGATCCGCGTGATGGCCAGGAGATTGCGGACCATCTCGTCGACGCCTTCGGCCTCGTCCTTGATCTGGCCGAGCAGGTCCTTTTTCGCCTGTGCGCCCAGCTTGTCGCCATATTCGAGCAGGCTTGTTGCGCTGCCGAGAATGGACGAGAGCGGCGTGCGGAAATCGTGCGAGATCGAAGCGAGCAGCGTATTGCGCACGCGCTCGGTCTCGGCCGCAGCTTTCGCGCTGACCATCTCGCGCGCAAGCGAGGCGCGCTCGAGCGCCGCCGCCGTCTGCTCGACCAATGTGTCGAGCAGCGCACGCGCCTCGGAATCGAGCGGCGCATCGTTCGATTGCGCGATTCCAACGACGCCGATGGGGCCACGTGATGCGCGCAGCGGAAGGAAAAGCCACGGCACGATGGGCAATGTCCCGGTCGCCGCGCCGGCAGGCTCGTCATGCATGAAGGCCCAGCGCGCCGCCGACATGCCGCCGGCGCTCAGTGTGTCTTCCGGCGGCCAGGCCGCGCTCAAGACCAGTTCGCCGTCGCGATCGAGCAGTACGAGAGCGGGCCGGTTGAGGCTGGCATTGATCTCGCTTGCCGCGCCCTCGGCGACGGCATCGAGGGTGGCGAGTCCCGAAAGCCTGCGCGTGAATTCATAAAGCCGACGCATGGCGCGCATTCGGCTGATGGCCGTGTAGGCCTGCTCACGCACGCGCCCTGCAAGCGTCGACGTCATGATGGCGACCACAAGGAAGATGGCCAAGGCCAGGACTTCATGCGGCTGCGCAACAGTGAAGGTGTAATAAGGCACGGTGAAAAAGAAATTATAGCCGAGAAAAGAGATCGCCGACGCATAGATCGCCGGCCATATGCCGAACCTGATCGCGGCCAGCAGCACGGCCATCAGAAAAATCATCGAGACATTGGGGAATGCCGTCAGCATCGACAGCAGGTAACCGAGCGCGACCGAAACTCCGACCGCCAAAGTCGACCAGACGAAATGCATCACATTGACCGAGACGGGCGCGGCGAGCGGCCAGCGCATAAACCGCCGAAACGTTCTGGGCGCGCCGCCGGTCACGACATGGATCGCAATGTCATCGGCGCGGCGAACGAGCTCATGCGGCAGCGACCGTCCCATCAGCACCGCGAGAATGCCGCTGCGCGAGCGTCCGATCACCACCTGGGTGACATTCTCGAACCGGGCGAAGCGCAGCAATTCGTCGGGAAAGTCGTTTCCGACAAGCGTCTTGGTGTCGGCGCCAAGCGTTTCGGCGAGCTTCATCGCGTCGTCGAGATGCCGGCGGCCATCCTCGCTCAGATGGCTGCCCGGGCGTTCGAGCGTCACCACGATCCAGGGCGCGTCCATCAGGTCGGCGAGACGCTTGGCGGCGCGCACGATGGCTTGCGAACTCGCATCGGGGCCGATACAGGCGAGGATGCGTTCGCCCGCGGCCCAGGGACCTTCGATCGCCTGCGCCTGCATGCGTCCGACAAGATCGGCGTCGATGCGCTCGGCGGCGCGGCGCAGCGCCAGTTCGCGCAAGGCGGTGAGGTTCTGGGGCTTGAAGAAATTTCCGATCGCACGCGCGGCGGTGTCCTGGACATAGACCTTGCCCTCGGCCAGGCGCTTGAGCAGTTCATCGGGCGGGAAATCGACCAGCACGATCTCGTCGGCCTTGTCGAAGACGGTGTCCGGCACCGTTTCGCGGACGCGGACTTTTGTGATCTTCTGGACGACGTCGTTGAGGCTTTCGAGATGCTGGATGTTCAACGTGGTCCAGACATCGATGCCGGCGGCCAGGAGCTCGTCGATATCCTGCCATCGTTTCGGATGGCGGCTGCCGGGGACGTTGGTGTGGGCGTATTCATCGACCAGCAGGAGGCTCGGCTTGCGCGCCAGCGCGGCGTCGAGATCGAATTCCTTCAGGATCTGGTTGCGATAGACGATCGGCTTGCGCGCGATGACCTCGAGGCCCTCGACCAGCGTTTCGGTTTCGCGGCGGCCATGCGTTTCAATCAGCCCCGCCACGACATCGCGTCCGCCGGCTTGCTCGGTGCGGGCGCCTGTCAGCATGGCGAAGGTCTTGCCGACACCGGGCGCGGCGCCGAGGAAAATCTTCAAATGTCCGCGCTCTTCCTTCTTCGCGAGGGCGAGAAGAGCATCGGGTGACGCGCGCTGGGCTTCCTGGGCGGGCATAAGGCTCCTCGCCCGTCCAATTTAGGGCTTCAGGGCGTCGAGTGCGAGATTGAGGGCGAGCACATTCACGCGCGGCTCACCCAGGAGCCCGAACGTGCGGCCCTCGACAATGCTCTCCATGAGGGTGCGCACGCGGTCCTCGCTCAGGCCCCGCGCCCTGGCGACGCGCGGCACCTGGAAGAGCGCCGCCGCCGGCGAGATATGAGGATCAAGCCCGCTACCCGAGGCCGTGACCAGGTCGGTCGGCACCGGGCTGCCCGGATTCTCCTTTTTGCGCGTTTCGACATCGCCGGCGACGCGCGCGATCAAGACCTTGCTCGTCGGCCCGAGATTGGAGCCCGCCGAACTGGCGGCGTTGTAGGGCGCGTCGACGGTCCTGGATGCGTCCTTTGGATCCGGAGCCACCGTCGCCGACGGCCGGCCCTGGAAGTACTTGTCCTGCGTGAAGTTCTGTCCGATCAGCGCGGAGCCGATCACCGTGCCGTCTTTCTCGATCAGGCTGCCTTTCGCCTGAGAGGGAAAGATCGCGCCGGCGATCCCGGTCATGGCAAAGGGATAAGCGAGGCCGGTGATCAGCGTGAAGGCGATGATCAGCACGATGGCGGGCCGAAGTTCCTGCAACATGTGAGTCTCTCCTCAGACGAGGTGCAGCGCATTGACGATCACGTCAATGAGCTTGATGCCGATGAACGGGACGATCAGACCGCCGAGCCCGTAGACGATGAGATTCCGGCGCAACAACGCCGCGGCGCCCACCGGCCGATAAGCGACGCCCTTCAGCGCCAGCGGAATGAGCGCAATGATGATCAGCGCATTGAAGATGATGGCGGAGAGGATCGCGCTCTGCGCGCTTTGCAGCCCCATGATGTTGAGCGCCTGCAATTGCGGATGGATCGTCACGAACATCGCAGGGATAATGGCAAAATATTTCGCGACGTCGTTGGCGATCGAGAACGTGGTCAGCGAGCCGCGCGTCATCAGGAGCTGCTTGCCGATCTCGACCACCTCGATCAGCTTCGTGGGATTGGAATCGAGATCGACCATGTTGCCGGCCTCGCGCGCGGCCTGCGTGCCCGATTGCATGCAGACGCCGACATCGGCCTGGGCGAGCGCCGGCGCGTCGTTGGTGCCGTCGCCGCACATGGCGATGAGGTGGCCCTTCCCCTGCTCGCTGCGAATGAAGCGCAGTTTGTCCTCGGGCGTGGCCTCGGCGATGAAATCGTCGACGCCCGCTTCCGAGGCGATCGCCGCGGCGGTCACCGGATTGTCGCCGGTAATCATCACCGTTTTGATGCCCATCCGCCGCATCGCGGCGAAGCGCTCCTTGATGTCGGGCTTGACCACATCCTTGAGGTGGATGACGCCGAGCAGGCGGTCATTCTCCACAATTCCGAGCGGGGTGCCGCCGGAGCGCGCGATGCGGTCGACGGCGGCGCGGAAGGCCGGCGGCTCGGCGACATTGCGTCCGCCCTGCTCGCCCGCAAACTTCACGACGGCATCGACCGCGCCCTTGCGCAGCTTGCGGCCGCCGATGTCGACGCCCGACAGCCGTGTCGTCGCCGAGAATTCGATGAATGTCTCGTCTTTTGCAGCGGCCTTGCGGGTGATGCCGTATTTGTCCTGCGCCAGCACGATGATCGAGCGACCCTCGGCGGTTTCGTCGGCGCTGCTGGCGATCAAGGCGGCTTCCACCGCTTCTTTTTCCGAGACGCCGGGGACCGGAATGATCTCGGTCGCGCGGCGGTCGCCGAAGGTCACGGTGCCGGTCTTGTCGATCAGAAGCGTATCGACGTCGCCGGCGGCCTCGACGGCGCGGCCCGACAGCGCGAGCACGTTGAAGCGCACCAGCCGGTCCATGCCGGCAATGCCGATGGCCGACAGCAGCGCGCCGATGGTGGTCGGGATCAGTGTCACGAACAGCGCGACCAGCACGACAACCGGGATCGCGCCGCCCGCGTAGGCGGCGAAGCTCGGGATGGTGACGGTCGCGAACACGAAGATGATGGTCAGGCCGGCGAGCAGGATGTTGAGCGCGATCTCATTCGGCGTTTTCTGGCGCTCCGCCCCCTCAACCAGGCTGATCATGCGGTCAAGGAACGACGATCCCGGCGAAGACGTGATGCGCACGACGATCCGGTCGGAGATCACGGTGGTGCCGCCGGTGACCGCGGACCGGTCGCCGCCGGATTCGCGGATCACAGGCGCGGATTCCCCGGTGATGGCGGCCTCGTTGACGGAAGCGATGCCCTGGATCACCTCGCCGTCGCCAGGAATGATGTCGCCGGCTTCGCAAACCACGAGGTCGCCCTGCTCCAGGTCCTCGGCCGGCACGCCCTCGAACGCCTCGAAGTCGTCCGGCATCAGCAACCGCTTCGCGCGCGTTTCCGTGCGCATCTGCCGGAGCGTATCGGCCTGCGCCTTGCCGCGGCCTTCGGCGACGGCTTCGGCGAAATTGGCGAACAGCACGGTGAACCAGAGCCACAGGACGATCTGGAATGTCAGGCCGAGATCGGCCGCGCCGCCGCCGATCCAGTCGCGAACAAAGAGCACCGTCGTCAGCGCGGCGACCACCGCGACCACGAACATCACCGGGTTTCTGGCGAGCGCAGCGGGCGCAAGCTTGCGGAACGACGCGCCGATCGCCGGAACGATGACGTTCGGATCGAAGATCGTCGATACCGGCATGCGCTTGCGAATTTTCGAGGTTTCCATGGATTTGAGGCTCCGAACAGCAGCCGGTCAGAACAGGGTGTTGGCGTGCATCGCGAGATGCTCGACGATCGGCCCGAGCGCGAGCACCGGGAAGAAGGTGAGACCGCCGACGATCAGGATCACGCCGACCAGAAGGCCGACGAACAGCGCCCCGTGGGTCGGGAACGTCCCGGCCGATGGCGGCGCCGTCCTCTTGACGACGAGCGAGCCCGCCACGGCCATCATCGGCACGATGACAAAATAGCGGCCGACCAACATCGCGAGGCCGCCGGTGGTGTTGTACCAGGGCGTATTGCCGGTGAAGCCGGCGAAGGCCGAGCCGTTATTGCCGGTTTGCGAGGTGTAGAGGTAGAGCACCTCGCTGAAGCCGTGCGGGCCGGCGTCCTGGATGCTCGACACGCCGAACGGCAGCACGACCGAGGCGGCGGTGAAGCCGAGCATTGCGAGCGGCAGGATCAGGATGGCGAGCATCGCCATCTTGACCTCCTTCGCCTCGATCTTCTTGCCGAGATATTCCGGCGTGCGCCCGACCATCAGCCCGGCAACGAACATCGCAACGATGACCATCAGCAGCATGCCGTAAAGCCCGGAGCCGACGCCGCCATACACGATCTCGCCGAGCTGGATCATGATCATCGGGATCATGCCGCCGAGCGGGGTGAAGCTGTCATGCAT
>CAYJNT010000084.1:0-12900 GCA_964370945.1 uncultured Hyphomicrobiales bacterium | reverse complement strand
TCACCGAGATGAAGGAGCGGTTCATGCCCTTGCACATGATGTAGGACAGGATCGCACCCGACGAGCCGACGAGGGCCCCTGTGATGATCAGGGCGGAATTGCCGAGCGTGAAGCCGATACCGGCGGCCGCCCAGCCGGAATAGGAATTGAGCATCGAGATCACGACCGGCATGTCGGCGCCGCCGATCGGGATGATGATGAGCACGCCGAACAGGAACGACGCGAGCGCCAGCAGCCAGAACGCGGTGTAGCTTTCGGAGCGCGCGAACCAGACGATCAGCGCGACGATCGACACCGCCAGGGCGATGTTGACGACATGGCGCAGCGGCAACAGGATCGGCGCCCCGCTCATGCGGGCCGAAAGCTTCAGGAACGCGATCACCGAGCCGGTGAAGGTGACGGCGCCGATGGCGACGCCGAGCGACATTTCAACGAGGCTCGCCTTGTGGATGGCGCCGACCTTGCCGATATCGAAGGCCTCCGGGGCGTACAGCGCGCCGGCGGCGACGAGCACCGCCGCCATACCGACCAGCGAATGGAAGGCGGCGACGAGTTCGGGCATCGAGGTCATCGGCACGCGGCGCGCGATCACGGCGCCGACGCCGCCACCGAGCGCGAGGCCGAGGATCACCAGCGCCCAGGCGCCGAAACCGGCCGGCGCATGCGAGGCGAGCGTGGTGACGATGGCGATCGCCATGCCGGCCATGCCGAGATAATTGCCCCGGCGGCTCGTTTCCGGGCTTGAGAGCCCGCGCAGGGCCTGAATGAACAGAACGCCCGCGACGAGATAAAGCAGCGCGGCGATATCGGCGGTCATCGCACGGGCCTCACTTTTTCTTCTTCTGATACATCGCGAGCATGCGCTGCGTGACGAGGAAGCCGCCGAAAATGTTGATGGCGGCGAAGACGAGCGCGATGAAGCCGAGTGCGCGCGCCCAGATCGGACCCGAGCCACCGATCAGCGGAACGCCGACCGCGAGCAACGCGCCGACCGCGATCACCGACGAGATCGCGTTGGTCACCGACATCAGCGGCGTGTGCAACGCCGGCGTGACCGACCACACGACGTAATAGCCGACGAACACGGCCAGAACGAAAATGGACAGCCGAAAGACAAACGGATCGACCGCCTGGGCGACGTCATGCATGCGGTGATCTCCTTTAAGCGGCCGTCTTCGGCTTGAAAATGGAATGGATGATGGCGCCGTCGCGCGTGAGCGCGGTGCCTTTTACGATCTCGTCGTCCCAATTGACCGCGATCTTCTTTTCTTTCTTGTCGATCAGCGTTTCGAGGAAGGTCAGCAAATTCTTCGCATAAAGCGCGGACGACGAGGCCGCCAGGCGCCCCGGCATGTTGTCATGGCCCACGATCTTCACGCCGCTGACCTCGACCACTTCGCCGCGCTTGCCGCCTTCGACATTGCCGCCGCGCTCGACCGCAAGATCGACGATCACCGAGCCCGGCCGCATCGAGGCGACCATGTCTTTCGACACGAGCTTCGGCGCCGGACGGCCCGGAATGAGCGCGGTGGTGATGACGATGTCCTGTTTCTTGATGTGATCGGCGACGAGCGCAGCCTGCTTGGCCTGGTATTCCTTCGACATTTCCTTGGCGTAGCCGGCGGCGGTTTCAGCCTGCTTGAATTCCTCATCCTCGACCGCGATGAATTTCGCGCCAAGGCTCTGCACCTGCTCCTTCACGGCCGGGCGCACGTCGGTCGCGGTCACGATCGCGCCAAGGCGGCGCGCGGTCGCGATCGCCTGGAGGCCGGCGACGCCGACGCCCATCACGAACACTTTGGCCGCGGAGACGGTGCCGGCCGCGGTCATCATCATCGGGAAGGCGCGGCCGAATTCCGCCGCCGCATCGATCACCGCGCGATAGCCGGCGAGATTGGCCTGGCTCGAAAGCACGTCCATCGATTGCGCACGCGTGATGCGTGGCATCAATTCCATCGCAAACGCAACGAGGCCCGCGTCGGCAAAGGCCTTGATCGCAACCTCGTTGCCGTACGGATCCATAATGGCGGCGACCATCGCGCCCTTCTTGTAGCTCTTGATCTCGTCGGGCGACGGGCGGCGGACTTTCAGGACGATATCGGCGTCCTTGGCCGCGCCCTTGGTCACGGTCGCGCCGGCAGCCTTGAACTCGTCGTCGAGAATGCCGCAGCGCAAACCTGCGCCCGGCTCGACCGCGACCGTGGCGCCGAGCGCGATGAACTTCTTGACCGTTTCGGGTGTGCCGGCGACGCGCGGCTCGGCGGCGTCGCTTTCAGCGGCGATTGCGATTTTCATGGAAACCCCTCGCCGGTGCCTGACTTCGATCTCAGACCAGGAAATACGCCATGAGGGCGAGAATGGTCACGATCAGAATGATCGTCCACTTGGTCAGCGTGAGGAACAGCGTGTAGGTCTGCTCGTGCGCGGGATAATCGTTGCCGTCAGCCGTTGAATATTGAACTTCGCCGTGGTCGGCCATCGTGGTCTCCGGAAAGGGGCACAATTCTCATAGCGGAATTACCGCATGGCTGCCGCACTGGCAATGCCGAAGCCAGAAGGTTTTGAGGGCCTATGCCAATCCGGCGGCGACCAGCGCCGCGGTCTGGCGGGCGGCCACCTTTTCGACCGAGAAATCGGCGATCGCCTCATTGAACAGGCGATAGAAATTCAATTCGGCCTTCAGATGCAGAAACACGCCGCCAAGGCCGATGGCCGCGCGGTCCATAAAGACGAATTCGCGCGGCACCAGCACCGGGCCCTTGGCTTTGAGCGCCTGATGCACGCGAAAAGCCTCGCGGCGGCCATATTGCGACGGCTTCACGCCGTCGGCGATCGAGCGCACGCGATCGTCAAGCAGCGGTCCATAGATGAAACGCGCCCAGATATTGAGTGCGTCTATCAAGTCGCGCGAGAGATTGCGGAAGCCCCAGGTCTCATAGGCTTTCACAATCAGATCATCGTTATTGGTTCTCAGGCCGTTGTAGAGATCGACCACGCCGCCGACAAAGGACGGCGGAAAGATGCGGATGCAACCATAATCCAGCAAATTGATTCCGGCAGGCAGCCCGCCCTCCTCGAAGGCCGTGTAGTTGCCGAGATGCGGATCGCCGTGGATCACGCCGTATTGGCTGAACGGCATCCACCAGGCGGTGAACATCGCGGTGGCGAGACGATTGCGAATCTCGAGGGAAGCGTCCTTGTGCGTCAGCAGCTTCCTGCCATCCATCCATTCGAGCGTGAGCAGGCGGCCGGTGCAAAGCTCCGGCCAGACGGCCGGCACGCGCACGAGATCGGTGTGCGAGAGCATCTGCCGGTAGAGCGCGACATGTTTCGCCTCGCGCTTGTAGTCAAGCTCCTCGCGGATGCGTTCGGAAATCTCCTGCCCGATCTCGGTCGCGTCGATCGCGGGCTCCATGCGCCGGTGCAGCGCGAACAGCATCTGCAGTTGATTGAGATCGGCCTCGACCGCGGACTGCATGTCGGGATATTGCAGCTTGCAGGCGAGCGGCTTTCCGTCGAGCGAGATCGCGCGATGCACCTGCCCGAGCGAGGCGGCGGCGGCCGGCTGATGCTCGAAGCTTGCGAACTTTTTTTGCCAGTCCGCCCCGAGTTCGGCGGTCATGCGGCGCTTCACGAACGCCCAGCCCATCGGCGGCGCTTCGCTCTGCAGCTTGGCAAACTCTTCGGTATATTCGGGCGGGATCGCTTCAGGGATGGTGGCGAGCAGCTGCGCCACCTTCATGATCGGGCCCTTCAATCCGCCGAGCGCGGCGGCGAGCGCCGCGGCATTCTCCGCGCGGTCGAGGCCCACGCCGAAAAAGCGCGAGGCGGCGATGCGCGCCGCGATCACGCCGACATTGGTGCCGACCCGCGCATAGCGCACGGCGCGGGCGGAAAGCCTGTTCTGTTCGGCGTCGGTCATGAACTGCGGATCAATCGCGGGCTACGTCGTCACTTAAATAGACATTGCCGAGCGTAGTGCCAGACTATGTCGATTCAAGCACCGCACGCTTTCCCACGCCTGAGGGCGTTGTCGACGGCGATACAAGCCAGGCGGACTTCGGCGGGCGTGGCGATCTCCCCTCCGGCCGCATGCACAAGGCGCACCGCTTCCTCAACAAGGCCGCGGTTGGTTTCCTTGGCGCCCCAAGGCCGATCCTCGAGGCCGACGCGGATATGCCCGCCGCGCTCGACCGCAGGCGCGATCAGCGGACGGATATCGACGCCGAGACCGGCCACCATCCAGAGCGCGCCGGCATCGTATTCACCGAGCAAGGCAAGATGTGCGTCGAGATAGGACGTCTTCGGCGGAAAACCGAAACAGAATTCGTCAGCGAACATGAAACGATAGACCGGCACCGGCACGCGCGGCGATTGCTTGGCCTTCGCCGCGCCGAGCCGCGTGCAGCCGGCTTCGTAGATCGCATAGCTCGGCCGAACGCCATATTGCGCGCCGATTCGCATGCCTTCGTAAAAGTGATCGTCGGGATTGTAATAGGTGTAGCCGGGCTCTCCGCGCGCGACCTCGTCAAAGCGCGTGAACAACGCCGAGCCCGGATCGATCACCGCCCATTCGGCGAGCCCGTTCTGCGCCAACTTTTCGAGGTGCTGGTAGCGCTCGCTGGCGCTGCGCAATTCGCCGGCATAACCGGAGCCGGTGATTGGCAGCGTCGGATAGACGATGGCGTCGCATTTCGAGCGGATGCCTTCGATCAGCGGCGCATAGAGATCGTAGTCGTCCTTCTGCCGGCCGGTCGCCTCGTCATAAGCGTGCAGATGAATGATCGCGGCACCGGCCTTCGCCGCCGCGATGCCGTCGGCGATGATCTCGTCTCGCGCAATCGGGATCGCGGGCTGGCGCTCGCGCGTCCAGGCGCCGTTCAATGCGCATTCGATGAAGACCTTCGGCATCTTATTTGCCGCGATCGAGCGCCTCGATCTCGCCGATCATGCGCGCGATCACCGACAGGCCGCCCTGCCAGAAATTCGGATCGCGCGCGTCGAGCCCGAAGGGTTTGAGCAGTTCGGAATGATGCTTGGTGCCGCCGGCGGCAAGCATGGCCAGATAGCGGTCGGCAAAACCGCTCTCGGCTTTCTCGTAGACGGCATAGAGCGAGTTCACCAGGCAATCGCCGAACGCGTAGGCGTAGACATAGAACGGCGAATGAATGAAGTGCGGGATGTAGGTCCAGAACACTTCATAGCCGGGCTTGATGTCGATCGCGGGGCCCAAGCTTTCGCGCTGCACCTGCATCCAGATTTCGCCGATCCGCTCGGAGGTGAGCTCGCCGTTCTTGCGCTCGGAGTGGATCATGCGCTCGAAGGTGTAGAACGCGATCTGGCGCACCACGGTGTTGATCATGTCCTCGACCTTGGCGGCAAGCATGGCCTTGCGCTGCACCCTGTCGGTCGTGGCGGCGAGCAGCCGCTGGAAGGTCAGCATCTCGCCGAACACGCTCGCGGTTTCGGCGAGCGTGAGCGGCGTCGGCGCCATCAGCGGACCATTCGGCGCGGCGAGCACCTGATGCACGCCGTGGCCGAGCTCATGCGCGAGCGTCATCACGTCGCGCGGTTTGCCCTGGTAATTGAGCATCACGTAAGGGTGCGCGGACGGCACCGTCGGATGCGCGAAGGCACCCGGCGCCTTGCCCGGCCGCACCGGCGCATCGATCCAGCGCTCCTCGAAAAAGCGCCCGGCGATTTCCGCCATCCGCGGCGAGAACGCGCCGTAAGCCGAGAGCACGGTGTCCTTCGCCTCGCCCCACTTTATCGACCGGTCCGGCGTCTTAGGCAGCGGTGCGTTGCGATCCCAATGCGGCAGCTTGTTCTTGTCGAACCAACGCGCCTTCAGCGTGTAATAGCGATGCGACAAACTTGGATAGGATTGGCGAACAGCGGAAACCAGTGCTTCGACGACTTCCGGCTCAACTCGATTGTTCAGATGCCGGAACGAGGCAATATCCCGATATCCACGCCAGCGATTTGATATTTCGACATCTTTGGCCAGCACATTGGTAATTTGCGTAAACAATCGGATGTTCTGACCTAACGTTTTCGCGAGCGCTTCGGCCGCCGCCTTTCGTTTGGCTGCGTTCTGCTCCAGAAGAAGCTTCAGCGTAGGCTCGATGGACAGCTTCGTTCCCTGAACGTCAAAGCTCAAAGAAGCGATCGTTTGATCGAACAAGCGGCTCCAGGCGTCGCCGCCGCTTACCGACTTTTCCTGGAACAATTGCTCGATCCGGTCTTCGAGCTGATACGGCTTGTCCTTGCGCACGTCCTCGATCCACGGCCGGTAATGGCCGAGCACCGGATCCTCCATCGCCTGCTCAAGCAGGTTGTCATCGATGCGATTGAGTTCGAGCGTGAAGAACAGGAGATGCAGTGAGATCGAAGTGATCCGCTCCTGAACGTCACCGTAAAATTTCGCGGTTTTCGGATCGAGCGTGTTCGACGCATAGATGAGCGACGCATAAGAGACGACGCGGCCGAGAAGATCCTGCACCGCCTCGTAGCGCCGCACGGCCTCCGCGAGCGCCGGCCAGCCGGAGCGCTCTTTGGCGAAATCGGCCAGCTTGCCTTTGTAGTCCTTCTCGAAGGCGATGCATTCGCTCTCGCCGCGGTCGAGGTCGCGCCGGATGTCGGGGGAATCGATCGCCGGATAGAGGTCGGCGAGGTTCCATTCCGGCAGCGCGCCGAGGTCCGCCGCCAAGGCACGCCCTTTCGCCGGCTTCACGGCTTTGCTGGCGGTCGGCTTCGGAGCGGGTCTGGGGGTGGGCTTGGTCGCGCGTTTGGCAGACGAACGGGGCATGAAAGGAATGGCCTTCGGAAAACGTCAGGGCAGCGGAACGGTGTGGCAAAGCCATGACATAGAGCGTCCTGGCGATAAAAAGCTCTGGATAGGTATCACGCTTTGGAGTTCCGCACGCAGCGGAGGGGCGAGCCCACGGGAACCGGGCCTTTTAAGACCCTGTTAAGCCCGCAGGCGCCTAATTGCCCCGAATCGGCACAATCTGCGTTGCCGCGTCGCGCTCAAAGCGCCGGGGATTTCCATGAACGAATGCATTCTGGTCGTCGATGACGATCCGGTCCAGCGCCGCCTGCTGGAGAACATGGCGCAGAAATTCGGCTACACCGCCCTGACCGCCGAAAGCGGCGAGCAGGCGCTGCGGATGCTGGCGGATTCCCCGCGCATTGATTGCATGGTGCTCGATCTCGTCATGCCCGACCTCGACGGTCTCGCCGTGCTTGCGCGTATGCGCGAAGCGGGCTCGGCCACGCCGGTGATCGTGCAGACCGCCCATGGCGGCATCGACAATGTGATCTCCGCGATGCGCGCCGGCGCCGTCGATTTCGTGGTCAAGCCCGCGAGCGCCGAACGGCTGCAGGTCTCGATCCGCAATGCGCTCTCGACCAGCGCGCTCGCCGGCGAATTGCAACGCATGAAGCGCAGCCAGTCCGGCACCCTCACCTTCAGGGACATTGTCACGCGCAGCGCCGCGATGCGCACGGTGCTCAAGAATGCAGAGAAAGCGGCCGCCTCCGCCATTCCGGTTCTGATCGAGGGTGAATCCGGCGTCGGCAAGGAAATCATCGCGCGCGCCATCCACGGCTCCGGCGAGCGGCGCGCCAAACTCTTCGTCGCGGTCAATTGCGGCGCGATCCCCGACAATCTCGTGGAATCGATTTTGTTCGGTCACGAGAAAGGCGCCTTCACCGGCGCGACCGAACAGCATGCCGGCAAATTCATCGAAGCCTCCGGCGGCACATTGTTCCTGGACGAGGTCGGCGAGTTGCCGCCCGCCGCGCAGGTGAAACTCCTGCGCGCGGTGCAGGAAGGCGAAGTGCAGCCGGTCGGCGGCAGGAAGCCGATCAAGGTTGACGTGCGGCTGATCTCCGCCACCAATCGCGACCTGATCGCCGACGTGAAAGCCGGCCGCTTCCGCGAAGATCTGTTCTATCGCCTGCATGTCTTCCCGATTTCAGTGCCGCCCCTGCGCGAGCGGCCGGAAGACATCGCCGATCTCGCGCGGCATTTCCTCGCGCGCTTCGGCGCGGAGGAAGGAAAATCGATCCGCGCCATCACATCCGAGGCGCTGGGTTTGCTGTCGGCCTGCCGCTGGCCGGGCAATATCCGGCAGCTGGAGAATGCGGTCTTCCGCGCCGTCGTGCTCGCCGAAGGCACAGCCATCGGGATCGCGGAATTCCCGCAGATCGCCGCACTCACGCCGGGTGCGGGCGAAGCGCCCGCGATCGAACACGCCCCCGAATTGGTCGCGATCCCGCAGCCGTTCCATATGGCCCCGCGCATCGCGCCGGATTCTCCCGACATGATGGCGCTCGTTGATTCGGACGGTCAGGTGCGGCCGATCGAGGAGATCGAAGCCGAGGTGATCCGCTTCGCGATTAACCATTATCGCGGTCAGATGTCGGAAGTGGCCCGGCGGTTACGCATCGGCCGCTCGACTCTGTACCGCAAGCTGGAGAGCCTCGGGTTGCAGGATTCCGTTGGAGCATGATGCCGAAAAGTGCGAAGCGGTTTTCGGACGACATCATGCTCAACTTATTGGAATCGATCACGTTTATGATTTTGGATCGAATCGATCCAAAATCATCGTGATCTTGTAAAAATCGAGCCCGAAACCGTGTCTGACGGGTGACAGCTGTCGCAAAAAAGCAAATAGCGGGGATTAGCGGGGTACCATATTGCACCGCGTCCAAAATTAGCATCTGGTCGGACTGGCCTGCGGCCTTTATGTCGGTATTCGAACATAAACCGGGCGTTTATAACGCCACCCAGGGACGGATCAGGAGACATCGATGCGGGAGTTTGAACTCGACCGGATTCTTGCCGGAACGGCGCTTGCGCTGGTTTTGACGTTGTCCGGGCAGGCGAACGCCCAGTCCAACAATTCGGCCGCGATCGAAGCCGCCGTCCCGGTCCCCGAGCCTGCCAACGTGCCGCCGCCGACCGCCGCCGATATAGCCAAGAGCGCGCCGACCGTGACGCCCGCAGCGCAAGGCACGATGTTCGAGACGCCGCGCGCGGCCGCGCCGGCAACCACCGCACCCAACACCACCGCGACCGCGCCGGCGGCAACGCCTGCGCCCACCCCGGTTGCTTCTGCGCCCGCATCGCTTGATCCGATCTTCGGCGAGAAGCTGCGCGAAATTCTCTCAACGCGCGGCGACCGCATGTTCAGCCGCAAGGGCGAGCGCGCCGGCGTCGAAGCGTTCTATCGCGACCGCAACTACGCGCCGCTCTGGGTCAATAACGGAGCGCCGACCGCGCGCGCGACCGAAGCCATCGCATACCTGCGCGGCATCGACGCCGACGGCCTCGAGCCGTCCGAATATCCGGTCCCCGATTTCAAGGCGACCGATCCGGCGGCGATGGCCGAAGCCGAGATCAAGTTCACCGACAGCGTGCTGACCTTCGTGCGCCATGCCGCGCACGGCCGCGTGCATTGGAGCCGTGTCAGCGCGGATATTTCCTACAATCAGGATCCGGTCGAGCCGGGTGCCGTGCTCGCCGGTCTCGCCGGCAACAAGACCGCCGGTGAATGGCTCGGCAGCTACCTGCCGCAGCACGCGCTCTACAGAGCGCTGAAGGAGAAACTCGCCGAGGCGCGCAAGCAGAAGGGTGACAACGCGCCGGTGCGGATCGGCTCAGGCCCGGTGCTCAAGACCGGCAAGGTGCTGGTGCAGGACGAGCGCGTGCCGCTCCTGCGCGAAAAGCTCGGGCTGAAGGGCGACAAGACCGACATCACTTACGACAAGGAACTGGAAAACGCCGTCGCCAAGTTCCAGAAGCAGAAAAAGATCGCGGGCAACGGTACGCTGAATGCTGCAACCATCGCGGCAATCAACGGCCCATCACGCGAGCGCGACGCCGACATCATCATCGCCAACCTCGAACGCTGGCGCTGGGCACCGCGCGACCTCGGCAAGGCCCGAGTCGTCCTTAACATTGCCGACTACACGCTGCGGCTCTACCGCAACGACCAGCTCTACTGGAACACGCGCGTCGTTGTCGGCAAGCCGAATTTGCCGACGCCGATCATGAGCGCGACGATGAAGTTCATCACGGTCAATCCGACCTGGAACGTTCCGCCCTCGATCATCGCCAACGAATACCTGCCCGCTTTGCGCAGCGATCCCAACGCGCTCACGCGCATCGGCCTCAAGATCGAGCAGAACCCTGACGGCACCGTGCGCATCTATCAGCCGCCGGGCGACGCCAACGCGCTCGGCCGCATCCGCTTCAACTTCCCGAACAAATTCCTGGTCTATCAGCACGACACGCCGGACAAGAACCTGTTCGCTCATGAGAAGCGCGCCTACAGCCACGGCTGCATGCGCGTGCAGGATCCGCTGATGTACGGCGAGAAGCTGCTTTCGATCGTGCGGCCGGGCGAGAACTACACGGCCGACCGTCTGCGCAAGATGTTCGGCGGGGCGGAGGTCAATATCGACTTCCCGGTCCACATTCCGGTGCACCTGACCTACCAGACGGCCTTCGTGGACGACGCAGGCAAGCTCGTGATCCGCGAGGACGTCTACGGCCGCGACGCCAAGCTGCTCGCGATCATGAAGGGCGACGAGCGCCGCGTGGCCGATATCGGCGTCGAGCGCGCGCCGACCGGCTCCGGCATCAGCCGCGACGCGTTGCGCTACAGCGTACCGGGCTCGAGCGACTTCTCCAATCCGTTCGCGGGCTGGTTCGGGGGCCCGCGTGCCAGCCCGTCGCCCCGCCCATCCCAGCCGGTGGCCGGGCCGCAGCGGTCGGGCGACCGGCGCAACGGGAACAACCGCATTTCGGTGCGGGAAGAGCCGAGCTTTATCGAGCGGCTTTTTCGCTAATTCATAGCGACTTTGCGAGACCTCCCCCGCCCGTTAACCGACCGGTTGACGGGCGGTTCGGTTAATGGCCCGTGGCCTGATTTCGCCATACTCCCCCCTTACCAAAATCGCGTCAGTTGGGGAGGGGGCGATAACCCTGCCTTAACTCTTCGTAGTAACACTGCGTTAGGGATTTCCCCGCGGCGCATACGCCGCGGCCAGCCTTGCTGAACGCCACCACACGGGACAAAACGTGCCAGTTCGGACCGCACGCAGGGCTGACTTTCGAACTGTGGCGCGCGCCGGAACGCGCATCGGCCTCGCCGCCCTCCTCATCATCGCCGGTTCCAAGGCCACCCATAACGCGATCGCCAACGGGGATACCCGGACGATTTCGTTCCATCACCTGCACACCGGCGAAGACCTCACCATCACCTACAAGCGCAACGGCCGTTACGACGACTCCGCGCTGAAGAAGATCGACTGGCTGATGCGCGACTGGCGCCAGAACCAGGACATCCGGATGGACCCGCACCTGATCGATCTGGTGTGGGAGGCGCATCGGGAGGTGGGCTCCAAAAGCGCGATCCAGGTCGTGTGCGGCTACCGCGCGCCGGTGACCAACGCCATGCTGCGGCGCCGCTCGAGCGGTGTCGCGCAGCAGAGCCAGCACACCGTCGGCAAGGCGATCGACTTCCTCATTCCGGACGCCAAGCTCGACGATCTGCGCGCGGCCGGCCTGCGGCTGCAGCGCGGCGGCGTCGGCTTTTATCCGGGCTCCGGCTGGCCCTTCGTGCATCTCGACGTCGGCAGCGTGCGGCACTGGCCACGCATGACGACCGATCAACTCGCCAAGGTGTTCCCGGACGGCCGCACGGTCCACATTCCTTCCGACGGGCAGCCGCTGAAAAACTACGCGCTCGCGCTCGCCGATCTCGAGAAGCGCGGCGGCACGCCGTCCGCGACCTCGCTCGAAGCCGCGCGCGTCGCCGGCGTCAATACGCAGAAGCGCAACATCCTCGCCAACCTGTTCGGCTTCGGCAAGAAGAAGGACAGGGATGAGGAGGAAGAAGCGGATGTTCCGGCTCGCGCGCCGCAGGCCGTCGCCGCGGCGGCGCCCGCAAGCAATACCGGCCGCCAGAACGTCTTTGCGTGGAATGCCGGGCCGAAGCCCGCCGCGCAGCCCGCGGCGGAGCCTGCGCAGACCGCCGCGCCGGTTCCGATGCCGAGGGTGAGGCCGGTCGCGCCTGTTGAGACCGCTGCGGTCGCGCCGCAACCCACGCGTCCTGCCCAGCAAGGGAGCATCTATTCGCTCGCTTCGCTCCGGCCGGTCACTCCGAACGACGTGATCAACTCGCGCGGTTATTGGAAGGGCCTGCCGGAAACGCCGATCGAAACCTCGGCCGCGCGCCGCGTGGATATCGCCTCCGCCGATCCGAAAGTCGCCGCGGTCGCAGCGCGGCCTCCGGTCGTCACCGGCAGCGTCGGGCCCTGGACCAAGGACATGCCGGGCGACATCGCGATCGGCTTCGCCCCGGCGAGCGAGCCACTGACCGAACCGCGCCCGGCCCGCTCAGCGCCTATCGGCGCCGTCACCAGCAACGCCATTCCGCGCAACGCGGCGGCCACCGCCGGCACCACCGTCGCGCTCAAGGCCACGCCGCAACGCCCGTCGGAAATCCAGACCGCGACGCCCGCCGCGCTGCCTGTCACCGGGCGCGCCGCCGACGAGCCCTGGCTGCGCGCGATCATCGCGACGCCCAGCGTGCGCGCCTACATGACCATCACGCTTCTGGGCGCCGCCGACATGCGAACGCTGCAGCCGATGCTGCGCAAGCCGTCATCCGTGCTGACGATGACCTTCTCGGCCGATCCCTATGCCGGCCTCAACCACCAGCGCTTCCAGGGCTCCGCCGTGGTGTTTCTCGCCAGCGTGATGTCCGGTGGACGCACCGCGGCGCTGCGGTAAATTCAATTCCGCTCAAAGCTCGTCATGGCCGGGCTTGTCCCGGAAGCCGGGTATACCCGACTTCCGGCGCTTAACTACGCGTTGCCGTCCCG
>CAYJNT010000083.1:0-13070 GCA_964370945.1 uncultured Hyphomicrobiales bacterium | reverse complement strand
CCAATGCAGAACGGAAAGCTCATCTGCGCCGATGCCATGTCGTCCCACCCCGTATGGGCGTGCTCGGCAGCGATGGCATAGGTGCCGATTTCGACAGTTGCGACGTCGGACGACTCAAGCTTCTGCTCGCCGACGATTTGGCGCACCGCGTCGATCGCCGGATGCAAGTGACGACAGCATGCATAGGGCTTCATGTAGCAGCGCGTCACGGCCAAAAGTTCAGGCCGCTCCGAAATCTTGAATCTTGTAGCCGCCTGTTCGGGAGACGAAAACGCCTGAAAAAGGCCGTCGCGCTCGGCGAGTACTCCCATCGGACCCGTGAGACCACGTTCAGCCAGCAAGGCGGCAAGGGCGCCCTCACGCGCGGCATGACCGGCATGGATGCGCTTGACCTCGCCGCCACCGTGGAGGAATGCGAAAAGACCCGCCGACGCGCTCGAAGCAATGCCGAGTGCCTGCTCGATCGTTTCGGCATTCTGCTGCCGAATAACGCCGAGCGTAACAGCTGCGGCGAGCGGACCGACGACGGACGTATTGTGGAAGCCGCGCTGGCGCGACTGCGGATGGATCGCTTCGGCGATGCGTGTCGAGGTCTCATAGCCTGCCGCTACCGCCGCCATAAACGTGTGCGCGTCACGCCCTTCAGCGACCGCGAAGATCAGCGCCGCTGGAACAACGACAGCCCCGGGGTGGACCGAGCCGGCGCGATAGCCATCGTCGACCTCGAGGCCGTGCGCGGCGGTCGCCATGACGTAGACGGCCGAGAGCGGATCGAACTTGGTGGCTATGCCAGGAACAGCCGACGTACCCGACAGACCGGAGGCGGCAAACGTCTCGCAGACGACACGCGTGACATCCTGATTGCTGCCGGCGAGCGACGCGCCGATCGTATCGAGCACATGCCGGCGAATGCCGCGCCGCTCTTCATCGGCAAGCTGATCGTATCGCAATTCTGCCGCGAACCGGGCGAGTCGCCGCGTCGCATCGGCGGCCGGCCCTACATGCTTGGTGGGCGCATTCATCGCCTTTTCTCCGCATCAGAGACTAGCAGAATATCAAGCGCGACGACGCCCTCGCCTTCGCACTTGATCAGCAGCGGATTGATTTCCGCTTCCCGAACCGCGTTTTCGGCCGCGCCAATCGTCGAAAACGCACTGACCACACGCGCCAACTCGTCAACGTCACCCTTCGGCAGCGATCGATAGCCGGTGATAACGCGCAGGCCTCGAACCTGACCGATCATCTCCCTCGCCTCGGACACGCTGACCGGCGCGATTCGCGTAACGACATCTTTGAGAAGCTCGGCGAGCACACCGCCGCTGCCGAGCGTGACGGTCGGACCAACTTGCGGATCGTACCGATAGCCAAGCAGAGCTTCGGCCAATCCGGTCTCCATCGGCTGCACTTCGAATCCATCGATGCGCGCATGACGAACACGCTGGCGCACGGTCTTGAGCATGCTGCGCGCCGCCGCGCGGAGCGCCTCAGGGGACGAGATGCCGAGCACCACGCCGCCTACCTCGGTCTTGTGAGCAATGTCAGGCGACAGGATCTTGAGCGCGACCGGAAACTGCAGCGCCAGTTTGGCCAGCTGATCGAGAGCGGCGTCATCATCGCCGTGCACAACCTTCGTATCTGGGCCGGGAATGTCGAGCGACGCCAATAGCGTCGCTCCGGTCGTCGTATCGGGGGCCTTGGCTACTACCGGCTGGCGCGGCGCGCGCCAACAAAGCAACGCGCGCACGGCGTCGGCGCAAGACTCCGGCGTGCGGAACGCGGCGATGCCGGCCTCCTGCAGCATGGCGAGCGATAGCTCGGCATGGGGCGTCAGGAACGCGGCGATCGGTTTCGTGCTTGTCTTCGCGGCTTCCAGAATCGGCGCGACCGCGCGATCCGGCCGCGATTGCGACGACGATCCGACGACAGCGATCACGACGTCGCACTCGCCGGTCGCGAGAAACTCGTTGAGGACCGCCCCGTACGTCGCCGCATTCGTTCCTGCCAGCGTGAGATCGACCAGAGGCTTATTTACGATGGTGATGCCTCGCCCGGCCAGGCCTTCGACCGTCGTCTTGCCGGGAGGCACCACTTCGATGCCCCGCGTGCCAAGATTGTCGACAACAAGGGCGGCACCGCCGCCGGTCGTTGTGAGAACGCAGACACGTCGGCCGGACAACGGCTTTGCCCTCGCGAAAAGGAACGGCGCTTCGAGCAATGCTTCGAAATTTTCGACATGGGCGACCCCGTTGTCGTGCAGGAAGGCAGCGACCGCCGCACCGCTGCCGGCAAGTGCGCCGGTATGCGACTCGGCCAGCTCCTGCCCCTGAGTGCTGCGGCCGAGTGTATAGGCGACCACTGGCTTGCCGGAGTCGTATGCGCGCTGCGCCATGCGAGAAAATCGCTCGCGATCGCGAATTGTCTCCAGGAACAACAAGATAACTTCGGTGTGAGGGTCGTCGATCATCAGCTCGCCGATCTCGCCGACGCCGAGATCGAGTTCGTTCCCTACGGAAACGATTTGCGAGAAGTCGATGCCGCGCGCTTGTCCGCGCGACAATAGCGCGCCGATCAGGCTGCCGCTCTGGGAAATCAACCCCGTGTGGCCAGGCCGTAGCGTCTGCTGCTCGAGAACCTCATTGGCAGACAGCGTCATCGGTGCGTGCGTGTTGATGATGCCAAGGCTGTTCGGCCCGACGAGCCGAATCCGCCCTTTCGCGATATTCCGCAGCTCACGCTGGAGCTGCTGCCCAGTGTCGCCCGACTCCGCAAAGCCGCCGGCGAGGATCGTGGCGCACGGTACGCCGGCTCCGATGCAGTCCTTGACCGCGCCGATCACAGCTTCGGTGCGGACCATAATGAGCGCGTGATCGACGCGATCCGACACCGCCTCGATCGTAGGATAAGCCCGCTCGCCGAAAATCTCGTCGCGATTGGGATTGATCGGATAGATGTGGCCGGTAAAGCCGTGCTTGCGCAGATAGCGCTGCGGCAGTCCCGCGTGCTTGCCTGGATCGCTCGACGCACCGATTAGCGCAACGCTACGCGGCGAGAATAATACGCGAGCGAGCGAAGCATTCCCAGAGACGCCAGGTTTGATTGGGTCATGACGCACGAGGCGGCCTTTGCGAAAAGGTCCGCTCAAACACGGACTCGGCGATGCGGTTGAGCATCATTTCGATCGTACCGCCGGCGATCATCCACCCGCGCGTGCGGCGAAAGCAGTATTCGACAAGTGCCTCCTCGCTGTAGCCGGTGCCGCCCATCACCTGCATCGATTCACTGGCGACGTCGAAACCTGTCTTGTTGCAGAACGCTTTGGCGATCGCCGTTTCCTCGGCCGACGGGATACCGCCCTTGGCATTCGCCACCGCGCGATACAGCAGGAGCTGCGCGGCATCGAGCTGCATCTTCATGTTGGCGAATTTCCATTGGATGCCTTGGAATTCGCACAGCGCACGGCCAAACTGCTGGCGCACCAGCGCGTGCTCACGCGCCGCATTGTAGGCGTAGCGCCCAAGTGCGAGAGCGCGCGCCGTGTTGCCAACTCGTTCGACGTTGAATCCGTTGATCTGCTTTTTGAAGCCACCTGAACCGAGCAGGACGTTCTCTTTCGGCACGAAAACGTTGTCGAAGTTCAGTTCGGCCCAATTCTCGCCAGATAGGAAGCGTGACGAGCGGCCTGTGGTGAAGCCTGGCGAAGGCCGCTCGATCAACACCGACCCTATTCCGTCGACGCCCGGCCCGAAGCGGACATAGACGAGGAAGACAGTGGCGTGCACACCATGGGTGGTGAAAATTTTGCTGCCGCTGACGCGATAGCCGTCGCCGTCTGGCACCGCCTTCGTCGTCAGGTCCGTCACTGCTGAACCGGCATTGGGCTCGGTCATCGCGACCGAGATGAGTCCCTCACCTTTCAGCAGTTTTTCAAGATAACGCTTTTTATGGTCGGGCGACCCGAATTCGGCGAGCACACGGATGGCGCCGAAATTTCCGGCCTGAATAACATCGGCGCTGCGCGGACAGGCCCACGCAACCTCCTCGATCGCCAACACCGCATCCAGCAAGGTGCCGCCAATGCCACCGCTCTGCTCCGCGATAGTAATGCCGAGCAGGCCCTGCCCCGCCATCAGGCGCGCAACGTCCCATGGGTATTCCGCTGAGTGTGCGCGCGCGACCGCGCCGTCGCGCAAGTGCCGCTCGGCGAAAGCGCGAACGGCCGCGCGGAAGATTTCTTGATCTTCGGTGAGTTTGAAATCCATCGCGACCTACACCCGTAATAGTGCACCGAGCGAGCGCACATCCTTCACCGTTTCGAATGCGCGGATCGTGGCGAACAATTCCGACGCCTTTCCGTTAAGTCGGCGCTCGGCGAGCGCCATGAATTTTGCTTCGAGCGCGTCCCATGTCATCGGATTGCCGGGATTGCCCAACGCGAGCGGCACATCCGCCCTGACTTCGCGGCCACTCTTGTCGCGCGCCATGACCGATGCTGCGGTCTTCTCGAGCTTATCGTTCGGCTTGACCACGACCTGCTTCATCACGTTGCGAATGGTCGCGTTGCTTCGGCGTTCCGCCGAAAAATCCGCGGGCGAAGCAGGATAGCCGGCGAGGGCCAGTGCGATGCAATAAAGCAGGCTGAACTTGCCTTCGAGATCGGTGTTCACCGCCGTCTTTCCGGCGACCTCAAGGCCGAGCGGGTGAACCTCGGCCGTGGCGTATTCGAGCTCATCCGCCGGAAGTTGTTTCGCAACCTCGCGCGCCGCATCGATGGCCGCATGTGTCAGCAGACACGACGCATAGGGCTTGAAGGTGTTTTGGGTAATCTGCCAGACTTGGCCGAGCTCGTCGGCACTGATCTTCATGTCAGAGCCCTGCATCAACACGCCGGCAAAGGCGGCCGGCCGGTCGAGAAGATCGTGCGCGGCAATAAAGCCCGACGCCGCGAACTGGGCGGACATCACACCATCCATGGCGGCCTTACCGGCGTGAAACGGCTTCGACATCGTGCCGAACGACGCCGTGAGGCCGCCGGCTTGCGTCGCCGCCACGCCCATCGCATTCATGACTTGAGTCTTGTCGAGGCCGAGCATCACCGAAGCCGCGGCAGTTGCAGCGAGCCGGCCGAACACGGCCGTCGAATGCAGGCCGCGCGTGGTGATTTTCTCGCCGCGGCCCTGCCCGCCGAGCGCGGCGCCGCTCTCAAAGCCTGCAATGAAGGCGGCGAGCAGATCGCGGCCCGTCGCTGCCTTGCCGCCCGTCGTCGCGAGCGTCGCTGCCCAGGTCGGGGAACTGAGATGCGCCAGCGAGTCGACATGCGTATCGTCGAAGTCGAGGCAGTGGGCAGTCGTTCCATTGATCAGGGCGGCGAAGACGGGCGGCGCCGAGCCACCACTAACTAACAACGCGTCGCCCGTACCGTTCGCCTTCATCGCGGCGCGCACCGCCTTTGCAGCCGGTTCCTCGCACGCGCCGAGCGCAACGCCAAACCAGTCGGCCAGACACTTCTTTGCGCCATCGACGACGTCGTCAGGGTAGTTGCGCAGCAGCGAGCCTTCGACGAAAGCGGCGACTTTATTGGCGACCGGAAGGTCGGTTTTGGCAGTCATATGACACCTTTCGCGGCCAGATCACCGATTTCGCTTTGCGCGTATCCGAGCATTGCGAGGACATCCGCTGAGTTCCCGCCGAACGACGGCGCAGGGTCACGTTTCTGCCGCGCGAGTCCTGCGGCGCGCAACGGATTGCGAAGTTCGGAAACCGCTCCGTCCCGGTCGTCATTCGTCACGCCAGCCACATCGCGGGCGCGGGCGTGTTCGGTATTCAGCGCTTCAAGCGGCGAGAGGACCGGCATAATCGGAATCGAGATCTTGCTCATAGCAGCGACAAGATCGTCGCGCTTCTGCGAGCGGCAATAGTCGGCGATCGCCTTTCGATAAAGGTCCGAGCGGCCCCCGTGATCGCTGTGCCGGTCGGCCCAGCCTTCGGTGCTGTCGATCAGATCGTCGCGGCCGATGGCGCGGCAGAACTCCGACCACAGCTTGGCTTCGAGCAGACACACGGCGACGTGGCCGCCGTCTTTCGTTTCGTAGATGCAGTAACGCGGATTACCACCCCACACCTCAAGCGCGGGCTTGCCGCTGCCGCCCGCCAGCATCGAGAGACCGGACAGAAGCGAAATATTGGCCATGCTCATCAGGCTATCGAACATCGACAGGTCGATGTAGCACCCTTCGCCAGTCTGATTGCGCCGGAGCAGCGCCGTTAGGATGCTGATGCAAGCCATCGTCGCAGCCGCGTAGTCCGCCGCTTGGAAATGCGGCAACGGGAAAGCGCCACCGTCGCGGGCCGGCTGCAGGATTCCGGTCATCGCCTGCACGACAAGATCGTGACCAGGGATCGGTGCCAGCGGGCCACTTTGACCGAAGCCTGAGATGGCGCAGTAGATGACGTCACTCTTAAGCTTCTTCACCGTCGCATAGTCGATCTTGAGCTTGGCACACACGGCTGGGCGAAATGACTCGATGACGATGTCGGCACGCTCCAGCAGGCGGTGTGCGACCGCAACACCCTCCTGCCTCGTTAGATCCAGCGACAGGCCCTGCTTGTTGCCGTTCACGCTCCGGAAATAAACGCCTTCCTCGCGATAGCGCGGCGGGTTGTATCGACTCGGGTCGCCCACGCCCGGCTGCTCAATCTTAATGACCGTCGCGCCCAGGTCGCCGAGGAACTGGGTGCACCACGGCCCTGGCAACAGGCGGCTAAAGTCGGCGATCAAAACACCCGACAGCGGGAGCCTCGTGGTGGACTCCGTAGACGATTTCGCATTCGTGAGTTCGGCGAAAGACATTAGTTGCCTGTGAACTTCGCTTCGCGCTTTTCGAGAAATGCCGAAATGCCCTCGTGCTTATCCTTGGTGGTGTAGATCGTCGACACCAGGAAGGTCTCAAACTCGATCGCCGAGGCGAGATCCATTTGCATGCCGCGATGCACCGAGCGCTTGATCAACGCGAGACTCATCGGCGCACGCTTCTCGTACACCTTGATCATGCGCTTGGCTTCATTGACGGCCTCGCCCTTCTCAACGAGCCTGTTGATCAGGCCGATGCGATAAGCCTCCTCAGCCTCAATCGGGTCGCCTGCGAACATAATCTCGAGCGCCTTGGCGGGACCGACGACGCGTGGCAGGCGCTGCGTGCCGCCCGCGCCGGCGACGGTGCCGATCTTCGAACTAGTGATGGCGAAGGTTGAGCCCTTGCTGGCCACGCGAATATCGCACGCAAGAGCCAGCTCGCAGCCGCCCGTCATGCAGAAGCCCTCGATGGCCGCGATGATGGGCTTGGTGAGGTGCTCGAGCGTATCGTTGAGATGATGCCAGGAATTGAAATACTTGATCCCCTTCGACGCCGAGGTCACTTGGATGGCATCGTTGAGATCGGCGCCGGCCGAGAAGAACTCTGTACTTCCGGTCAGAATCACCGCGCGAATTTTCTCGTCCGCCTCGGCTTCCTTCATCGCGGCGATGATATCGGCCATGGTCTCCAGGCTGACGGCGTTACGCTTCTTCGGCCGGTTGAGTGTGATGATGTAAGCCGCGCCATCACGCGCCGTCAGGATATTCTCAAACGTCATAATGTCGCTCCTTACAGAGTTTGTTTTTGTTCACACGTCTATACGCGCTGCAGCCTGGACGCTTCCGGCTCAAAAGACAGCAACGCTTCATTAAATGCGGCGGGCTGCTCGTATTGGACCCAGTGACCAGCTGCCGGAATGATGTCGATGCGCGTGGCGGGACGTACGTCGCGGCAAAGTGCGGCCCGCGCGTCGATAGACGGATAAGCAAGATGATCGCGCGCGCCCCAAATCAATTGGAGAGGTGCATCACAACGCTCGATATCCTTGAGCAAGCGATCCTGCAGGCTGATACGGCGGCTGTCGAAGCGCGCGTTGCGGATATTCTCGGCCTGGATGTCGATCGTTGTGTCATCGACGTGAGACGGGTCGGCGATCATCATTTGCAGCAAGTTGTGACGAATGACGCCGCGGAGAGCGGAGTCGTCAGCACCGTCGGGTAGCGCGCGAAGATCGAGGTGGCGCCCGGCCGGGCTACCGAAACCGCCCGGCCCCACGAGGCTGAGCGCAGTAATGCGTCCACAAGGGCGAGCCCCGATACCTGCGGCAATCACGGCACCGAACGAGAAGCCCGTCAGGCGATATGGCTGGCCAGCTGCCACCTCCGCCACCGCGGCCGCAACCAAATCGATATAAGTCTCGGCTTCGGTCGCAGCCGGGACGTCAGGCGAGCGTCCGAAGCCGGGCATGTCGAACGCGAAGACACGATGCGCCGACGCAAGAGTATCGATATTGCGCGACCAGTGGTTCGACGAACCGGCGCCGCCATGTAGCAGGACAAGAGTCGGCCCCTGACCCGCAACCAAACATGCGAGACGGGAAAAGTATGCTACCTGTGACGACGCCATATTCGCTCCCATCAAGCCGCAACAAACGGCTTGCCGAGATAGGATTCGATCACCGAAGGATGCTCGAGCACCGCCGTCGGCTCGCCCTCAAACAGCTTTTCGCCGAAGTTCAGGACGACAACGTGCTGCGCCAGACGCGCGATCACGTGCACAAGATGCTCGATCATCAGGATCGTCGTGCCGCTTTTGTGGATGCGCTCCAATACGTCCATGAGGTCCTCGACCTCGCCACGTTGGATGCCCGCCATCACCTCATCGAGCAGCAAGATTTTTGGACGTGTCGCAAGCGATCGCGCCAGTTCAAGCTTTTTTTTCTCGCCTAGAGTCAGGGCGCCGGCGAGGAAGTGGCGCTTCTTGTCGAGGCCGACCAGCTCCATCGGCTTCTGCGCGAGCTCGCGCGCTTCGGCAACACCGACGCGTTCGTTACTTGAGAACATCGCGCCCGTCATCACGTTGTCTTCGACAGACATTTCGACAAAAGGGCGCACGACCTGGAACGTGCGCGCAACTCCGAGGCGACAGACCTGGAACGGCCGAAGTCCGTTCAGAGATTGGCCGTTAAGCGTCATCGTGCCACTCGTCGCAGGCAGATAGCCGGTGATCAGGTTCAGCAGCGTGGTCTTCCCGGCGCCATTCGGCCCGATCACGCCGAGGAACTGGCGATCTTCGAGCTTGATCGAGAGCTTAGAGATCGCTTTCAGACCGCCGAACGCTTTTGTGAGATTATTAATCTCAAGCATGGCGCGCCTCCACGCTTTCGATCACCCGTTTGGCATATTCCGACTTGCCCATGAATGCCTCACGCACGATCGGCGATTGCGCGAGCGCTTTTGCGCTATCCGCCACGGCGATCCGCCCACCACCAAGCACATAGCCGCGGTCCGCGACGCTCAGCGCGGCAACCGTATTCTGCTCGACGAGGAGGATGCTAATTCCGGATTTCGCGATGGTCGCGATAGTTTGGAACACCTCAGACACGATTCTCGGGGCAAGGCCTAGCGACGGCTCATCGAGCAACAGAAGTCGCGGGCAAGACATCAGCGCGCGGCCGAGAGCCAGCATTTGCTGCTCACCGCCCGACATAAACCCAGCCTGCTGCTGAGCCCGCTCCCGCAACCGCGGAAACAGGCCGAACACCCAGTCAAAGCGCTGCTCGCGTTTCGGTCTGGCCGCGGTGTTGTAGCTGCCGAGGAGAAGGTTCTCCATCACGGTCAGATTCGGAAAGACTTGGCGTCCCTCGGGGCACAAAGCTATGCCGGCGCTAACCCGCTGATGCGGCGGTAGCGCCAAGAGGTCCTGGCCCTCAAGACGCGCTTCACCTCCCGACGGCCGCAGCAGTCCAGTCAACGCAGCCATCGTCGTGGTCTTGCCAGCACCATTGGCGCCGAGCAAACAGACAACTTCGCCGGACTTAACCTCGAACGATACGTCCTCGAGTACCACGGAATCGCCGTAGCCGGCCCGCAGATGACGGACATCAAGCAGCGCGCTCATCGTGGCGTCTCCGCAGCTGTGTCGCGCGCGAGCCCTGTCGAATCATTGCGTTTGCGATCAGAGCCGCGGCGCATGATGTCGCGCCAGACGCCGAGGATACCGTCGCGCATGAACATGATGCAGACGACGAGGATGAACCCATAGATGAGCAGACTCCAACCCTCGCGATTGCCGAGCCAGACGCGCGTGACTTCGGAGATGAAGATGATAGCGGCAGAGCCGAGCACCGGACCCGCCAGGGTATGGATGCCGCCAAGGATCGGCGCGATCTGCGAGAGAATGGTGAAGTGTAAACTGAAGGCCAGTTCCGGCTCAAGATATCCGCCGTAGCACGCATAGACGGCCCCCGCGAACGAGGCCATTGCACCGGAAATGGCCATGACCCCGAGTCGGTAGCGGCGCGGATCGACACCGAGCATCTGCACGACCTGCTCATTCGCTCGCATGCCGCGAGATGCATAGTGAAAACGCGAGCGGGACAGAATGTAGGCGATCAGAATGCACAGGACCGCACCAGAGAAGCCGGTGAAATACAGAGCCCACTGGGGTGGGCGCAAACTGTTATTGAGGAAGATACCGGCGGCGCCGCCCGTCATCTGAGGCAGCATCAACGCCATGACCCGAAGGCCTTCAGAGAGGGCGAGCGTCGAGATCGCGAAGAAAATTCCGCGCAGCCGTCCCGTCGTCGCCGCGAGGAAAACACCGAGCAGCGCACCGGCCACCACCGCCGGAACGAAGCCGACGCCGAACGGCAGGCCCAATTTGTTCATCGAAAGCACGGTCGCATAGCTGCCGACGCCCCAGAACGCCGAATGGCCGAGCGAGACAAGGCCGGCATTCGCCATCAGATTCCAGCTCACCGCGAGCATGGTCAAAGTTGTGGCGCGAAACAGCCAGTCGTTCTGCACCGCCGTGCCGAAGAACACGACGCCGAGGCCGATCGCGATGCAGGCAACGATGCCTATTACCTTGCTTACGGCCATCGCTTCAATGCTCCACGGCTTGGCCATGGATGCCGCGCGGCATCGCGATGAGAATGCAGAACAGCAAAGCGAAAGCCACGCCTTCCGACCAGCCGTTCCCGTCCGGCACGTAATAGCCGACAATAGTTTCGGCAAAGCCCAGTACGAAAGCCCCGATTACCGTTCCGACGATGCTGCCCAACCCGCCCAGAATGATGATGGCGAAACCCTTCACCAGCATGTGGAAACCCATGAACGGCCCAATGCCCATGATGAAGCTCATGACGACGCCGGTCGCGACACCGAACGATACGCTGATGCCGAATGCGATCGCGTAAGTCGCGTCGACGTTGATGCCCATCAGCGTCGCGGCGACGCGATTCTCGGCGAGCGCGCGGCACGCGCGGCCAAGCTCAGTGCGCATCAGCCACCACATCAAGCCGCCGAACAAACATGCCGCGACGATAAAGCCGATCAGGCGTCCGCCCGGAATGACGACGTCGCCAATATCGAAAGCGGAAAACGCATAAGGTGGATTGGCCGAGCGCTGGTCGCCGCTCCAGAAAATCACGGCGACGTTCTGCAAGATGAGGCCGATGCCGAACGTGAGAAGGATTTGGTTTTCACTCTGCGCCGTCAGAACGTGCCGAAGTGACACCTTGAAGAGAACGAAGCCACCTACGAAGCCGAGCACGAGCAGGAACGGCATCGAGATCAATGGGTCAATGCCCCACAGGGTGAGGAACCAGTAAGAGCCATATGCGCCGAGCATGATGGCTTCGCCGTGAGAGAAATTGATGATCCGTGTAATGCCGAAACTCAGCGATAGACCGATGGCCATCAAAGAATAGAGGCCACTCAGCAACAGCGCGTCGACGATAAGTTGTGGCAGTAAGGACATGATCGTTCTCGCGGTACGCTTTACGATTTCAGCGGGATGAGATTTCCCGTCGCGATGTCAGCTGTGAGTGCGTCGAGCGCCATGTCAGCACTGAGCGCGACGGAGCCTGCAGGAAGCCCCGGGGTGACAAATGTTCGCGTACCATGCGCTCCTCCATTACTTGCGACTACTTATTATTATTGTTCATTGTTTTGTTTATCTTCAACACGATCGTCGTATTACTTAATAGTTGAATACTAAATACTGATTTGACGTCGTTGAACCCGCAGGCTAAAAAATTACAGGATGAAACCAAGTCCGTCTAGTGGAATTCTGCCGCAGGCCGGTCTTGCCATGTGCGATGTGATGCTTCGCACGTGCGCATCACACAAACTGATTTCGCGGTGCGATTCAGCCAACACGACCGCAGCGAGGCCTCATGGATTTTGATCTGACAGAAGAACAAGCGCTGGCGCAGGATTCGGCGCGACGCATGGTCGAGCGGCAAATTGCACCGATCATGGCAGCAAACCCCGCGGACAAACCTTTGCCTTTGCCGGAGATGCTCAAGATATACGCCGTGCTCGCCGAGCAAGGGCTGACTGCGCCGCGCCTTCCGGTCGATGCCGGCGGCTCCGGCATGCGTATGCTCGACTACGGCCTCGCCTTCGAGCAATTGCCGCCGGCGATCGCTATCTCATTGCTCGCGCACGAGTGCACAATTGCGCGCATCTACGCCGAAAGCGAGCCGGACCAGAAGAAACGATTTTTGCCCGACGCGATCGCAGGCAAAGTGTTGTGCTGCACCGGCACGACCGAACCGAACACCGGCTCAGATCCGCGCGGCGTCATCACAAAGGTGCGACCGGATGGCGATCATCTCGTCATCAACGGCCGTAAGATGTGGATCACGAACGGCACAGTATCGGGCACAATGGTCGTAACGTGCTCGGCAGGTGCAGATGAGCGCGGCCGCAACAGCATGCGCCGTATCGTAGTGCAGCGCGACAGCTCGCCGTTCGAAGCGCGCGAGATCGAATGCCTCGGATTGCAGCAGGGACATCTAGCAGAACTGATGTTTGACGACTGCCGCGTGCCGAAGGAAAACGCGCTCGGCAAGGAGGGCGACGCAGCGCGCGTCCTCACCCTGACGTGGAATGGCAACCGGCCGCTGGTCGGGCTCAGTGCGGTCCATCTCGCGCAGAAGGCTCTCGACAAGGCCATCGAATATTCCGGCATACGCAAGCAGTTCGGCCA
>CAYJNT010000082.1:0-13127 GCA_964370945.1 uncultured Hyphomicrobiales bacterium | reverse complement strand
GTCGATTCTTGTCTAAAAAATCGTTTTTCGATATAGAGACTGCTTATCATCAGATATCCATTTGACATATGCCTGTGCCTCGTAAACGTAAAACAGTACCAGCCCGACGAAGGCATCGTAAGGCCGTCCGGGCAACCATCCGCGACGTTGCTGAAGAGTGTGGGCTCGCTCAGTCCACCGTGTCCAACGCGCTCAGCAATCAGCGCTATGTTTCGGAAGCAACCCAGCTCAAGGTCGAACAAGCAGCGAAGAAAGTTGGATACCGGGTTTCCTATATCGCGAGAAGTTTGCGGACGCGGAAAACCTGGTCGCTTGGCATTCTCGTCGGCGACATCACCAATCCGTTCTTTCCGGAACTTGTCCGCGGCGCCGAAGATATCGCCTCGGCGCAAGGCTACAATCTGATCCTGTGCAATACGGATTACCGCGCCGACAAGCAGAAGGCTTATGTCAATCTTCTGTTCGACCAGCAGGTCGATGGACTGATCGTCGCGTCGCAGGTCCACGAAGGCGCCGATATTATCGACTTGCACAAGCGGCATATGCCGATGGTGCTGATCAACCAGACCTATTCGAATGTCGATGTCGATTATGTCGGCGTCGATAACAATCGCGGAATGGCGGATGCGTGCCAATATCTCTGGCGTCTTGGGCACCGCGATATCGGTTTCATTCTGGGTCGCGAGGGATCGGTGGCGGCGCAGGATCGGTTCAACGGCTATGTGCAGGCCATGCAGGAGATTGCCGGCGGCCACGACAAGTCACTCGTCCGGCAAGGCGACTGGACCTATGCGTCTGGAACGACCGCTGCACGCGAATTGCTCGCGATGCCGAGACCGCCGACCGCCATCATCGGCGCTAACGACCTCATGGCGCTTGGCGCGATCGAGGCGCTTCAGGAATTCGGTTTGCGCGTACCCGACGATCTTTCGATCGTCGGCATCGACGATATTTTTGTTTCGTCGATGCCATGGGCGAGCCTGACGACGCTTCGCCATCCGAAATGGACGGTCGGCGCGACCGCCGCGCGCATCCTGATCGAGCGGATTGGCGATCCTGAAGCGGCCGTCCGTAAAGTGATCATCGCGCCGGAATTCATCGTGCGCGGCACATCGCGTGCAGCGCCGGCGAAGGCCTAGATCACCTTTTCCGAGCGTAGTTTGCGCACGTCATCAGCCGAATAATCCAGCCATTCATCAAGCACGAGATCGGTATGCTGTCCAATGGACGGAGCCGAATGGCGCAGTGCCATGGGCGTATCCGTCATTTTCACGGTGAAGCCCTGCATCGGAACCTTGCCGCCGGCCTGGTCGAGCCACAGGATATGCTCACCGTGCTGGACCTGCGGATTGTTCACGACATCCGCGATCGTCGCGACCTTGGCGCACGGAATGCCGAGTCCTGAGATCAGTTCCAAAGCGCCTTCCGTGGTCTGCGTTTGCACCCAGGCTTGAAGCCGCGGCTCGAGTTCCTCAACGTGGGTCAGCCGGTCGGCATTCGTCTTGAAACGTGCATCCTGCGCCAGGCCGGACTGTCCCATTGCGTCCGCAAGCGCCTGGAATTTCTCGTCGCTCTGCACCTGGAAGATGATCCAGTCCTGATCCTTGGTCCGGAATGTGTTGCTCGGTGCGACGAAGCGGTCGCGATTGCCGTTGCGCTTAGTCGTATGTCCAAACAGCAACTGGTTCGGAATGGTGGTCACGAGAAGGGAGAGCGCGCTTGCGATGAGTGTCACCTCGACGAGCTGTCCTTTTCCAGTCCTCTCGCGATTCTGGATCGCGGCGAGCGTACCAATTGTGGCATGGAGCGCGGTCGTGTAATCCGCAATGAACGATCCGGCCATTGTGGGCGGACCGTCCGGATAGCCTGTGAGGTCCATCAATCCGGACATCGCTTGCGCGATGAGATCGAAACAGGGGCGCTTGGAGTAGGGGCCCGCCGCCCCGAAGCCTGAGATACGCGTCATGATCAATCGCGGATTGATCTTGCTCATCGCTTCCCAGCCGCAGCCCATTTTTTCCAGCGTGCCGGGTATGAAATTCTCGATCACGACGTCGGATTGTGCGATCAGATCGCGCAACACCTTCTGGCCGCCTTCACTCCGGAAGTTGAGCGTCATCGCGCGCTTGTTGCGGTTGAACACCATCGTATAGATGCTCTCGTCCCCGATCCGCGGATGAAAGTTGCGCGTGTTCTCGCCTTTGCCGACGGTCTCAACCTTGACGACATCCGCTCCAAGATCCCCGAGCAGCATTCCGCAATAGGGACCCGCGATGAAACGGGAGAGGTCAAGCACCCGCAATCGGTCCAGAGCGCCCGCCTGAATGGAAGGCTGCTGCGCAGATTGGGCTGTTGACATCCGGTCCATTTTTCTTATCCTTCTAGAAAATCGATTTTCTAAATCATAGACCGGTAAGGTCAAGCGATTTTGTAGGGAGAAGATGCTCAAGCAGCAAAGTTACCAGGCCATCGAGGTCGGGGAGACGTTCGGGCCGGTCGATTTCCCAGTCGATGCGCATTTTGTAAAGGGCTTCGCCTTCGCCGTCGACGACTATAACAGCCATTATTTTCGTGCGCCGGGCACCTGCGGCCCGTGGGCGCATTCGTCGGCGATTGCCAAGAAGCTTTTGCATCTCTTCATGGAGAATTACGACCCGCAGGGGATCAAGTCCGTCCATCTCAAGGAGGACATCTGGTTCCATGCGCCAGTTCCGTTCGGCAAACCTGTACGCTTTACAGGAACATTTGCGGACAAATTCGTGCGAAACGGCCGGCCGAGCGTCGTGCTCGATAGCGAAGCGCGCGATCAATCCGGCAATCTTCTGGTGCGTCAGCGCAGCGTCGAGATCGTACCCACGCTTGAGCCGGTTCCCGCGTCCGAGCCAAAAGCGTTCGACGGACTTTCCAGCCGCCGCGTGAACAGTGATTGGCCGAAAGACGCACCCGAAGTTAAAACCGTCTCTGAATTGAAAGCGCCCGGTAGCGTGTTGCCGGTGATGAGCGAGACGATCCAGCAGGATCAGATGTCGATGTTTGTGGGCGCCAACGAGAACTGGCGCAACATCCATACCTGTCCCGATATCGCGAAAGCAGCGGGCTTCGACACAACGATCATGTCCGGCATGATCCAGGCCTGCTGGTTCTCCGCGATGATGGTGTCGTTTTTCGGCGGCGCCTTTCTCTCAGGCGGACGCCTCGGTGCGACTTTCTTCGCACCAGTCAAGGCGCGCGAAACGATCGAATGCCGCGCTGTCGTGCGTGCGGTCAATCCGGATGGCACGGTGGAAGTCGAAATCTGGTCCCTCAATGCCGAAGGCCGCATGACGGCCGGTGGCTGGGCCATAGGCCGCAAGGCCTGACAATCAAGAAACGAGTGCAGTAGGAGGAAAAGATGCCCGAAACGGAGCAAAAGAAGACGCTGCTTGCCATCAAGAATCTGCGTAAGAGCTATGGCGGCCTGCATGCCGTCAGATCGGTTTCGTTCGACATCAAGCAGGGCGAAGTGATCGCGCTTGTCGGCGACAACGGTGCCGGAAAGTCTACCCTGATCAAGATGCTTTCCGGCGTATTGGCGCCGAATGAAGGCCACATCGAACTCGACGGCAAGGTCCTCGATCTGCGCAGCCCGAGTGACGCGCGCGCGGCCGGCATCGAGACGCTTCATCAGCATCTCGGTCTCGTCGACGTTTTCAATGTCCCGGAAAACATCTTCCTTGGCCGTGAACTGCACCGCAAGTATCTCGGAATCATACCGGGGCTCGATCACGGCGAGATGCAGCGGCGCACGAAGGAATTGTTCGAGCGCATCGATCTGAAATTCATCGCCCTTGACCGGCCGGTCCGGAGCATGTCCGGCGGACAGCGCCAGCAGATTGCCATCGCGCGGCTGTTGCTCAACGACGTGCGGCTCCTGATCATGGATGAGCCGATGGCGGCGCTCGGCGTGGACGAAGGACGCAAGGTCCTCGAACTCATCTGCAGCTTGCGCGAGAGGGGCGTCACGGTCTTCATCATCAGCCATAACCTCGAACACGTCTTCAACGTCGCGGACCGTATCGCGGTGATGAAAAACGGTGGTCTGGTCGGTGTTCTTGAGACCAAGAAAGCCGACCACGATCAGGTTGTACGCATGATCGTGAGCGGCCGCGCGGACAACAAGATAGCCGCTTAGTCGCGGTCAGTATCGGAACAAGTTGATGCAGAAAATCGCAATCGTCACGGGCGGCGGCACCGGCATCGGGCGTGCCGTCGCTGAAGAGCTTTTGAACAAGAACTACAAGGTCGTTTGCTGCGGGCTTGACCGTGATAGCGATTTTCCGGGCAATCTGGAATTCGTGAAGCTCGACGTGACGGACGAGAAGTCCGTTGCCGATTTCGCCGCGCTTTTCCCAAGCGTCTCCGCTCTGGTCAATTGCGCGGGAATGATCCTGCACGAGGGCCGCGAGTTTCTCGCCGACGGTTTCCGCAAGGTCATTGATGTCAATCTGGTATCGAGCCATATCGTGACGATGGCGCTCCGGTCGGCGCTTACGAACGCCAAGGGCAGCGTCGTCAACATGGCTTCGATGTGGAGCTATTTCGGCTCTCCGCGCAATCCGGCCTATGCCGCGAGCAAGGGTGCGATCCTGCAGCTCACGCGCTCGCATGCGGTGGCCTTCGCAGCCGAAGGAATTCGCGTGAATGCTGTCGCGCCGGGCTGGATCGATACGCGATTGTCTGCAGGCGCCATCCACAATCCCGAGCGCAGCGGTGCGATCATGGCGCGCCTTCCGCTTGGCCGCTGGGGCACCCCGGCCGATGTCGCGCCGGTCATCGCATTCCTTGTTTCCGATGATGCGCGTTACGTCACCGGCGCGATCCTGCCAGTCGATGGCGGCTACGGAATTTCCTGATAACCAACAGACGTCTGTTCAGCGTCTCTGCGCGTCGAGAGCCTCGGCGCGCCGCATGGCGTCGAGGAATTGCTCCTTCGATACCAGGCGCGTGAAGTTCTTCAGATGTGGCGCGGCGAGCGTCAATTCCGCAATGGTGTTGCAGTCTTCGGCGGACGGCGTTTTGAGGCCGAGCGCCGCGAGCGATATCGGTAGACCAACCTCTCGGCAGAACGCCGCATAGTCCGCCATGAAGCGGTCGTCTCGTCCTTCGAGCAAAAGCTGAACAGTCAGGCCATAGACGACCTGATAGCCGTGGGCCGTGCCGGCGATCGCTTTGATCGCGGATACGCCGCGGGTCATCGCGTGCGCGATCGAAAGTCCGCCATTCTCGAAGCTCAATCCCGAAAGCAGGACGCAGGCTTCCACGATCCGCTCGAGAGCCGCATCCGGTTTTTTGGCGCTAACTGCGGCCAGTGCGGCGACGGCATCGGCGCGCAGTGTGTCGTAGCATCCGCGAGCCATCGCCAGCGCCGCGATGGAAGGCTTGGAGCCGAATATATTGCGGCCGTTAACGGCTACGCATTGCTCGACCTCGTATTTTTTGACCAGCGCGTCGCCGATCCCCGCGCGCAACAGGTCAGCGGGCGCGCGGGCGATGACTTCGGTGTCGACGAGCACGAGGTCCGGATTGTGATCGAGCTCCTCGACCCGCAACAGGCGGTGATCCGAATCGTAGAGGACGTAGATGTGGCTTGTCGGCGCGTCGTTCGATGCAATCGTCGGCACAGTCACGACGCGGGCGGACAGGCGCTTTGCGAGCGCCTTGCCGATATCGATGCATTTGCCGCCGCCGGCGGCGACCACGACATCAACCTGGAAGGAGGCGGCAAGACCGAGCAGTCTGTCGATCTCGTCCGGCGAGCTTTCTCCGCCGAAATCGAGAACCTCCAGCTCGACCGATGCTTCCGTACAGCCGCGCTCGATGGTCGCGCCCACGCTCGCCTTGATCGCAGGATCGATCACCAGGATGGTGGATTGCCCGAGCCGCGCGATCTCCCGGCCGGCCTCGGCCATTACGCCCGGGCCCTGGACATAACGCCGGGGCGCTCCAAATACGATCATGATCTTTCCTGTCCGTTCGAAAAGTGTTTGCCGGATCGGACTGCGATCATCCGGCCGCGAGCATATTCGGCACCGGGGTGCCTTTCGCGCCCGGACCATCGATGAATTCCACCCATGATGCGAGTTGCGCCGTCAGCATCGCATCCCCGGTCGCAATATGCAGTCCGCGCTGTTGCGCGGCCAGCAACAGCGATGTCATCAACGGACGCATCACAACTTCCGCGACGACAGCGTTTTTCGGCAACGCATCAACGGCAAAGGGAAGGGGATCATCCTTCTTCAGGCCGAGACTGGTCGCGTTGATGGCGATATCGACGGAGGATGGCCGGTTATCGGCGCGCGCGACTTCGAGCTTGCCGTAAGTTTCCTTCAGCGCCGCGAGGAGATCATCGGTCTTGTCGGCGGACCGATTGTAGATCGAGAGTTTCGCGATGTCCTTGCGCGCAAGGTTGAATGCGATGGCGCGCGCAACGCCACCCGCGCCTGCCATGAAGACCGATTTCCCGGCGATGCGGCCGACATTCTGTTCGAGCGCTTCGGCGAAGCCCGCGCCGTCGAAATTCGCGCCGATCAGCCGGCTATTCGCATCGCGTTTGATAATATTGACGGCTCCGACAAGCTTGGCGGACGGGTCGAGTTCGTCGCACAGATCCAGGATCGCGATTTTGTGCGGGACGGTGACGATGATGCCCTTGAGATTGTGCAAGTGTCGCAAGCCGTCGACCGCGGTTTTCAGGTTTTGCGATGACACATGAGCGGGGACCACGACCGCGTCGGTGCCATGGCTATGCAGGTAGTCATTGAAAATCTGCGGCGTCCTGACATGGCCGATCGGATCGGCCAGAAGGCAGAAGAGCTTCGTATGTCCGGTGATGGCGGCCTGGTTCATTTCAACATCATTCATTGGACAAGTAGAGCGCCAGCGGCGCTCCGACCTCATTTGATCGCAGCGTGTCAGGATGAGAGCAGTATGCCGCGCGGATCGATGTCCTCGCGCAGGACACGCAACTCATTTTCGGTGGGGGCGGGTGTTGACGGAACGTTCTTCAGATCTCCGACGTCGAAGCCGGTCGAGGCGCGTACGTCGTCCGGATCGACGCCCGGATGGATCGACTTCACGCGGGCGATGCCCTTGATTTTGTCGAAATCGAAGATGCATTTCGGCGTGATGATGAGCTCAGGGCCGCCCCATCGCAGGCCCAGACGCTTTCGCCCTTCCAGTCCGCCGGGATAACCAACGCCCGCGATGTAGTCGACCTTTTCAACGAAGGTGCGCGCATCGTGCCTCGGCATCATGACGTATTCGCGCCGGAACATCGAGAAATGCTCAGGCAGCAGGATCGGGCCGACAAGCCGCACTTTCGGGCGCTTGTGGTCGCCGACGCAGACGCTGTTGATATTGCCGACCTTGTCGATCTGCACACCGGAGCCGAAACCGAAACTGATATCGCCACGCCGGATGCTGATCTGTCCCGGATAGCTCAGCAATTGGGCTTCGCACGGCAGGTCCCGCAATTGCTCGTCAAATTCAGCGTCAGGCAGAATGTCGAGCGCCGAGAGGTCTGGATTGTGAGACCAGCCGGCGAGGAGCGTGGTGAGATTGGGCGCGTGCGTGCGCTGGGCGAGTGCCATCGCCGCGATCGGAATGGCGGTGGCGTACAAGGCGGCGGCGCCGCCCGTCGCAAGACCAGTGAAACCAACCTCGCCATCCTTCAGGTCGCGCGCGAGATTGACCGCGATGAGCTCGTTGAGTGTGAAGGAAAGGCTCATTGCTGCGTATCCACCTGATACAGGGCGGCAACCTGTGCCCCGCCGACCTTGTCGAGGTAGCTCTGATGATCGGCGGTGCCGCGGACATATTCGTTCAGATAGGCGTCGAAGCTTTCGGCCGATTGCGAGGCATCGACATAGACCTGCCAATGTTTCGCATCGTCCTGATACCGGCCGAGCATCGATGTCGGATGTGCGCCAAGCGGTGCGACGACAACCGCGCTCACACGCCATGACGGCAGTTCAACGAGGCGCACGTGGCGCTTCAGGAAGGATTCACTGACGATCCGCTCGACGGTGACGATCACCTTGCTGCAAGCGCGGGAGAGGGTGATGTCGAGGCTCTGCGGCAGGTTGCGATAAGACGGGAAAATCACATTCCCATAGATATCCGACGCAAGTGCATGAAGGACGACGACATCGGGATCTGCTGCGGGCAACGCATGAAGCGGTTGCCCGGAGATGGGGCAGCTAAACGCCTTGATATCCGGGTTAAGCCGCACGATGTCCGTGCCACCCAGTCCGGCCGCCGGCCAGAATGCGAGATTCTCCTGGTTCGCGCGAAAGCGATCCCAACTCAGCAATTCGGGAAAATCGACCATGTCGAGTGTGCCACTTTCGCAGGCGCGGCGGAAATTCTTCGCGAGACCGTATTTCTCAAATCCGAGATAGCTCGTTTCGAGCCGGTTCACGGCGCCAGCGCCGATCAGCATGTCCGTTTCGATCGCGTTCGTGACGCCGACGATCGTCAGGTCCTTGCGGCGCTGGCGGATAAGTTCGTGCACAAAGGCGAGTGGGCGCTGGTAGATAGCGAACCCACCAAGCGCGAGGCGGCTGCCATCTTCAATAAGCCGCGCCGCATCGGTCATGCTGCGGGCTTTTTCAGCCCGTGCGCGTGTCGTGGGGTTCATTTCCACGCTTAATCCTCTCAAAAATCGTTTTTCGATTTCACTTGTTTTCGGATGAAAGTCAACCGCTGGCTCGTGCTAGAAAGTGCTGAATTTGCTGAATTTGCTGCGTGATATTGAGCGGGGAGGATTGATTAGGCTGCATGGAAGAGCGATTGACAGTTGCAGAAAGGCAAAATATAAAATCGTTTTTCTACCGCCAAACAACGAAGAAGTGGGCACTGGAGCGTATCTCCCAAGCCCATAAACAGGGAGCGAAGGTCGTCCGTGAGTGCGCAAGCGCAGAACCCCAACACCGCGGCTCGCAGAATCGGCCATTGGCTGCTGCAATACAGCGACGCCGCTGCGTTACTGACACTGTTCGTAGTGGCGGCGATTCTGTCGCCTCACTTCCTCGATCTCCGCAATCTCATGAACGTGCTGCGTGGTGCGTCGCCGATGGCGATCGTCGCGATCGGCATGACGATTGTTATTCTCTCGAGGGGTATCGATCTTTCGGTCGGATCGATCCTCGGCGCGTCCGCGATGCTAGTCGCGATGATCGCGCCTCATGACCCGGCGATTGCGATTGTCGCGGCATTGGCTGGCGGCACGGCGCTCGGTCTGTTCAACGGCATCCTCATCACCAAATTCCGTATGCAGCCCTTCATCGCGACGCTCGCGATGCTGATTTTCGCGCGTGGCATCGTCTACATCGTGACGGACGGTGCCAATATCGTCGTGCGTCAGCCACCCACGTGGTTCACATTTATTGGTTCGGGTTACATCGGGTCGGTGCCGATGCCCGTCATCATTGCGGTCTCGGTCTGGATAGTGGCTGCCTACATTCTTGGACGCACGCGGTTTGGCCGACATATCTATGCGGTCGGCGCCAACGAAGAAGCCGCGCGTCTCTACGGCATCAAGGTCGATCGGCTGAAGATCTGCGTTTACGCGGCTAGCGGGCTGCTCGGCGCGCTCGCCGGCATTATTCTCGTCAGCCGTCTCACGGTCGCGGAACCGAATGCGGGCCAGCTGATCGAGCTCGACGCGATCTCCGCGGCGCTCATCGGCGGCACAACCTTCGCCGGCGGTGTCGGCGGTGTCTTCGGGACCGCGCTCGGCATCCTGATCCTCGCGATCCTCGGCAACGTGCTCAACCTGATGAGCGTGTCACCATTCGTCCAGATGCTCCTGCAGGGCGTCATCATCGTTGTTTCAGTCATCGTGAGCGATCAGCGCTCAAGATCAGAGACCTAGAAACGGGAGGAAGTATATGTCTACGAAGTATGGAAAAACTTGGACTCCGTCTCGGCGTCAAGTGCTTACGGCCGGCGCTGCTTTGTCAGCGGCACCCTTCGTCAGCCGCGCTGGTTTTGCTCAGTCGTTGGCCGGAAAGAAGGTCGGCTATTCGATGAGCTTCTCGACCATCGAGTGGCTGGTCGCGCAACGCCGCGGTGTTACCGAAACGGCTGCAAAGCACGGCTTCAATTTGACCGTCTATGACGCAGCCGACAAACCCGCGAAGCAGGTGCAAGATCTTGAAGATCTCGTCACCAAGGGCATGGATCTCATCATTGTATCGACTTACTATGCCGAGGCGATCACGCCCGCGATCCGCGAAATCAACAAGGCGAAGATTCCGCTCGTTGTCCTCAGCTCGTCGCTCGTCGGCGAAGCAGACTGGACCTGCCGCCTTGCGACCGACAACCTTTCTGTCGCGCGCGGCGCCGGCGAATATTACGTCAAGAAGCTCAACGGCAAGGGCAACGTCGCCCTGATCGAAGGCAAGACTGGTTCGGTCGTGAACCAGGAGCGCACAAGGGGCTGGAAAGAGGAAGTCGAGAAGGGCGGCCTCAAGATCGTCTCGCACGTTGTCGCGAACTACGAACGCGCACAGGCGCTCCGTAAGATGGAAGACATCCTGCAATCGCAGCGTCAGCTTCAGGGCGTCTATTGCAACAACGACGACATGGCGCTCGGTGCGATGCAGGCCGCAAGGGAAGCGGGTCGGCTCAAGGAAGTCTTCATAACCGGCTATGACGGCATCCAGGCTGAGATGATGGCCGCCATCGATCGCGGCGATGTCCACGGCACCTGGCAATATCTGCCGATGGGCGTCGAGGGCGTCGAAGTTGCGGCGAAGATTCTCCAGGGCAAGCAGGTTCCGAAGCAGATCCTCTTCAAGTCCCCGTTCATCAACAAGGAGAACGTGAAGACTTATTGGGACGGCTCGACCAACCAGATGCGGCCGTTCCCCTCGCAGCTCACGATCTAATCTCCGAATATTCTGGAGCGGCTATCTCTTTGCGGGATAGCCGCGCCATTTCCTGATAATCGCCTATAAGGAAAGACGAAGTATGGCCGTCAAAGTTGCAACACCGCCTGTGCGCAGCAACTCCTTCAAGCCGACCGCGCAAGAGATCGTGAAGTTGCGCGAGAAAGCGCGTTTCGTGCGTCTGGAGACGATCCGGCTCATCGAGATCGCGAAGGTCGGCCATTACAGCTCGGTTTTCTCGGCCGCGGAGATTTTTTCCGCGCTCTACTACGACGTCATGAATCTCAAATCCAGCGATCCAAAATGGCCGGAGCGTGACCGCTTTCTGATGGGCAAGGGCCATGCGGCCGTCGGGCTTTTCTCGATCCTTGCTGATCTCGGCTATCTGCCGACCGAAACACTCAACGGCTATACGCGCCTCGGAAATCCGCTCGGTGACCATCCGGATATGCGCAAGGTGCCGGGCATCGATTTCAGTTCCGGTTCGATCGGACACGCGCTCTCCGCAGGTGCTGGGATGGCCTGGGGGGGGCGCTTCGCAAAACAGTCCTTCACCACGTTCGTCATGCTCGGTGACGGAGAGATGCAGGAAGGGCAGATTTGGGAGGCGGCTTTGTTCGCCGCTCATCACAAATTGTCGAAGCTAGTCGCGATTGTGGACCGTAACGGCTTCCAGCTCGATGGTGCCGTCGATGACGTAATCGGCATCGAGCCGCTTGCCGAGAAATGGCGCGCATTCGGATGGGAGGCGCACGAAGTGGACGGACACGACCTGTCCGAACTCACCGCGCTCCTCCGTCGGGTGAAAGCCGACGATACGCGCAAGACACCGGTATGCATCGTGGCGCGCACGCTCAAGGGCAAGGGCGTTTCTTACATGGAAACGGAGCCTGGCTGGCATCTCGGTTATCTGGACCCGGTGGACGCGAATGCGGCGATCGAAGAAATCAAGAACAGAGAGATCTAAGTCATGGGTGCACAGCTTTCTCCCAATTCCTGGCAATATCGTGCGCTCAACTCGGCCAATCCGGGTCTGAATTTCCTGTCCGACGGACTGATCGATCTTGTCGCGGACGGCCATAACATTCTCGCCGGCTCGGCCGACCTGCAATACTCGAATGGTCTCAATAAATTCGCGAGCCAATACCCGGATCGCTATGTGCAATTCGGAATCTCCGAACAGAACATGGTGACGGCGGCCGCGGGACTTGCGACCACGGGACATGTGCCATTCGTCGCGACCTTTGCGTCGTTCCTCGGACTTCTCTGCTGCGAACAGGTCCGGATGGACGTCGCCTATTGCGCGCAGCCCGTGCGATTGATCGGCCATCACACCGGCATTTCGCTTGGCTTCTACGGAACGTCACATCACGCGACGGAAGACATCGCGACCATGCGCTCGATTGCCGACCTGACCGTGATCTCGCCGGCAGATGGCCCGCAACTCCAGGACGCGATCAAGGCATCCGCGAACTGGCCTGAGCCGATCTATTTCCGTATCGGACGCGGTCGCGAGCCGGACGTCTACAAGAAAGGCACGCCCTTCACCATCGGCAAGGCCATCGAGCATATGCAAGGTGAAGAGCTGACCATCATCGCCTGCGGCTTGCCGGTTCATCCGTCGCTTGAGGCCGCCCGCAAACTCAATGCCGCCGGACGTTCGGTTGGCGTGATCGACATGGCGACGGTGAAACCGATCGATCGCGAAGCGATCCTGCGCGCAGCGCAGCGCAGCAAGATCCTGATGACCGCTGAGGAACACAATGTGATCGGCGGATTGGGCGCGGCGGTCGCGGAAGTCCTTGCCGATGAAGGGGCAGGGGTGAAGCTCGTCCGGCACGGCATCTACGACGAATACAGTCTGATCGCGCCTCCGCTACATTTGTACACCCACTACAAGCTCGACGCGGCGGGGATCGAGGAAATCGCGCTGCGCGCTCTATCCTAGATCAAGAAGGCCTGACATCGCCGCGCGCGAATTATTCCGTGCGAGCTAAACGCGACACTGGCCCATCAATCCCATCAACGGTGAACCATAAAATGGCTATCAAGCTTTCCTTGAGAGATGACTCTCTTTGGCGCGAAGCATGTTATGTAGGCGGAGAATGGATCGCGGCGGACAGTGCGGACACGATCAAGATCGATAATCCGGCAACGGGCGAGAATCTTGGCAGCGTACCGAACATGGGCGCACCC
>CAYJNT010000081.1:3973-13169 GCA_964370945.1 uncultured Hyphomicrobiales bacterium | reverse complement strand
GCACGATGTATCTGATGTATTACGGCGTGGTGAGTTTTTCCGACGGCTTCGTGCCCGGCATCAAGGCGTTCACCGCGGCGGTGCTCGGCGGGATCGGATCGATCCCCGGCGCCGTTCTCGGCGGCCTCCTGATCGGCCTGATCGAGACCATGTGGTCGGCCTATTTCTCGATCGACTATAAGGACGTCGCCGCCTTCTCGGTCCTCGCGATTACGCTGATCTTCCTGCCGCAAGGCATTCTGGGCCGGCCGGAAGTCGAAAAGGTCTAAAGCCGATGACGACGCCGTCGTCCGCATCCGAGCCACGTATCGATTTCAATCGCGCTGTCAAACAGGCTGCCATCGCCGGCATCGTTGCGTTCGGCATGCTGCTGCCACTGATCGGTTTCCGCACCGTTCAGAACATGCGCAACGAGCTGGTGCTGGAAACGCGCCCGCTTCTGCTCGCAATCTTCGTACTGATCACGATAGCCGGATCGCTTTTGATCTCGCTCGTGATCGTGCCCTGGCGGCAGCGGCGCGCCGCGGCGCATGTTCCCGGCGAGAGTGTGCGCCGGGCGCAGTGGCGCGCGCATATCGCGAAATGGTTCGTTCCGTTCGGGCTCGGTTTTGTCATTCTCTATCCGGTTATCGTGCTGCTAGGCACCGGGGTCGCCGGCTCGACGAAATGGATCGACAATTTCGGTATCCAGATTCTGATCTACGTGATGCTCGGATGGGGCCTCAACATCGTTGTCGGCCTCGCCGGCTTGCTTGATCTCGGCTACGTCGCCTTTTATGCGGTCGGCGCCTATTCCTATGCACTGCTCGCCAAGGAATTCGGGTTGTCGTTCTGGATCCTGCTGCCGCTTGCCGGAATGCTCTCCGCGTTCTGGGGCGTCCTGCTTGGTTTTCCGGTGCTGCGCCTGCGTGGCGACTATCTCGCCATTGTCACGCTCGCCTTCGGCGAGATCATCCGGCTTGTCCTGATCAACTGGGTGGATTTCACCAACGGCTATGCCGGCATCAGCAGCATTCCGCGCCCGACCTTTTTCGGCATCCCGTTCAACGCCGACGACGATGGCTTTGCCGCACGCTTCGGCCTGGAATTCACGCCGCTCTACCGGACGATCTTCCTCTACTACGTCATCCTCGCGCTCGCATTGCTGACCGCGTTCGTCACCGTGCGGCTACGACGCCTGCCGGTCGGTCGCGCCTGGGAAGCGCTGCGCGAAGACGAGATCGCCTGTCGCTCGCTCGGCCTGAACACCACCAACACCAAGCTCACCGCCTTTGCGATGGGCGCGATGTTCGGTGGCATTGCCGGATCGTTTTTCGCCACGCGGCAGGGCTTCATTTCGCCGGAATCCTTCACCTTCATCGAATCGGCAACCATTCTCGCCATCGTCGTGCTCGGCGGCATGGGCAGCATGATCGGCGTCGCGATCGCGGCCATCGCCATGATCGGCGGCACCGAGATCATGCGCGAACTCGATTTCCTGAAATTGATATTCGGCGACGACTTCGATCCGGTCCAATACCGCATGCTGCTGTTCGGGCTCGCCATGGTGCTGATCATGATCTGGAAGCCGCGCGGACTGATTTCCACACGCGCGCCGAGCACGTTCCTGAAAGAGCGAAAGATCGTCGCGGCAACCTTCGTCGAGGAAGGCCGCGGATGACGCCGGATGTGATCCTGCGGGTCGAACATCTGACCATGCGTTTTGGCGGCCTGGTCGCCGTCCACGATCTGTCTTTCGCCGCAAAGCGAGGGGAGATCACGGCACTGATCGGCCCGAACGGCGCCGGCAAGACCACCGTGTTCAATTGCATCACCGGTTTCTACAATCCAACCGAAGGGCGCATCGCGCTCAATCATGGCGGCCCGGCGCTCTGGGACGAGCTCGATGCCCTCACCGCGAGTTCGGTGCGCGGCCGCAAGGGACCGGACGGCACGCTCTATCTGCTCGAGCGGATGCCGGACTATCTTGTGACCAAGGAGGCGCGCGTCGCCCGCACATTCCAGAATATCCGGCTGTTCCGGGGCATGACGGTCCTGGAAAATCTCCTGGTCGCGCAGCATAACCCCCTGATGATCGCGTCCGGATTTACATTTTTCGGCGTGCTCGGCCTGCCCGTCTACACGCACGCCGAAAGCGCCGCGATCGACAAAGCCGCGGCATGGCTCAAGAAAATCGACCTGCTCGAGCGCGCCGACGATCCGGCCGGCGACCTGCCCTATGGCGCGCAGCGCCGGCTCGAGATCGCGCGCGCCATGTGCACCGATCCGGTTCTGCTCTGCCTCGACGAACCGGCCGCGGGGCTCAATCCGCGCGAGAGCCACGAGCTCAACGAGCTCCTGCTCTCCATTCGCAATGAGACCGTCACGTCGGTCCTGCTCATCGAGCATGACATGTCGGTCGTGATGCAGATTTCCGATCACGTCGTGGTGTTGGACTACGGTGTCAAGATTTCCGACGGCTCGCGCGAGGAGGTCCGCAACGATCCGAAAGTGATCGCCGCCTATCTCGGCGTGGAGGAAGAGGAAGTCAAGACCGTCGCAAGCGAGGTCGGGCTATGACCGAACCGCTTCTCGCCGTCCGCGGCGTCGAAACCGCCTACGGCAATATCATCGCGCTGCATGGCGTCGATCTCGACGTGCACGACGGCGAGGTCGTGACACTCATCGGCGCCAACGGCGCCGGCAAGTCGACCCTGATGATGACGATCTTCGGTAATCCGCGCGCGCGTAAGGGCCGCATCATCTATGAGGGTCGCGATATCACGAAAATGGACACGCACGAGATCGCGCGGCTCAAGATCGCGCAGGCGCCGGAAGGCCGCCGCATCTTCTCACGCATGACGGTACTGGAAAACCTGCAGATGGGCGCGCAGATCGCCGAGCCCGGCCATTTCCATGAAGACCTCGGGCGCATCTTCGCCTTGTTTCCGCGCCTGAAGGAACGCATCAACCAGCGTGGCGGTACGCTGTCGGGCGGCGAACAGTAGATGCTGTCGATCGCGCGCGCGCTGATGAGCCGCCCGCGCCTTCTCCTTCTCGACGAGCCCTCGCTCGGCCTTGCGCCGCTGATCGCGCGGCAGATTTTCGACATCATCGCCGACCTCAACAAGCGCGCCAAGCTGACGGTGCTGCTCGTCGAGCAGAACGCGTTTCACGCGCTGCGGCTCGCGCATCGCGGCTACGTCATGGTCAACGGCCGCATCACCCTGTCAGGCACCGGCAAGGAATTACTGGAGCGTCCCGAAATCCGCGCCGCCTATCTCGAAGGCGGCCGCCAGGAAGTAAGCGCGGAGGCGCGATGATGGATTTCGACCTGCCGCAATTTCTCTACGAGGAAGGTTCATTCGGCGTCTTCCTCCTGGTCACGATCGCGCTTGGCGGTGGCGCCGCCTACATGTCAGGGCGCGCCATTGCCGGGACATGGCGGCCGTGGTGGCACGTGGCGTCCTACATGCTCATTCTGGCCATGGCCGTCCGCTTTCTGCATTTCGCGCTGTTCGGTGGCACGCTGCTATCGCCGCATTATTATGCGGTCGACCTCGGCTTCTGCCTGCTTTTCGGCTTTCTGGGCTATCGGTTCACCCGGACCGCTCAAATGAGCACGCAGTATCGCTGGCTCTATCGCCGGGCTGGACTGCTGAAATGGGCGCGGCGGCATCCGGCCGAAACTTGACCGACAAAAGCTGCGAAAAGAGACATCAAATCCGGATGACCTTTCCGCGGATTTGGCGTTTAATATCCTTTCAGGAAGTCGGGCCCACGCTCCAGGGCTCGGCCCTTTCGCGAGTTTCGCAGGTTCAATACCAAACGGGAGATGCGTATGAAGAAAGTTACCACGCTCGGCCTGGCGCTCGGCTTTGCCGTAGCCCTGGCCGGCACCGCGCAAGCGCAGTTGAAGTTGGGCGTGACCGGCCCGTTCACGGGTGCGAATGCCGCCTTCGGCGCGCAGATCAAGCAAGGCGTCGAGCAGGCCGTCGCCGACGTCAACGCGGCCGGCGGCATCCTTGGGCAGAAGATCACCATGACCTTCGGCGACGACGTCGCCGATCCGAAGCAGGGCGTTTCGGTCGCCAACAAATTCGCGTCCGAAGGCGTGAAATGGGTGATCGGCCCATTCAACTCCGGCGTGACCATGCCGGCCTCGGAAGTCTACCAGGAGAACGGCATCCTCGTGGTCACCCCCTCGGCCACCAATCCGAAGGTCACCGAGCGCGGAATGTGGAACATTTTCCGCACCTGCGGCCGTGACGACCAGCAGGGCGCAGTCGCCGGCGACTACATCGTGAAGAAATTCAAGGGCAAGAAGATCGCGATCGTGCACGACAAGACCACGTACGGCCAGGGCCTCGCCGACGAAACCAAGAAGGCGATGGCCAAGGGCGGCATGAAGGAAGTGCTGTATGAAGGCGTCAATCTCGGCGAGAAGGACTTCTCCGCTCTGGTCTCCAAGATCAAGGCGGCGGGCGCCGACCTCGTCTATTGGGGCGGCCTGCACACCGAAGGCGGCCTGATCGTGCGCCAGATGCGCGACCAGGGCGTAAAGGCTCCGCTCATGGGCGGCGACGGCATCACCACCGACGAATTCGCCTCGGTCGGCGGCCCCGGCGTCGAAGGCACGCTGATGACGTTCCCGCCGGATCCGCGCCGGAACCCGGCCGCCAAAGCTGCCGTGGAAAAATTCCGCGCCAAGAAGTTCGAGCCGGAGGCCTATACGCTCTACAGCTATGCCGCGCTGGAAGTGATGAAGCAGGCCGCGGAGGCCGCCAAGACGCTCGACCCGAAGAAGGTCGCCGCGCAGATCAAGTCCGGTCAGAAGTTCAAGACCGTGATCGGCGAGCTCTCCTACGACAAGAAGGGTGACATCACCCGTCTCGACTACACGATGTACGTCTGGAAGAAAGGCCCGGACGGCAAGATCACCTATTTCCAGGAAGGCGTGAAGCCAGGCTCGTAATGCGCAAGCTTCGCGCGGATTGATTTCGCGCGCTGTCTAAAGCAGAAACCCGCTCCGGATGTCCGGGGCGGGTTTTTTCTTGACTGCCGGATGAGCCGCTATTTCTTCGCCGCGGCAGCCTTTGGCTTGCCGTGCGGCGGAATGTCCGCCCTTACACCATCGACGACGCCGATCATCGACGGCGGATCGCTCGCCGGAAATGTCGCCGCGAGCGCCTCGTCCAGAAGCGCATCAGTGTGCAATTTTTCGCTCCGCTCCAGTTCTTCCGTTTTCACATGTTTCTGCATGCGCGGCTCCCGGGCCGGCGACACTGCGGTTTCCTGTCATCTAGGGAGCCGCCGCCGCATTGGAAGAGCCGCTGCGCGGATCGTCGCAGGCCGCGGCGGCCCGGCCGGCTTTCAGCCGATGCGGCCGAGAACCGGGAACGTCTCCAGGAGCCAGAAGCTGAATGTCGTGATCGTGCCGGTGAGGAACGCGATGCCGGTCAGAATGAGCAGCACGCCCATGATCTTCTCGACCTTGCCGATATGCTTGCGGAAGCGGGACAGGAATTTTGCGAACGGCTCGATTGCAATCGCCGCGATCAGGAACGGAATTCCAAGCCCGAGCGAATAGACCGCGAGCAACCCGGCGCCCTTCGCCACCGTCGCCTCGGACGCCGCGACCGCCAGGATCGCGGCAAGGATCGGTCCGATGCAGGGCGTCCAGCCGAATGCGAAAGCGAGCCCCATGACATAGGCGCCCCACAGCCCTGCCGGTTTGACGATGTCGGGGCGCTTCGACTGCATCAGCCAGCCGAGCTGAAAGAGCCCAAGAAAATGCAGGCCCATGATGATGATCGCGATGCCGGCGACGATCGACAACTCGGCCGACCAGACGCGCAGCAAGCCGCCGACCGCGCTCGCGCTCGCCCCGAGCGCGACAAACACCGTCGCGAATCCAAGCACGAACAGGCACGCCGCCAGCAATGTCTCGCGCTTCACGCGCGGCTCGGGCTCTTTGTCGGCCAGGCGCTCCAGCGAGGTGCCCGCCATATAGACGAGATAAGGCGGCACCAGCGGCAGGACGCAAGGCGACAGGAACGAGATCAGGCCCGCGAACAGGGCGGCGAACAGGGACACGTCAGGCATCGCGCTCACATGCACGGGGATTGCGGCGGGCGCAAGCGCAGATGGGGTATACGCGCGGGGATGTGATGATGGTGTGAAGTTGCCCCTCACCCGCTTTCGTCGCTACGCTCCGAAAGCGTCCTCTCCCGCCGGATGTCGGGCTTGCCCGACATCCGTTTCATAGTGCGCAAGTCGGGCAGGCCCGACTTGCGGTACGGGAGAGGGGACGAAGATTGGAGAGCGTGTGCGCAACCTGATCACTGATGTCGCAGGCGTCCGCGTCGGGCATGCCGAAGACGCCAAGGTTGCCTCGGGTGTAACCGTGCTGCTGTTCGACGCGCCCGCGGTCGCGGCCGTCGATGTGCGCGGCGGCGGGCCCGGCACCCGCGACACGGAGCTGCTCGACCCGGCCATGACGGTCGAAGGCATCGATGCCATCGCGCTATCAGGAGGCTCTGCCTTCGGGCTCGATACCGCGACCGGCGTGCAGGCATGGCTCGCCGAACATGGCCGCGGATTTGCGGTCGGCGGCGCCCTCGTGCCGATCGTGCCGGCGGCGATCATGTTCGATCTGCTCAACGGGGGGAACAAAGCCTGGGGCCGCTTCCCGCCCTATCGGGATCTCGGCTACGCCGCGACCGCATCAGCGGCATCGGATTTCCGGCTGGGAAATACCGGCGCGGGCCTCGGCGCCACCACCGTCAACCTGAAAGGCGGCCTGGGCTCGGCTTCGGCGGCGACCGCGGACGGCATCACCGTCGGCGCCATCGTGGCGGTGAACGCGGTCGGCAGCGTCACCATCGGAAACGGACCGCATTTCTGGGCCGGCGCGTTCGAGAATGGCGCTGAATTCGGCGGACGGGGCTGGCCCTCGCCGCTCCCCGCCGATGCGCTCGCCTTTGCGACCAAAGGAGGCCCGCAGCAGGCGACCACGATCGCGGCTGTTGCGACCGACGCGATCCTCACCAAGGCGCAAGCGCGGCGGCTCGCGATCATGGCGCAAACCGGCCTCGCCCGCGCCATCTATCCCGCCCATACCCCGCTCGATGGCGATGTCGTGTTCGCCGCGGCCACGGGCCGCAAGCCGCTACCCGATCCGGTGATGGCGCTGTCGGCGCTGGGCGCGCTCGCTGCCAATGTGCTCGCGCGTGCCGTTGCCCGCGGGGTGTACGAGGCGAAAGCCTTGCCGTTCCCCGGCGCGTTGCCGGACTGGAAATCCAGGTTCGGCGGTTGAACCTGCGGCGCGCCCTGCGCGACTGATCTGTGGTGCTTCAGATCAGGCGGAGACCCGCCAAAGGAGACCGTCATGTCATATCTGCCGTCGATCCTGCGTTCGGCTGCCTTGGCTGCCGCGGCGCTTGTCCTCAGCCCCACGCCGTTCGTGACCAGTTCCGCAACCGTGGCCATCGTCGCAACCGCGACCGTCGTGACCACCTCGCAAGCCAAAGCCGAACGACCTCGGGTTCGCGATCATCGCAAGCCCTGCCCGTCCTACAAGCGCGGCTGCCCGCCCTACCCGCAATATTGAGCAACGGAGAACCGCCATGTCCTACCTGCAGTCAGTCTTGCGCGCCGGAGCATTGGCCGCTGCGGCATTTGTTCTCACGCCGAGTTCGGTCGTCACCAGCACTGCGACCGTTGCGACAATCACCGCCGTGACCGTCATTACGACGTCGCAAGCTGAAGCGGGCCGACCCAAAGTGCGCGACCATCGGAGCTGCGGCAATAGGGGCAGTGTCGGCCGTCCGCCGAAGCCCTGCTGACCGGAGAACCGCCATGTCACTCTTGCCGTCGATCCTGCGTTCGGCCGCTCTGGCCGCCGCGACGCTTTTACTCACCCCGACATCGTTCGTCACAGGTGCCGCGACCGTCGCGACGCTCACCGCCGTGACCATCATGACAACGTCGCAAGCTGAAGCCGGTCGACCCAGGGTGCAAGACCACCGCAAGCGGACCTGTCCGCCGCATGCCGGCGGCCCTGGGTGCACACGTCGTTAGAAGCGGATTGCAACACGCGCCGCGAAGCCCGAAACTTTGCGGCCAGCTCCGCGTTATTTGACCATGCCTTCGACCGCGATCCGATTGATTGCCTATGACGAGGCGTCGCAACGCCTCTCGGTGACATTCGTCACCGGACGGCGGTACCTTTATGAGCGCGTGCCGAAGCACATTTATGAGGCATTCGTAATGGCGGAGTCGCGCGGCATTTTTTTTAACGCTGAGATCCGCGGCTTTTACGAATATCGCGAAATCACCCGTTACGATGCTTTAAGGAAACGCTCGGCCTGATACGGCGCCGGGTCGCAGAACGGCGTCGCGCCGGTCATCATCTCCGACAGCAGGCGCCCGCTCACCGGGCCCAGCGTCAATCCCCAATGCGTGTGGCCGAAATCGAGCCAGAGATCCTTCAGGCCCGGCGCGCGGCCGATCACGGGGCGTGAATCCGGGAAGCTCGGCCGCGATCCCATCCATGGCGTCGGCTCGACCTGCTCACCGAGCGGAAAGAGCTCGCGCGCTTTCGGCATCAGGCGATCGAATTGCACCGGTGTCGGCGGCGCATCGACCGCGGCGAACTCCGCGCCGGTCGTCAGCCGCAGTCCCTGCTCCATCGGCGCGATCAGGTAACCGACATCGGCATCGAGCGTCGGGCGGTTGAGGCCCTTGTTGCCGCGCGGCTTGAAATGCAGATGGTAGCCGCGCTTGACCTCGAGCGGCAATTTCAGCCCGAGCGGTGTCAGCACCTGCTGCGACCACGGCCCGAGCGCGATCACCGCTTGCGGCGCGTCGACCGGGCCCTCGTCGGTGTCCACGCGCCAGCGCTCGTTCGAACGGTGCAACGAGCGCGCGTCGCCTTTGAGCACCACGCCGCCGAGCGCCGCGAAGCGCGCCGCATAAGCCTGCGTGACCGCGAGCGGATTGGTGATGCCCGCGGCGGTCGGCCAGAACACGCCGTTGACGAAAACCGGGGCGAGATCGGGCTCGAGCGCGAGCGCGCCGGCCTGGTCGAGCCGCTGGAATTCGAGGCCGGCCTTGGCGACGGCATCGAGATCGCCCTGCACCTTCTGATACGAGGCGGCGCTGCGATAGACTTTCAGCCAGCCGTTCTTGCGCAGATATTTTTCCGCGCCGGATT
>CAYJNT010000081.1:1816-3873 GCA_964370945.1 uncultured Hyphomicrobiales bacterium | reverse complement strand
CTGCGATAGACTTTCAGCCAGCCGTTCTTGCGCAGATATTTTTCCGCGCCGGATTCCTTCAGCAACACCTCGTGCTCGGCGAGCGCGGCAGCGAAAAGCGGCCGCATGCCATTGGCGAATTCATACATGTGTTCGGGGCGCCCGGCGCGCCAATAGGCGAACATCCAGGGCAGCATCCGCGGCAAGTAGGACAGATGATAATTGGCTTCGGTCGCCTGTTTCAGCGCGATGCGAAGAAGCGTCCTGGGATTGGTCGGAAACGGATACGGGAAATACGTGTTGCCCTCGATGATCCCGCCGTTGCCGAAGGATGTCCCCTCGCCGACGCCGCCGCGCTCGATCAAGGCCACCGCGAGCCCGCGCTTGGCGAGATGCAGAGCGGCCGACGTGCCGATAATTCCCCCGCCGAGTACGATGACGTCCGTCCGAGCCATAAGCGCGCTGCCCCTTACCTCAAAAGAAAAACCTTTAGCATCTCCCGCATGCGGGGAAAGCGTTTCGCTGCATGGCTGACATATTTATTGATTGTGCCGCGATGGATTGCCCCTCTCGCCCGACGTATGAATCGCGGTCGCCGGCACGCCGGCACGATTGAGAACGTCGCCGGGGACAATCATTGAAATCGTTGATGGGTGCGGTGGCGGCCGCTCTGGGCTGGCTCGGGCGGCACGGAACGCGCGCGGTCGCGATCTCGGTCTTCGCGGGCATCGCGTTGCCGCCGCTCGCGGCCTTGCTCAAGCCGGCCTTCACACCCGCCCTCGCCGTGCTGCTTTGCCTGTCGTTCCTGCGCGTCGAGCCGGGGGCCCTGCACGCCTATCTGCGGCGTCCGGTACTCGTGATCGCGGCGACCGCGTGGATCATGATCGCGATGCCGCTGGTATTCGGTTTCGCGATCGTGCTCGCGGGCGTCGAGGCGCTCCTGCCCGGCCTGTTCATCGCGCTGATCCTGCAGGCGAGCGCGCCGCCGTTGATTTCCTCGCCGACTTTCGCCGCGCTGTTGCGCATCGATTCCGCCTTGTCGCTTGCGACCATGCTGGTTTGCACCGCGGCCATCCCGCTCACCGGGCCGCTATTCGCGGCCTATTTCCTAGGTGGAACGATCGATATCTCGCCGATCGTGCTGGGCCTGCGTCTGGCGGCATTGCTCGCGGGTTCGGCGCTGGCCGCCTTTGTCATCCGCTCCCTCGTCGGCAAGGAGCGGATCGAGCGCCAGCAGGAGCCGATCGACGGCATGAGCGTGATTGCGCTCTTCGTCTTTGCGGTCGGCCTGATGGACGGGGCGACCGCGGCCTTGCTGGCGCGGCCCCTGCTCGTGATCGGGCTGACGGTCTTTGCCTTCCTCCTGGCGCTGGTCAGTGGCGCCGTGACCTATGCGGTTTTCGCTCGCGCCGGCAGACCGCAGGCGCTGGCGCTCGCCTTCTGTGCCGGCGGCCGCAATATGGGTCTGATGCTCGCCGCCGCCGGAGGCTTCGTGCCGGACCTGACCTGGCTCTATTTCGCCGTGGCGCAATTCCCGATCTATCTCCTGCCACAGATCCTCAAGCCGCTGGCCGGACGTATCAACAACGTTAACAACCACAGATAACCCGAATTGCCCCGCCCGCGCCGGGATGTTATGCGGCTGCCTCGAACAAGCGAGGAATCATGCCCCGCCCGCTTCTCATCGCGCCCTCGATCCTGGCCTCCGATTTCTCAAAGCTCGGCGAGGAAGTCCGCGCCGTCGACGCGGCCGGCGCCGACTGGATCCACCTTGACGTGATGGACGGGCATTTCGTTCCGAACATCACCTTTGGCCCCGATGTGGTGAAGGCGATCCGCCCGGCTTCGAAAAAGATCTTCGACGTGCATCTGATGATCGCGCCCTGCGACCCGCATCTCGAAGCCTTCGCCAAGGCCGGCTCCGATATCATCACCGTGCATGTCGAGGCCGGGCCGCACCTGCATCGTTCGCTCCAGGCCATCCGCGCGCTCGGCAAGAAAGCCGGCGTGTCGATCAATCCGGCGACACCGGAATCGACGATCGAATACGTGCTCGACGCCGTCGACCTCATTCTGGT
>CAYJNT010000081.1:0-1716 GCA_964370945.1 uncultured Hyphomicrobiales bacterium | reverse complement strand
ACGACGTGGCGAAGCTGCTCGACAAGGCGCGCGGCAAGGCAAAGCCTGTGACCAAGCGGCGGAGCAAGCCTTGACGGGGTTTGCGCACGCGCCTCGGCATGTTACGCCACGGCGCATCGCGATGCCTCCCGGATTTTTCTTTCCCTCCCCTGCAAGGGGAGGGTCGTCCGCCGAAGCGAAGCGAAGGCGGACGGGGTGGGGTCAATCTCCGGCGCGATTGCGAAGCCCCCACCCGCCACGCGGAGCTTGTCATCGGGCCGCGCGTCGCGCGGACCCGGTGGCGTGTCGACCTCCCCCTTTCAGGGGGAGGCAGGAAGAAGAAGGATTTCGTTGGATGATTCCGCGCTACAGCCGCCCCGAAATGGCTGCGATCTGGTCGCCCGAGACGCGCTTCCGCATCTGGTTCGAGATCGAGGCGCATGCCGCCGACGCCATGGCCGAGCTCGGCAAGATCCCGAAGGAAGCCGCTCAGAAAATCTGGGACAAGGGCAGGACCGCGACCTTCGACGTGGCGCGGATCGATGCCATCGAGGCCGAGGTCAAGCACGACGTTATCGCCTTCCTGACGCATCTGTCGGAAATCGTCGGCCCGGAGGCGCGCTTCGTGCACCAGGGCATGACCTCATCTGACGTTTTGGACACCTGCTTCAACGTGCAGCTGGTGCGCGCGGCCGATATCCTGATCGCCGATACCGACAAGCTTCTCGCCGCGCTGAAGAAGCGTGCGCAGGAGCACAAGATGACGCCGGTCATCGGCCGCTCGCACGGCATCCACGCCGAGCCGACCACTTTCGGCGTCAAGCTCGCCTATGCCTACGCGGAATTCTCGCGCGCCCGTGAACGGCTCGTCGCCGCGCGCAAGGAAGTCGCGACCTGCGCCATTTCCGGCGCGGTCGGCACCTTTGCGCAGGTCGATCCGCGGGTGGAGGCGCACGTCGCCAAGGCCATGGGCCTCGCGATCGAGCCGGTCTCGACCCAGATCATCCCGCGCGACCGGCATGCGATGTACTTCGCGACCCTCGGCGTCGTCGCCTCCTCGATCGAACGGCTGGCGATCGAGATCCGCCATCTGCAGCGCACCGAGGTGCTCGAAGCCGAAGAATACTTCTCGCCCGGACAGAAAGGCTCGTCGGCGATGCCGCACAAGCGCAACCCGGTGCTGACGGAAAGCTTGACCGGCCTCGCCCGGCTTGTGCGCGGCTACGCGATCCCGGCGATGGAGAACGTCGCGCTCTGGCATGAGCGCGATATTTCGCATTCATCCGTCGAACGCATGATCGGCCCGGATTCCACCGTGACGCTCGATTTCGCGCTCAACCGGCTCGCCGGCGTCGTCGACAAGCTCGTGGTCTATCCGGAGAACATGCAGAAGAATCTCGACCGCCTCGGCGGGCTCGTGCATTCACAGCGCGTCTTGATCGCGCTGACGCAAAAAGGCGTGGCGCGCGAGGACGCCTACCGCATCGTGCAGGAAAGCGCGATGAAGGTCTGGCGCGGCGAAGGCGATTTCCTTACCTTCCTGAAAGCCGACCCGCGCGTGACCGGCAAGATGAGTGCCAAGGAGATCGAGGAGAATTTCGATCTCGGCTATCACCTCAAGCACGTCGACACGATCTTCAAGCGCGTCTTTGGTTGATCGCGCGTCGTCGACAGCAAAAGCCCCGCGGATCGCCGCGGGGCTTGTCGTCATCCGTTACTGTCTCGGTTTGACGCGCT
>CAYJNT010000080.1:11984-13386 GCA_964370945.1 uncultured Hyphomicrobiales bacterium | reverse complement strand
ACGGGGAGCGGCGCCTGCGGTTACGACTCGCAATCGTGATCCCGGGCGGCCTTGGAGGTGCCTCCAGGCGTAAGACAGACGCCGAGGGCTCGTTCCTTAATCCCTCCCGGCGCCCGCATGGGTCGAAACCGGGGATAAAAAGGGGAGCGGGGCGCCAAGGTTCGTCAAACGCCGCAGTGGAGCGCCGTAAGGCGAGGCCGGCCCGGCAGGGTTCGGTCGCCTGCTCCTTGCAAGAGCAGGCATCCCGGGTGCGCCCTACGGCGCTCTGCTCCCTCTCGTTTGAGGGAGCGCGAAGAAAAGCCGCTCCGGTGAGAGCGGAACAACCAAAATCCGGACCGAGCTCGCGCGGGTTTCCGCAGCGAGTTAATGGCGCTTGTCTATGCGCCGGGCTGTTTGAAAATTGGATCTGCAAAGAGGCGCGCGCCCCCCAGCCTTGCGCCGGGGCGCGATCTGCGCCATCTCACGGCCATGCACGCTCCGAAGCCGCAAGCCTGGCGCCGCTTCTGCGTCGCCCCGATGATGGAATGGACGGACCGGCATTGCCGGTTCTTCCATCGGCTGCTCACGCGCAGGGCGGTGCTCTATACCGAGATGATCACGACCGGCGCCGTGATCCACGGTGATCGCGAGCGGCTGCTCGGCTTTGACGCTTTCGAGCACCCGGTCGCGCTGCAGCTTGGAGGCTCCGATCCGCGGCAGTTGAAGGAAAGCGCGCGCATCGGGGCGGATTTCGGCTATCGTGAAATCAATCTCAATGTCGGCTGCCCGTCGGACCGCGTGCAGGAAGGCCGGTTCGGCGCCTGTCTGATGGCCGAGCCCGATCTTGTTGCTGACTGCGTTGTGGCGATGAAGTCCGCGGTGACGATCCCCGTGACCGTGAAAAGCCGCATCGGCATCGACGACCAGGATTCCGAAACATCGCTCGATGCGTTCACGCAAAAAGTGAAGTTGGCCGGCGCCGATGCGCTGATCGTGCACGCGCGTAAAGCCTGGCTCGACGGATTGTCGCCGCGCGAGAACCGCGACATCCCGCCGCTCGATTATGATCGCGTCTATCGTCTCAAGCGCGCCAATCCTGACCTTGAGATCATCATCAACGGCGGGATCGGCACGATCGAGGATGCGGTCATCCATCTGGGGCACGTCGACGGCGCGATGATGGGCCGCGCGGCGTATCAGGAGCCGGATCGACTGCTCGCCGTCGATCCGATGCTGTTCGGCGAGCCGGCTCCGGCGGCTTCAATGAAGGCCGCGGTCGATCTGTATCTGCCTTATGTCGAGCGCGAATTGTCGAAAGGCACGCGGTTGCACGCGATCACGCGCCACATGCTCGGCCTGTTCCGCGCTGTGCCCGGGGCGCGCGCATTCCGGCGGCATCTGTCGACCCATGCTGTCAAGCCGG
>CAYJNT010000080.1:7442-11884 GCA_964370945.1 uncultured Hyphomicrobiales bacterium | reverse complement strand
TTGTGGACACCCCTTCGGATTTGACGCACACCGAAGCGGCGTGAGTTTCGCCTGGGTCGGGTGGTTTTCGGATGATGTTTGGTATTCCCGCGAGCGAGCTTGCCGTGCTCGCCGCCTTGATTATCGCGGGCGCGCTGATCACCGGATTGCTGGCCGGATTGTTCGGGGTCGGCGGCGGCGGCGTGATCGTTCCCGTTCTCTATGAAATTTTCCGGGTGATGCAGGTGCCGGACGAGGTGCGCATGCAGCTTTGCGTCGGAACCTCCCTGGCGATCATCATCCCGACTTCGATCCGCTCGTTTCGCGCGCATCGAGCAAGGCGCGATCTGCCGGTCGAGATCCTGCGCATCTGGGCGTTGCCGGTGACCATCGGCGTGTTGATCGGCGGCGTGATCGCGGCTTTCGCACCGGGTTCCATTTTCAAGATCGCCTTCGTCGTGATCGCGCTGACCATCGGCGCAAAATTCCTGTTCGGAAAGGAATCGTGGAAGCTCGGCGACACCCTGCCGGGTCCGTTCCTGATGAATGTCTATGGCCTGGTCATCGGCCTCTACTCGGCGCTGATGGGCGTCGGCGGCGGATCAGTCTCAAGCGCGATCCTGGTCTTCTACAATCAACCGATCCATGCTGCGGTCGGCATCGCCTCCGGCATCGGCGTGCTGATCTCGATCATCGGCACTATCGGCTTCATGCTCGCAGGCTGGCCGTATCAGGCGATGATGCCGGTGCTCTCAATCGGATTCGTATCGCTGATCGGTGTCGCGCTGATGGCGCCGATCAGTGCATTCGCCGCGCCGTTCGGCGCGCAGCTGGCGCATGCTTTGCCCAAACGCCAGCTTGAAATCGCGTTCGGGGTTTTTCTCTGGCTGGTCGCACTGCGCTTTATCGTCAGTCTGATTTAGCGCTACCGGTAGCCGCGCATGATCAGCTTGTCGCCGCGCACTTCCCAGCTTTCCAGGCGGTTGAGGAAGCTCATGCCCAGGAGGCTCGTGCGCAATTGGCCCGGCTGCGCGATCAGCGCCGGCACCGAGCGCTCGACGATGCCGCCGATCCCGATGCGATCGAGCGTGACCGCGGCGGCGCGCGTGCGTCCATTCGCGGTATCGACGGTGACGTTGTAGGAGAGGACTTCCAGCGGCAATCCGGCGGCCTTGGCCGCGTCCTGCGTCAGCACCACGGAACTCGCCCCGGTATCGAGCACCATCGAAACCGGCGCGCCATTCACCTGCGTCGACAGGCTGAAGTCCCGCGCGCTGCGCGCGATTTCGACCGTGCGCGCGCCGCGCGAGGCCGCGCGTCCCGGCACCAATTCGGCCAGCACGCGCTCGGACACGTCTTTCAGCTCGAAGCGATACGTATAGGCGGCGACCAGCACCAATCCGACTACCACCCAGAACACCGCCGCCTGCACCGCCTGCATGAAGTTCTCGCGAAAGAACATCAGCACGGCGCCGCCGAGAAAAACGAGGACGATGATCTTCCATGTGAGCGAGGCGAAATCGTCGGTCGACAATCCAAAGATCGTGCTGGAATCGTGCTTCGCGACCAGAATGGCCAGCGACAATCCGAGGCCGAACAGAAGAAGCCAGAAGAGTTTGTTGCGCACGGCGTTTCCTTCAGACCGTTGCGTGCGGCGTCGCGGCATTGTCGTCCAGACTTTCACGGCGGCCCGGAAGCAGGCTCAGGATTCTCTCACGTTCGGCGCCTGTGAAGCGCGACCAGCCGGCAATCTCGTCGATCGTGCGGCCGCAGCCGCGGCAGAGTCGTGTTTTCGGGTCAAGGGTGCAAATCTTGACGCACGGTGTCTCGATCGTCGGTGGCAGCCGGACGGGCGGTATCATCGGCGAGCAACATAATCGCAAAGCCGCCAAACGCAATGTGGCCGTTTACCTGCATGCGATCAGGCGCCGATCGAGAACATCTGACGCTTGCGGCCATCCCGGTCGTCGAACGGAACGATCGGTAGATCGCCTTGCGGCTGAGTCGGCGGGGCGGGCTCTTCGAGCGGAGCGAGCGCCGACATCACGCGTTCTGGTGGCAGCGCAATGATCACTTCGGTGCCGACGCGCAATTTGGATTTGAGCGTGAAGGTACCACCGTGCAGATCGACGAGGCTTTTCGCGATCGGCAGACCGAGGCCCGCGCCTTGCTCGGCGGATTTGAGCGCGTTCGAGCCTTGCCCGAATGACGCCAGTACAATCGGGATTTCGTCTTCGGGAATGCCGGGGCCGGTATCCTTGACGCTGAAATATTGTCCGCCCGACGCGGTCCAGCCGACCTTGATCCAGATTTCGCCGCCCTGCGGCGTGAACTTGATCGCGTTCGACAGGAGGTTGAGGCAGATCTGGCGGATGGCGCGCTCGTCCGCCCACACGCGCGGCAGATCCGATTCGAAGGACTCGTGAATCGTGATGCCGCGATTCTTGGCGCGCAGTTTGAGCAGGTGGTGGCAATCCTGCACGATGTCAGCGACCGGCACCGCTTCCTCGTTCAGTTCATAGCGGCCGGCTTCGATGCGCGACAGATCGAGAATTTCGTTGATCAGGCCGAGAAGATGCTGGCCGGAGGTGTGGATGTCGTTGGAATAGTCTTTGTAGGCAGGCACGGCATGCGCGCCGAAGACTTCGCTTTTCATCACCTCGGAGAAACCGAGAATGGCGTTGAGCGGCGTGCGCAATTCATGGCTCATCTGCGCAAGAAAGCGCGACTTGGAAATATTGGCGGCCTCGGCGCGGTTGCGCGCTTCGTCCGAAATAGACTTCGCCTGTTCGAGCTCTCCGATCAGCATGTCTTTTTCGGCGCGCGCCTGCAGCGTCGCGAGCGCCGAGGAGTAGAGGCGATGCGCGAGCAGCAGGAAATAACCCTGTGCGGTGATCGCCATGATGCCGAGGATGTAATAGTGCAGCGAGCCCTTGATGATGAAATTGACGGCGACGACGGCGGTGACAGGCACGGTTGCGGCGAACACCGCGATCGGCAGGCTCGAGGCCAGCATGCTCGAGACGGCGACCACGAGCAGCATCACGAACAGCATGAAGGTGCCGGTGCCTTCCTCGACTCCGATCGGTTCGATCAGGTTGAACATCCAGGCGAGCCCGAAGAACAGATCGAGCATGATGAAGCGCAGCCGCCAGGCCTTGATGTTGACCTCGCTCTGAGGCGTCGACAGGAATTGCTTGCACTTGGTGATGATCACGGCGTGGATCATCAACACGCCCGCGGTCCAGATGCCGGCGGTGATCGCCCCGGTCCACAGGCTCGACAGGAAGCCGACGGTGGTGACGAGCAGAAGCACGACCAGCGACGCCGATAGCCGGTTTTGCGCGAACAGGCGCAGGAGCTCGTAGTCGAAGACCGGCCGCGTGCCGGTCGTGGACGTCAGCCGGTCGCGGGCATCGCGGACGCGCTGCTGGGCGACCCGGCGGCGCTTGGCCGCAACTTCCTCACGCTGGTCGCTGGCGGTACTCGTCATGGGATACGCACAAGACTCTATAAACGCACGGGAAACACGAGATTTCTGAAAAGGAAGGCTAAACCTCACTCAAAATCCTTAAGAGCAGCCTTAAAGGCGGGGTAAAATCCCATGGCGGAAGAAGGGTCAGGTGGACAATGAAGCTCTATGACGGGGGACGGGCGCCAAATCCGCGCCGGGTGCGCATTTTCCTGGCCGAGAAGGGGATCACCGTCCCGATCGAGCCTGTGGATATCAGCGCGATGGAGCATAAGAGCGAAGCTTATGCCGCCATCAATCCGCTGCAGTGCTTGCCGGCGCTGGTTCTCGACGACGGGACGATCCTGACGGAATCGATCGCGATCTGCCGCTATTTCGAGGTGCTGCAGCCGCAGCCAGCCCTCTTTGGTACCGGGCCGATCGAGATCGCGCTGGTTGAAATGTGGCAGCGGCGGCTCGAACTGACGCTGATGGCCGCGATCCAAGCCGTCTTCCGGCATTTGCATCCCGGCATGGCGCAGTTGCAACAGCCCCAGATCGCGGCCTGGGGCGAGGCGAACAAGCCGCGCGTCATCGAGTTCTTGCAGATTCTCGACCGGGAATTGGGCAAACGCCAATATGTCGCCGCCGACACATTCAGCGTCGCCGACATCACGGGATTGATCTCCATCGACCTGATGAAGCCTGCAAAGCTCGCCGTTCCGCCGGAACTGAAAAACATCACGCGCTGGCACGCCGAGGTGTCGGCGCGCCCGAGCGCGAAGGCTTAAGGCGATTTACATCTTGTTAACGATCAGGCCGCCAGTGTCCGGAATCCGAAGTTCGCTTTACGTTGCGGCGCCCCCAAATAGCGAACTTCGGATTCCAAAGGACACTGGCAAAGGTCGCAGTTCGAGTGTGGTTTAGGTTCAGACGTTCCCTTGTCGGACTCGGCGTGGAGATGAAGGGAACGTCTGAACCACCACACTAGCGGTCGAGCCGCGCGATCAGG
>CAYJNT010000080.1:0-7432 GCA_964370945.1 uncultured Hyphomicrobiales bacterium | reverse complement strand
AACGAACCATGGCCACGCACATGAATCCGACCATGCTCGCGCGGTCCGATGAGGCGAAGGCAGAGGGCGTGGTAGTGGCCGAGGACGGGGCGGTGATCAATTTCTAATCGATCATTCGGGGACGGCCCAAAGGGCCGGACCCGGAATGATGGAAGCGTCGCATCTATTTCCGATCCAACAGCGCGATCAGGCTGGACGTATCCCAGCGCTTGCCGCCCATCTTCTGCACTTCCGCATAGAATTGATCGACAAGCGCGGTGACGGGGAGGTTGGCGCCGTTGTTGCGCGCCTCGGCGAGGCAGATGCCGAGATCTTTGCGCATCCAGTCGACCGCGAAGCCAAAATCGAATTTGCCTGCGGCCATGGTTTTGTAGCGGTTTTCCATCTGCCAGGACTGCGCAGCGCCTTTGGAAATGGTCGCGATCAGTTTCTCGACGTCGAGGCCTGCGCGCTTGGCAAAATGGATGCCCTCGGAAAGGCCTTGCACAAGTCCGGCGATGCAGATCTGGTTGACCATCTTGGCGAGTTGGCCTGCACCCGGCGCGCCGAGCAGGTTGCAGGCGCGCGCATAAGCCGCGATGACTTTTTCCGCGCGGCCGAACGGTTCGGCATCGCCGCCGCACATCACCGTCAGCACGCCGTTCTCGGCGCCGGCTTGGCCACCTGACACCGGCGCATCGATGAAGTCGAAGCCGCTTTTCTTGGCCGCGGCATAAAGCTCGCGCGCGATGTCGGCGGACGCGGTGGTGTGATCGACGAAGACCGCGCCCTTTTTTACGCCAGCAAATCCGCCATCGGCACCGAGCGTGACTTCGCGCAGGTCGTTGTCATTGCCTACGCAGCACATCACGAAGTCCTGGCCCTCGGCCGCTTCGCGCGGCGTCTTGGCGAACTTGCCGCCGAATTGACCGGCCCATTTTTCGGCTTTGGCGGTGGTGCGGTTATAGACCGTGACCTCGTGCCCACCCTTGGTCTTCAGGTGCCCGGCCATGGGGTAACCCATGACGCCAAGGCCCAGGAACGCAACCTTCGCCATCGTCTGTCCTCCGTGTAGCGGCCTTCTGCAGGCCACCTGATGTCAATAACCGCGCAATCCGGCGAAGTGGAAGCCGGTTCGCCGCAAGATTGCGCGGCTCTAAAGAGTCCAGGACCCGATGGATCGGGTCCTGGCGCGCCAATTTGACCGCCTGAGCGGCGACGTCAAGGCAAGTTGACCTGCTTGTTCCGGGCCTTATGTAGACGGAACGGGAGGACGCCATGGCGCCGACAAAACAACAGATTCTCGATGGCCTCGCGGCGATCAGCGCCCCTGACGGCAGTCCCTTGCCGAAAAGCGGCACTTTGTCCGAGATCGTGGTCAGCGAAGGGAAGGTCTTTTTCTCGATCACCGTCGACGCCGCAGCGGTGAAGGCGTGGGAGCCGATCCGCAAGAAGGTCGAAGATGCCGTGCGAGCGATGCCGGGCGTTTCGTCGGTCATGGTCGCACTGACGGCCGAACGCACGGGCGGCGGCAAACAGGCAGCTCCTGCGAAAGCGCACAGTCCCGGCCCCGGCCACGCTCGCGGCAGCGGTCCGGCCGGCGTGCCTGGCGTGAAGGCGATCATCGCGGTCGCCTCCGGCAAGGGCGGCGTCGGCAAGTCGACCACCGCAATCAATCTCGCGCTTGGCCTGCGCGATCTCGGCCTCAAGGTCGGCGTCCTCGACGCAGACATCTACGGGCCATCGATGCCGAAGCTGCTTGCGATCAAGGAGCGGCCGCAGACTCTGGGCGGCACGCGGCTCAAACCGATTTCAAGCTACGGCCTGACTGTGATGTCGATCGGCTTCCTCATTGAGGAGGAAACGCCGATGATCTGGCGCGGGCCGATGGTGATGTCGGCCATCACGCAGATGCTGCGCGAAGTCGAATGGGGCGATCTCGACGTGATGGTCGTCGATATGCCGCCGGGCACCGGTGACGCGCAGCTCACCATGGCGCAGCAGGTGCCGCTTGCCGGTTCTGTCATTGTCTCGACGCCGCAGGATCTCGCGCTGATCGATGCACGCCGCGGCATCGCGATGTTTAACCGCGTGAATGTGCCGGTGCTCGGCATTGTCGAGAATATGAGCTTCTTCCTGTGCCCGCGTTGCGGCGAGCGCACCGACATTTTCGGCCATGGCGGCGCGCGCAAGGAAGCCGAGCGCTTGAAAGTTCCGTTCCTCGGCGAAGTGCCGCTCGACATGGCGATCCGCGAGACGTCGGATTCCGGCTTGCCGGTGGTCGCGACACAGCCTGACGGGCCGCACGCGAAAATCTATCGGGAGATCGCCGGCAAGGTGCGAGACCAGCTGCAGGGCAGTGGCGCAGCGCGCGCTGTTCCGAAGATCGTGATCGAAGCCTGACGCGCACTCCGTCGCGCCTGCGTTTACTTGTATGATAAGTTGACGGGATAAATATTGCGCTGAGATCAGGGCCGGCGAAATAATAGGCAAATGCAGGCACTGCATTCCTGAACCTTACAGAACACTCATATCGCCGCATACGTTTTTGACTGGATTTACCTCTCGTGATGGCTATGGTGGCGCCAGCCGCGTGGTTCATCGCCAAGCGGGGAGTGCCGCTTGCGCGGATTTTCCAATTGTCTCTGGGAGGAGAAGTAAATGAAGCGTCGTCAATTTTTGAAGACGGCTGGTGCCGGTCTCGCCGCATCCGCGGTTGCAGCGCCGGCCATCGCCCAATCGATGCCCGAAGTGAAATGGCGTCTCACATCCAGCTTCCCGAAATCGCTCGACACGATCTTCGGCGCGGCTGAAGTCTTCAGCAAGGCGGTTGCGGAAGCGACCGACAACAAGTTTCAGATCCAGGTCTTCGCCGCGGGCGAGGTCGTGCCCGGTCTGCAGGCCGCGGACGCCGTGACCAACGGCACCGTCGAAATGTGCCACACGGCTTCGTACTATTATTTCGGCAAGGATCCGACCTTTGCGTTCGGGACCGCGGTGCCGTTCGGTCTCAACACCCGCATGCAGAATGCGTGGCAATTCCATGCCGGCGGCATGGAACTGCTGAACAACTTCTACAAGAAATTCAACCTCTACGGCATCCCGGCCGGCAACACCGGCTGCCAGATGGGCGGCTGGTTCCGCAAGGAAATCAAGACGCCTGAAGATCTCAAAGGTGTGAAAATGCGCATCGGCGGTTTCGCCGGCCGCGTGATGACGAAGGTCGGTGTCGTGCCGCAGCAAATCGCGGGCGGTGACATCTATCCGTCGCTGGAAAAGGGAACGCTCGATGCGGCCGAGTGGGTCGGTCCGTATGACGATGAAAAGCTCGGCTTCCAGAAGGTTGCGCAGTTCTATTACTATCCGGGTTGGTGGGAAGGCGGCGCGATGCTGCACAATTTCATCAATCTCGAGAAATGGAATTCGCTCCCGGCGGCCTACAAATCGATCATCCGCACGGCGTCCGAGATGGCCAATACCTGGATGGTCGCGAAGTACGACGCCGGTAACCCGGCCGCGCTCAAGCGGCTCGTCGCCGGCGGCGCCCAGTTGCGGCCGTATTCCTCGCAAGTGCTCGATGCTTGCTACAATGCTGCGCTTGAGGTTTACAAGGAAACCACAGCCGCGAACGCGGACTTCAAAAAGGTCTATGACCACATGGTCGCGTTCCGCAACGACGAATATCTGTGGTGGCAGGTCGCCGAATATACCTTCGACACCTACCTGATCCGCGCCCGTTCCAAGACCTGATCTGAAACGGCACTGCAACAATGCAACCCCGGGGCTCGCGTCCCGGGGTTTTTCTTTTTGGCAATCCGCTATTCACGCCACCGGATTGCACTCTATGATCGGGCGTTGATCGTCGGCGATAGGAGTGCTCGACGTTCGGAATGTGGTTTCCCTAAGCGCCGGACGGTCGGCAAGAGCAACAGGGGAAACGCCATGAAACGTCGTGAGTTTTTGAAGACTGCGGGAGCAAGCCTTGCGGCCACCGCGGTGGCAGCGCCGGCTATTGCCCAATCGACGCCGGAAGTGAAATGGCGCCTGACGGCGAGCTGGCCGAAATCGCTCGACACGCTGTACGGCTGTCCGGAATATATGGCGAAGCGCATCGCCGAGGCCACCGACAACAAATTCCAGATTCAGGTTTTCGCCGCCGGTGAAATCGTTCCCGGACTGCAGGTGCTCGACGCCGTGCAGAACGGCACGGTCGAGATGGGCCATACGGCGACGTATTACTATTTCGGCAAGGACCCCACCTTCACCTTCGGCACCGCGCTGCCGTTCGGGTTGAACACGCGTCAGCAGAATGCCTGGCAATTCCAGGGTGGCGGCATGGAGCTGATCAACGATTTCCTCAAGACCTATAATTGCTGGGGTATGCCGACCGGCAACACCACCTGCCAGATGGGCGGCTGGTTTCGCAAAGAGATCAAGTCCGTCGCCGACATGAATGGTTTGAAAATGCGCATCGGCGGGTTTGCCGGACGCATCCAGGCCAAGCTCGGCCTCGTGCCGCAACAGATCGCGGGCGGCGATATCTATCCCGCGCTTGAAAAAGGGACGCTCGACGCCGCCGAGTGGGTCGGCCCCTATGACGACGAAAAGCTCGGGTTCCAGAAGGTCGCAAAGTACTATTACTATCCGGGCTGGTGGGAAGGCGGCGCGCAGCCGCATCTGCTCGTCAACCTGAACAAGTGGAACGAACTGCCGAAGGCCTATCGCGCGCTGGTGCAGGCTGCGGCGCACGATGCCGGCGTCTGGATGACGGCAAAATACGACGTGCAGAATCCGCAATCGCTCAAGCGGCTGGTCGGCTCCGGCGCCGTGCTGCGTCCGTTCCCGCAGGAGGTCATGGAGGCGAGCTACAAGGCCGCCAACGAGATCTATGCGGAGATCGCGGCGACCAACGCCAACTTCAAGAAACTGCTCGACAGCCTGACCGCGTTCCGCGGCGATTCCTATCAATGGATGCAGGTCGCCGAACTCGGTTTCGACAGCTTTATGATGCGGATGCGCGCGCGCACCTGATTCCGATTGTCGCGTTCAAGGAACCAGGCCCTGGAGTCGATCTCCGGGGCCTTCTTGTCACCCGAAGGGTCTCGCCCGGGCGCTATTGAGGAGGATTGGTGCCGGTCAGGTCGCGGCGTCGCACCGCCTCGCGGTGGAGCGTGTAGATGCCGCTGCCCACGATCAGCGCGCCGCCGATGAACGACCATCTGTCGGGTACTTCACCGAGGATCACGTATCCCGCGACGATCCCCCAAAGCAGCAGCGTGTAGCGGAACGGCGACACAACGGAGATTTCGACGCCGCGAAAGGCTTTGACGAGAAGATAAATGCCGATGCTGAAAAAGACGGCGGTGCCGGACAGGAGCGCCAATTCGTTTCCGTTCGGGACGCGCCATTGCTCGGTCAGCCCGATCAGCGCGCCCGCCATCGTGACGGCAACGCACGCGGCGGTGCCGATCGCAAGCGAAGGAATTCTTGGGCTGAGGCGATGCGTGATGAGATCGCGCGAGGCCGAGGCGAAAGCGGTACCAAGCCCGAGCAGCGCCCATACATCGAGCGAACCGGGCGCCGGTTTGACGATGAACAATGTCCCGACGAGGCCGACCGCGATCGCGGTCCAGCGTCGCCATCCGACCTTCTCGTTGTAGAGCACGACCGACATTGCGGTCATGATCAGCGGGGACGCCAATATGATCGAGATCAGATCGGCGAGGTTCATCCGAACGAGCGCGGTGACGAACAACGTCGTGGCGCAGGCATCCAGAAGGGACCGGATCGCCACCCATCGATTGAGCAGGGTCGTGATCTTGCCAAGTTGCCCCATCGCGGCGAGGGCCCCCGCAAGACAAATGACGGTCATCAGCCCGCGGATGAATATGATTTCCCCAGTCGGGAGCGCGCGGGTGACAAGCTTTACCGTCGCATCATTGATGGTAAAGGCCGCGGTGGCGGCGATGAGCGCGATAATGCCGCGCCGGTTTGCTGCGTGAGAAGACAAGGACGAATTCCGAAAACAGCGCCGCCGGATCAGCCGCCGGTGACGCTCATGTGACGTTGCAGGGCGGGGCGCTGGTGGCGGCGGTCGATGACGAAATCGTGCCCCTTCGGTTTGCGGGCGATGGCGTCGTCGATCGCGGAATGCAGGAGCGTATTGCTTTCGGATGCGCGCAAAGGCGCGCGCAGGTCGCCGGCGTCTTCCTGGCCAAGGCACATATACAGGGCGCCGGTGCAGGTGAGCCGCACGCGGTTGCAGGATTCGCAGAAATTGTGCGTGAGCGGCGTGATGAAGCCGAGGCGGCCGCCGGTCTCGCGAACCTGCACGTAACGCGCCGGACCGCCGGTGCGGTGATCGATGTCGGCGAGTTCGTAGCGCTCCGACAGCTGCGCGCGCACGAGCGAGAGCGGCAGATATTGATCAAGGCGTCCTTCGCCGACTTCGCCAAGCGGCATCACTTCGATCAGGGTCAGGTCCATGCCGCGGCCATGCGCCCACTCGATCAAAGCGGGAAATTCGTTCTCGTTCACGCCCTTGAGGGCGACGGCATTGATCTTGACCGCGAGGCCGGCTTTTTGCGCGGCGTCGATCCCGGCCATGACCTGATTGACGTCGCCCCAGCGGGTGATGGCGCGGAACTTGTCCGGATCGAGGGTGTCGACCGACACATTGATGCGGCGGACACCGTAGTCCTTCAGTTCAGCCGCGTATTTGACGAGCTGCGATCCGTTGGTTGTGAGGGTGAGTTCGTCGAGCGCCCCGCTTTTGAGATGCCGCGAGAGGGAGGCGAACAGGGTCATGATGCCGCGCCGGACCAGCGGCTCGCCGCCGGTCAGCCGCAATTTGCGCACGCCACGGGCAACGAAGGCGCTGCAGACCCGGTCGAGTTCCTCGAGCGAGAGCAGGTCCGCCTTGGGCAGGAAGCTCATATGCTCCGACATGCAATAGACGCAGCGGAAATCGCAGCGGTCGGTCACTGACACCCGCAGATAGCTGATCGGCCGCGCGAACGGATCCACCAAAGGACCCTTGTGCGCGTCGTTCCGGTCGAGGTCGAATTGCCGCTGGATGCTTTCGTTCATTGTCTTTTTTCGGCGTTTTCCTGCTGTGGCGGAAATCACGCTTTGATTGTGACAGATCACCCGGTGCAGATATAGGCGCTTTTGCGCATCCGCGTCATGCGGCTTGGTGTTCCATGTTGCAGGGCGGTAAGTAAGGGCTTGGGGAGACGGTTCAATGACGGATCAAGGCGCCCGGCCAAATTCCCGACCATGGCCGACCGAATTGCGGCTGGGCAAGGACAAGAAATCCCTGTCGGTGAAATTCGACAACGGCGAGGGCTTCGAGCTGCCGGCGGAATATCTGCGGGTCAAGAGCCCGAGCGCTGAGGTGCAGGGCCATTCCCCGGACGAGCGCAAGACCGTGCCCGGCAAGCGCAATGTGATG
>CAYJNT010000079.1:8029-13438 GCA_964370945.1 uncultured Hyphomicrobiales bacterium | reverse complement strand
AGCCCTTGCCGTTCGGCGCCAGCGGCGGCGACATGATGTCGTTGATATAATCCGGCCGGCCCTTGTTGACCTCGGTCAGGAATTCCTCGCTCACGTCCCAAAGCTTCTTGGTCAGCGCGTAAGCGATCTGTTCGGCGTCGGGCCTCGCATATTCGCGCACCATGGCGCGAATGGCATCGACATGCTGATCGATGAGCGCCAGCGGGATGCGACTGGCTTCCGGCGAATATTCCAGCACGCGGCACAGGCTCTCGGCGGCGGGCGCCACGACCGGATAGCCGAAGGTTGTGGCGTCGCCCTTGATGTCATGCGCGGCGTGGAACAATTCGTCGAGCGTTTTCTTGCCGAAGCCGTATTTCTTGACCGCATGGCGCGCGGCATCGAGCCGGTCGCATTCCTTGATCATCCAGGAGCTGAATTCGGTCGACAGCTTGTTCAACGCGGTTTCGGCGCGCTCGACCGGATCGTCTTCCGGGATCGCAACCGTGACTTTCTTGATCGCCTTCACCAGCCGGTTCGGCGGCGTGATCACTTCGTGATCGTCATAGACCGCGGTTGTTGTGCGGTCATTTTTGGGGCGGACCATCGCAGCTAGCTCCTGGGATCTCTTAATGCTCGGCCTGGGCCTTGTCGATCAGCGGCGTCTGGGCGATGACTTCCGCCTTGCCGCCTTTGCGACGTTCGGGGCCATTGTAATTTTCCTTGACGTTTCGCCGCCGGTCCGGTCCGAAGTAGGTCTTGGTCTTGATGAACGGACGCGGGTTGGCGACGACATTGAGGACGCGCTGGTAAAGGGCTTTCGCCGACAGCGGCTTGGCCAGAAATTCGGTGACGCCGGCATCGCGCGCCGCGATCACGCGCTTTTTCTCGGAATGGCCGGTCAGCATGATGATCGGAACGAACGGGTTTCCGTTCGAGCCCGGCTGGCGGATCATCTGGGTCAGTTCGAGGCCGTCGAAAATCGGCATCGCCCAGTCGGTGATCACGATATCGGGCATGTGATGGGTGAAGGCCTCGAGGCCGGTCGCGCCGTCCTCGGCCTCATGCACCTCGCGCGCGCCGAAGCCGTGCAGCAGGGTGCGGATGATGCGCCGCATATGGGCGTTGTCGTCGATGACGACAAAACGCAGACGATGGAAATCAATGCGGATCATGAACGGGCCCACGCCGGACGAGGGCCCGGCCATTGCCTGTCCAAGGTAAAGAATCGTCGTTAACGAAGGGTTTAGATTTGGGCGCCGGTCACGCGAAGCTGAGCTGCACCTTCATGGCCTTCGACCGGTCCCCCGCGGTCTCGAACGCTTCTCTCGCCCGATCGAAATGCAACGACTGGGTCACGAGCGGCTTCACGTCGATCAAATTCTTGCTCATCAGCTCGACGGCGAGGGCAAATTCCGGATCGAAGCGGAACGTTCCGCGCAATTCGATTTCCTTGGCGACCACGACATTCATCGGCAGCGTCATGTCGCCGCCGAGGCCGAGCTGGACGATGACGCCGCCGGGGCGGACGGCGTCGAGCGCCGCGGTCAAAGCGGACTGGTGACCGCTGGCTTCGAACAGGACGTCGAATGTTCCCTTGTCGGCGGCGTAGTCCTTCAGGCCGTCCGGCTCGGCCGCGACGTTGATCGTCCGCGACGCGCCGATGCTCCTGGCGAGTCGTAGCGTAAAGTCGCTGATGTCGGTCACGACAATATCGGCGGCGCCGGCATGCGCCGATACGAGGATCATCAACGCGCCGATCGGTCCGCAGCCGGTGACGAGGACCCGCTTGCCCATCAGCGAACCGGCGCGCCGCGCCGCATGCAGGCAGACGGCGAGCGGCTCGGCCATCGCTGCTTCCGCCATCGTCATCCGGCCGGGGATCGGCACGACCTGCGCCGCATCGACGGTCAGGCTTTGCCGGAATCCGCCTTGCACATGCGGAAAGCGCATCGCGCTGCCCATGAACCGCATGTTCATGCATTGGTTGCGTATGCCTTCGCGGCAATAGCGGCATTCATTGCAAGGCTGGCTTGGATTGACGGCGACCCGCGTTCCAACCGCGATGGCGCCGGCGGCGCCGCCGGCTTCAACGACGGTTCCCGCGATCTCATGTCCGAGCACCATCGGCTCCTTGATACGAACGGTGCCGAAGCCGCCGTGGTTGAAATAATGCAGATCGGAACCACAGATGCCGCCGGTCTCGATGACCACGCGCACGTCGCGCGGGCCGGGGGCGATGGCCGCGACGGTTTCAATCCGCAGATCCTTCGGCGCGTGGATGACGACACCGCGTGTCGCTTTGTCAGACATAACGTTCTCCTGAAGCGGCGTGCTTTCGCAGCGCCTCAATATCCGAATTGCTCGCGCAGGATTCGTTCGTCGAGGCTGTGGCCGGGATCGAACAGCATCTTGATCGCGATCGAATGATCCATGCGCACATCGACCTTGGTGATGTCGCGCACCTCGTCGTGATCGGCGACGGCCGCGACCGGACGTTTTTCTGCTTCCAGCACCTCGATCGTGACGCCCGCCTTGTCCGGCAGCAGAGCGCCACGCCAACGGCGCGGACGAAACGGACTGATCGGCGTGAGTGCGAGGAGAGGGGCGTCGATCGGAATGATCGGGCCCTGCGCCGACAGGTTATAGGCGGTCGAGCCGGCCGGCGTCGCGAGCAGGGCGCCGTCGGCGACGAGCTCGGCGAGCCGTTCCTTGCCGTCGATCAGGATGCGAAGCCGCGCCGCCTGGTAACTCTGGCGGAAGGCGGAGACTTCGTTGATGGCGTAATGCTCGTGCGTGTTCCCGCCGATGTCGGTTGCGCGCATGACCAGCGGGTGGATCACCGCCGTGATGGCTGCGGCGAGCCGTTCCTTCAGGCCATCGTCCTGAAACTCGTTCATCAGGAACCCGACGGTGCCGCGATTCATGCCGTAGATCGGCGTGCCCGAGCGCATGAACCTGCGCAGCGTCTGCAGCATCAACCCGTCGCCGCCGAGCGCGACAATGACCTCGGATTTTTCCGGCGCCACATCGCCATAATGCGCGGCAAGCTTGGCCAGCGCCTCGGTGGCTTCCGGCGTCTTGCTCGCCACGAAGGCGATACGCTCATATTGTGACGGCGAGCGGCTCATGTGAGGGACTTTACGATGGAACGCGCGGTCTTCGTCTATACGACTTACCCTTCCGCTGTCGAGGCGGAGAAGGCCGGCGCGGCCATCGTCGGACAACGCCTCGCGGCCTGCGTTAACATTCTGCCCGGCATGATCTCGCATTATTGGTGGGAGGGCAAAATCGAGCGCGGCGAGGAGGCGGTGATGATCCTGAAAACCCGCGCGTCATTGGCCGGTCGCGTGACCGAGGCGGTGAAAGCGAGCCATCCCTACACCACGCCCGCGATCCTCGTTCTGCCGCTCGAAAGCGTGGAGCAGACCTATTTGCGCTGGATTTTGGCCGAGACCGCACAAGTCAGCGTGCCATAAAACGGGCCCGGCGATCACCGAGCCCGATCGATACTCTTGCGGGATCGTTCGCTTCGTTGCTGTGATGCCGGCCGCAAGAATGCACACCGGCGCCGGAGGATTCTAGCGGCAGCTTTGGGTGCGGTGGCAGCCCTGCTGCGACCCCCGAGGGACCGGTGTGCCGCCCTTACCGACGACCCGCGGCACGTTGGCGCCGGGACGGTGATCCTGGTTGAGTGGCCGGACGGTCGTGCCCGTTGGGTTAAAGCTATGGCCCGGCCATCGGATACTTGGGCCGCCCGGAATCGCCTGCCCACCAAAGCGATGATCCTGATTTCGGGCGCGGCCGGCAGCTTCCGGCGAAGAGGCGAGCGACAGCGCGATCACGGCAAAGATGGAGAGAGCGGCAGTCCTGTAGTCTCGACGAATGATCATGGTAGCTCCGTTCGTCAATATCTCCACCCATGATCAGAGTATTGCTGCGCGCATGGTCTTGTCGTCCGCCACACGGGGGATGCGCCGGCGGTAACGGCAGGTCCTTCGCAGGGCGAACGCGCCGCTGTGACCCGCACGCCACAAGCTTTGCGCATCCGCGTCCTATCGTCCGCACGGGGGACGCTGGATGCCGTCTGGTTCCCTACGAATCCGTCCAGAGATCAAAACGGCGGAGCAGGGGTCTATGCAGCGCGAAGTCATCGGCATGATGTTGATCGCAATGGCGATGACGGCTTCGGCCGCAAACGCCCAATCGCCGCGAGGTGCGGTGAGTCAGATATCGGCCAGCGGCGTTTATCTCTGGGTCGACGGTGCCTACCACTCGGTCAATCTCTTCCATCGGTCGGAAATATCGGCTACCGCGCGGTTGGCGCGCCGGCGACCGACGTCAGGAACAGCGAGAAACACGACCCGCGCGTTGACGGCGCCGGCTTCAGGGGCGCGATCGGTTATATTTTTCCCAGTCATGTTCTCCCGTTTGTCTTTGGGTCGAACACGCGCGTCGAAATCGGAGGCTCCTATCTGAAGGCCGACGGCACCAGTTTCGCGAACACCGCAAATTTCGACGCCAGTGTGATTTCCGTCAATCTGCTTGGCATCGTGACGCCGCCTGCGCTCCTCGGTTGCGGAGGCTTCCACCTGCACGACGCCGTCGGCGCTGACCAGCGACCATCGCAGCTGGGATATCAGCCTGACCGGCAAGAGCGATTTCAGGTTCGGCGCGGTCACGCTTACGCCGTCGGTTGCCGTCTTCGCCGGCGAGGGACGCACGCAGCACAATCTGGCGCAGAAACTTCTGGTCGATGGCGCGCCGTATCCGGCGATCGCTGGCGGCGGAAACAGCTACGATTTGAATGCGGCGCTCAAGTGGAAGGATCGGGGCGGGAAAATCGGTCTCGACTTGAACTACGATGTCACCACCTGGTTGACCTTCGGTCTTGGCGGCACCGCCGGCTGGGCGAGCCGTTCGGCGTCTTTATTCGCAAGCGACAGTTTGCACTCTCCAGCCTCCACCCTTGTCTTCACATCATCGGTCGCGGAGTCCGCGCGCGTGACGACGTTCCTGACGAGCGCGGAGGCGAAGGTTGCCATCCATGTCAATTCGAATTTCCAGATCAAAGGCTTCGCCGGTGTCAGCCGCGACAGCAAGGTCCCGGGAATTTCCGGCATTGAGTTTCCGAGTACCGGATTGACGAGCCTTGGACCATCCCACATCAAGTTCGAATCCGAGACGAGCTATTTTGCGGGCGGAGGATTGACGATCAGTTTTGGGCCGTAAGGAAAAGCGAGCGAAGCATTGAACCACTAGCCGTTGGGCTTGATGAAAGCCGGCGCCGTCAGGCTCGCGATCAGCTTCGCCAGTTCAGGCTGCTCCGAGGTTCCGGTCTTCTCGAATACGCGGGCGAGGTGGGTCTTGACCGTGGAATCCGCGATGCCGAGCGCGATGGCGGTCGCGGCGCGGTTCTTTCCCGAAGCG
>CAYJNT010000079.1:1303-7929 GCA_964370945.1 uncultured Hyphomicrobiales bacterium | reverse complement strand
GCGATGGAATGGGTGAACGGCGGCTCGCCGTTCCGGTCCCTGATCGGGACTCCGATGCCGCCGGATCCAAGCTCGCTCTCATTCGCGGCGGCGCGGCTGACGGCTTGCCGGATAGCGGTGGTGGCACTCGTGTCATGCGTGCTCAGCGCGCCGCGTTGCGACAGAATAGGTCGTCCGGCGCTGAACATCGCCTGGGCGGAGCGATTGGAATGCAGGACGTTGGCGTCGGCGTCCACCAACGCGACGGCGACATTGAGCGTGTTAATCGTCGCCTCGAATGCCGCAGTGGCAATCGCGCGCATATCCAGCAAATTGCCGATCATGACGGCGCGGCGGACGTGCGGAAACAAGAGATCGGCGATCGCGAGATCGCGCGGCCCGATCAACTCGCGCGTTGGCGGCGTGTAGAGTTGGAAATTGCCCATCTGAGTTTCAGATCGCATGATGGTGCAGCCAAGAACGTCGTGATAGCCGGCCGGCTTCGCCCACTCTTGGAAGAACTGGCTGCTGCGGAATTCGTCCTCGCTGCTGCCGATCCTCTCGACCAGGCTGCGCGTATTCGCGGTTTCACCAAGCTCATAGAGATTCATGATCTGCCAGAACGGCATCATCGGCGCGTATTTCTCGGCGTATAGTTTCATCCAATAGGGATCGCCGCCCCATTGTGAAGCCCAGTGAACCGATTTCTGCCGGAAGTCATAAATGGAGATGGAACTCTGCGTTGCGCCGATCAGGCCGCACATTCCCTCGAGCGCCACCGGCCACAGGGCCGGATCGACGGCGCTGTCGTAAATCTTGCCAATGACGTCGGAGAGTTGCTCGGGATCGATGTCGGCGTTCATTGCACGCCAGAATCTCTTTGGGCCTCCCGACAATGTACTCGAAATTACTGCCTGACGTGAGCGTCGGCATCCCCCGCGCGGGGGACGAGCGCAGGATAGGGAAGGATGCACAAAAAAGGATGCGGCGCTCGATGGCGCCGTATTTGACATTCCTTGTGACGTCTTATTCCGCGGCCGTTTTAATTCGGCGTGATTCCGGCCGGAAAAATTGGCTCGTCATCCATCGTCTTGACTCTTAATTCGGCCACAGAGATGATCCGCGACGCGTTGGTTCCCTGGGTCGCGCCGGGGAGGAAAGAGGGAACACGGTCGCCGCGTCGTTGTCATTCGCAATGATGCAGTAATCCGTGGCTGCCCCCGCAACTGTAAGCGGCGAGCCTTCGTCCGCATAAGGCCACTGGACATCCGCGAAATCGGATTTCCGGGAAGGTCGGACGAAAGGCCACGACCCGCGAGCCAGGAGACCTGCCAGCGCCGTCACCCATCCCGTGGGCGGGGCGTCCACACGGAGCGGCTGTTCGCAGCGGTGACATCGAGACCGGTTGCGAGGCCGTGCGGGAAAAGCCCTCACGACCAACGAGAAACTGTGTGTGTTGTGCCGGCCGATTTGCCGGTGAAATGACGCATGCGTTCATCGCTTCGCAGCCGGTCAGTCACGGGGCGCTTCCGATTCGATCGGAGGCCAATGGGGATGTGTCATGGACGTTTCTTTGGACGCGAAGACGAAGAGATTTTTGCTACGTAGTGTTTCGATTCTTGCCGTTGCCGGGTTTGCGGCGCCTGCACAGGCGCAAGATCAGGTGCTGCCGCAGATCAACGTGACCGACACGCGCGTTTTCGGCGGCGGCATTGTCGGCACGTCGACCAGCGTCATCACGGCCGAAGACATTGCACGCTCGCCGGAGCAAACGCTGCCGGCCATTCTGTCGCGCGAGCCGGGCATCCAGGTGCAAAACCTGTTTGGCGGCGTGAATGCCGCGCGCAGTCAGGTGGACATGCGCGGTTTCGGTGCTGCTGCCGCGTCCAACACGCTGTTTCTGGTCAACGGCCGGCGCATCAACGATCTCGACATCCAGAGCGTCGATCTCGCTTCGATTCCGCGCGAGAGCATCGAGCGAATCGAAATCACCCGCGGCGGCAGCGGCGTGGTGCTCTATGGCGATGGCGCGATCGGCGGCGTGATCAATATCGTCACCAAGAACGGCGTTGGACTGAAGCCCGGCGGCCGCATTGAGGGCGCGTTCGGTTCGTTCGGCTACCGCGAGGGCAATGCGTCGGTGCAAGGGTCGAACGGCCCTTGGTCGGCGAGCATTTTTTCGAATGCCGTTGCATCACAGGGCTATCGCGACAACAACGAATACCGTCAGTACAACGGCGTCGGTGATTTTCGCTATTCGACCAACGAGGGCAGCCTGTATCTGAACCTGTCCGCCGACGATCAGACCCTTGGCTTGCCCGGCCATCGGCGCGTGCAGCCTTCCGCCGGCATCAACAAGATGGTGACCGAGCGGCAGGGTGCGTTCACGCCGTTCGATTGGGCGGCGAAGCAAGGTCAGAACATCACGGGCGGGTTCACCCGCATGCTGGCGCCGGGCTGGGAAGTCATTGTCGATGGCGGCGTGCGCCGCAAGGCGGATCAGTCGCAATTCTTCGTGGCTTCCGAGACCGCGGTCAGCACCAGCGGGAGAGCGGCCACGGACACGACGCTCACCACAGCGTCGTTCACCCCGCGCGTGAAGATCGATTCGAGCATCATGGGCTTGCCGACAAAGGCGATCGGCGGATTTGACTATTACCGCGCCGATTACGATTCCGATCGGCCGCAAATCCTCGGCGCGGCGCCGATCCATCGCTACGATCTCACACAAAGCAATGCAGGCGTCTATTGGCAGCAGACGGTTTCCATTCTGCCGTCGACCGACATATCGTTCGGCGGGCGTATACAGGAAACCAAGCTCAGGGCACGCGACACGTTCGACCCGAATGCGCCGGGTGCGGTCGCGTTCTTTTTCGGGTTTCCGGTCGATACGCAGGGTATTCCGCTCGACAAGAGCGAAACCAACCGCGCTTATCACCTCGGCGCCGAGCATCGTTTCAACGAGAATTTCGCCGTGTTCGGGCGCATGGCGCAAAGCTTCCGCGTGCCGAATGTCGACGAGCGCGTCGGGGCGGTGACGGCGCTCAGCGGCGTTCCAACCACGTTCGATCTGCGCACGCAGAAATCGCACGATCTCGAGGGTGGCGTCAGGCTCCGCTTTGGCGCGTTGAATGTGCAATGGAGCATGTATGACATGCGCCTGACCGACGAAATCCATTTCCGCTTCGGCCCGCCGCCGAATTTTGACGTGACGAACACCAATCTCGATCCGACGCGGCGGTACGGCCATGAGACGATCGTGACCTATAACGTCTCGGATGCCGTCCGCCTGAAAGGCGGCCTGGCGTTCACGCGCGCGAAGTTTGCGGATGGTGTTTTCGAGGGCAACGATGTGCCGCTGGTCTCAAAATGGACCGGCAGCGCCGGCCTGTCCTGGGACATCTGGCAGAAATGGCTTACCCTCGACACGGTCGTGCGTTATATCGGCCAGCGCCGCATGGACAACGATCAGACCAATCTGCAGCCGCTCATTCCCGCGCACACCATCGTCGACGTGCGCGTCGGCGGCGAGATCGAGAAATTCTTCTGGTCGTTCGCCGTGCAGAATCTCTTCGATGTCGATTATTTCGACTATGCGATCGCAAGCCCGTTCCCGTTCGGCTTCGGCAGCACGCTCGGCACCTTCAATGCCTATCCGCAGCCGGGGCGCAGCTACATGCTCAAGGCGGGCGTGACCTGGTAGGCGCTTGTCCCGGACGCAGTGCAGCGCGACGCAGATAAGTTTACGCAATCTGCGCTAGCCCGGCAGCAGCTTGCTCCCGCGCGGATAGAGATGGTCGAGCGAAACCGTCACCGCGATCAGGATCGGCGTCGCGAGCAGGGCGCCGATCGGGCCCCACAGCCAGGCCCAGAAGGCGAGCGACAGAAACACCGCGAGCGGATGCAGCAGCAATTGCCGCCCGACGACATTCGGCACGATGAAGTGACCTTCGACGAAGGTGAATGCCATGAAGAACAGCGGTGCAATCAGCGCCAGCCATAGCGTGTCGAAGGTGAGGAGCCCGATCACGAACAGGATCACGTGCATGATGCCCGGCCCGACATAGGGAATGTAGTTGAGCACGAAGGCCAGTGCGCCCCATAACAGCGGCGTCGGAAAACCGAGCGCGAAGGTAACGAGGGTTGCGACGATGCCGACGCCCAGATTGATGATCGTCACCGTGATGAGGTAGCTCGACAGGTTGGCCTCGATATCGCCGACAACGCGCAGCGCGCGCAGCCGCCCGTCCCGGGTTGCAAAGACATTCACGATGGTGCGCCGCATCGCATTTCCGCTGAAAGCGAAAAAGAACAGCGTCGCCAGGAACAGCACGAGCTGCAGCGCGAAAGGTGGCAGGGCCGCCATCACGCTGCCGAGAACATTGTTCTGCTCGACCGCAAGGCCCGAACTGCCCACGATCGCCGTCTGCAATTCACGCAACGCAAAGAGCGGGCGATCCATGAAGCGGAATTTCTCGCGGATCGTCGCGCCGATCTCCTGCGAGCGTGCGAGGAGGTCGGACGCCGGCTCCGACAGAACGACGATGAGCGCATAAAATCCGGTCACGAAGAGCGCGACGATCGCCAGCGTGGAAAACCAGACCGGCAATCCGAGGCGCGCGCCGCGTACCGCCAAGGGCCGCAGCGCCAGGCTCACGACCAATGCGCTAAGAATCGGCAACAGCAGCCCGCGCGCGACATAGAGAAACGCGCCGAAGAGCAGGATCCCCATCATGATGGTCGCCGCCTGCGCCATCGCGCGCCAGAATTCGGCCGGATCCCGCAGCGGGCTCGGATTGCGCACGCCGGGGGAGGGGTTGCGTATCGCCCAATCCCAACTCCGCCGTTTCGGCTCGACGTTCAATGGTTTGCTCCTGACGTCGCGCGCAAATGGTTTGCTCCCGCCGCGCAACGGACCGCGCTTCGCGTAAGCGCCGACAGGGGAAAGCCCAATTGCGTGCCGTTGGTTCCCGATTTGGCACGAGCCGTTAACAAATGCGTCCGCGCAACGTGCTTTCCGTCCCCAAACGGCACGCCAATCCCGGCATCGGCCTTGCAATCCCTCAATGCAACGAAACGCAGACAGGGATCGCGTCCATGTTAACGATCATTCTTCGCCGCAGCGCCGCTGCCGCGTCTCTTGCGCTCGCGTTTGCCGCGTTGCCGCAGCCCGCGGCCGCGGAGGTCTGGACCAGCTCGTGTACGGGCGGCTGGCGCTATGGCAGTTGCGTGCTCAACTACCGCGAATATGCGCGCGACACGTATCTCCGGTACGCGCCGGGTCCGGATTCCGAAAACGAGCGGAAGGAAGCCATTGCGCGCGACCGCAAATGGGCCGCGTTCTGCAAGCCGGTCGTGGTGACGGACCGCTACGGCATCGGACGCTATCTCTATACCAAGCCGGGCTGCGAATTCGGCCGTTCTGAATAGTGGGGCTGCCGCGCGGCGTGCGTTCAAGAAAAGAACCTAAACGCGCACGCCGCCGGCGAGCCACAGAATCAGAATGATGATCAGCACGATGCCGAGCACGCCGCCGAGCCCGCGCGGGCCGTAACGCCGGTGTCCGAAAAAGCCTCCCAGCAGCAATACCAGCAAGACAATAATGAGCAGTGTCGTCAGGGACATGGTCTGTCCTTCCGATGCAATATTCGACGCGGCGTAAAGTCCGCCGCGCGCAAAAAGTTCCCGCGTGCTCGCAGTTGAAGAAAACTGTCTGCAACCGCGCGAAAGCGTCACAGGCAAAATGACCGCCGCGCCGGAACGAAGCGTCGGAATCCGCGTTTCTCCGGCGTTCCGAATGACACGGACACGTTGAAACGCCCCGTCCTGGTCCCCGATCCCCCCGACGCCAGGGCGGGGGTTTCATTTCCCCGTCATGATGTTTTGTTGACAATCCGATGCGCGATTGTGGGCGCCCGAACAAAAGCGCTCGCCTTCCGCGCCACGGCCATGCACAATTCATCCGTTCCGAGCGTGAATCCGTTTGCCAGCGAGCGAATGCGAGAGAGCGAATATGTCCCAGGAATTGGCGTTCGATCAGGCCGGCATTGAATTGCTCGCCGAGGCTTTCGAGAAAGCCTGGACCTTCGTCCAGGCCGATCCGGTTCTCATTGAAGCCGGGCTGACCGTCACGCCGACCGATCTCGCGGCCGCATTGATGACCGCGGTCGAGCAGGATTCCAATCCGCACGGGCTCGCCAATCGCGCGATCAACTCGCTGCGCCAGCGCATCCAGATCCGCCGCTCGATGATGCAGGTGCTCGCACCGGACGCTGTGGCGGCTGCGCAATCGCTCTCGAGCGCGAGCGGCGCGAAATAATCTCTCAGCGCGGACGCGGCGGCACGCCGGCGATCCGTTCCGCCAGCGCTTCGATCTCGGCATCGCTTGTCTGATCGATTCCGACCGCTCGCATCACCCGGCGATGGCATCCGGTGCATTCGAATATTTGATGTCGGCAGGGGCGGCCTGTGGAATCCGGCATCGAGCGAACGAACCGCGCATTCTGTCCGCAATGCATGCAGGTGACCGGCACGACGCCCGGCACCGGGACCAATAGCTTGATACGCTCCATCGAACGCACTCCCCGCAGGCTTGCAGCGTAGCGCTCGCTCCGGCTTCGGTCTGTCGGCTGCACAGCATTGCGCGG